>NZ_QUAL01000098.1 GCF_003579925.1 Jiangella rhizosphaerae | reverse complement strand
GGGTCATCGGACGGGTCGCCGGAACCGCCGCCGGATCCGGTGCTGTTGCCGTCGCCCGGCTCGGCCTCGGGATCGTCGGACGGGTCGCCGCCGTCACCGTCATCGGACTGACCGCCACCGGAGCCGCCGCCGTCGCCCTCGTCGTCGGAGCCGGGGTCGGCGGAGGCGGACCCGCCGTCACCGTCACCCTCGGACGGTGAGTCGCCGGGGTCGTCGCTGGCCGACGGCCGGCCGGGCTCGTCGCCGGGAGAGGCGATGACCTGGTCGGCCGACTGGAACGGGTTGATGCCGAGCGCGTGGTCGATGCTGGGCACGAGCATGTTGCCGAGCGTGATGCCCAGCGTGGCCGCGAACGCGCAGACGATGACGACCGGATAGCGGCGGACCTTGTCGAACAGCCAGGCCGACCGCGAGGGGCGGGACACGCCGAACCGGGGGCCGCTGGACCTGGCACCGTGGCCACGCCGGCGTCCCGTCGACTTCTCTTGCCGAGCCCTGCTGATCGACCGAGATCCCTTCTGCGTCCTGGAGGGAGATCTGGCGAATTTCGCACGAAGCCGCTACAGATCGCCCCCCAGTTGCGTAACCCTACTCAGGCGTGTGGAGGCGGCAAAAGCCGTTCGGCATATTTCGTCAGTTCAGTCCTCGGGGGTGGTCCGTTCGGACAGTAGACAGCATCGGGAAGTTGCGGCATGGGCCCTCTGGCCTGGGTAAACATAGTCCACTGCCGCGTGGTCGCGGTGCCCGGCCGGCGGCGTCGATCGAGGGCGAAACGTCCCGGTTCGTGGTGAATTGTGGAATCGCCTCGTCAGTACCACCCGAGTTCGCGCAGTCGCGTCTCGGCGATGCCGAACGCGTGCCCGATCTCGTGCCCGAGCACCTTCCGGACCCGCGCCGCGACGTCGTCCCGGCTCGTGCTCACCTTCAGGATCGGGACGCGGTACAACTCGATGCGGTCGGGCAGGCTGCCCGGCACCCGGCCGCCGATGCGCGTCCGGGCCACGCCGTGGAACTGGCCGAGCAGCAGGCCGCGGCCGTGCCAGTCGGCCGGCGGTTCGTCGTCGACCATGATCGCGATGCCGGCGACGGCCTCCTGCACCCAGCCGGGCAGCTCGGCGAGCGCTTCACCGACCATGCGCTCGAACTCGTCGAGGTCGATGGCGTCGGCGTCCACGGCGCGAGTCTATTTCCGGCACACGCCGCACGCCCCGGCGCACGCCTCGCGCGGCCCCGTCCGTCCCGCCGCCCCAGCGCCCGCCGGCCCCCCGTCCGCCCTCAACGGGGGCGGCCGCCAAGGTAGCGGGTTGGAGAATCCAACTCAGGAGGTAGAGTGGCGGCATGCGAGAAGCCGTCATCGTCGACGCAGTCCGTACGCCACTCGGCAGGGGCAAGCCGGGCGGGGCGCTGGCCGACGTCCACCCCGTCGACCTGCACGCGACCGTCCTCCGCGCCCTCGCCGAGCGCACCGGCATCGACCCGGCCAGCGTCGACGACGTCATCGGCGGCGCCGTCGGGCAGATCGGCGAGCAGAGCATGAACACCACCCGGTGGGCCGCGCTGGCCGCGGGCTTCCCCGAGTCGGTGCCCGCCGTCACCGTCGACCGCCAGTGCGGCAGCAGCCAGCAGGCCGTCCACTTCGCGGCGCAGGGGGTCATCAGCGGCGCCTACGACGTCGCCATCGCCTCCGGCGTCGAGTCGATGAGCCGCGTTCCCATCGGCAGCCAGGCGGCGGGGCGGGACTTCCTCGGCGAGGGTGTCGCCACGCGCTACCCGGACGGGCTGGTGCCGCAGGGTATCAGCGCCGAGCTCATCGCGGCGCGCCGCGGGCTGTCGCGCGAACGGCTGGACGAGTTCGCGCTGACGAGTCACCGGCGGGCGGCCGCCGCGTGGCGCGACGGCCGGTTCGCCGCCGAGGTCGTCCCCGTCCCCGGCGCCGACCTGGCGGCGGACGAGTCGGTGCGGCCGGACACGTCGGCCGAGGCGCTGGCCGGGCTGAAGCCGTCGTTCTGGGCCGACCTGTGGGAGCGGCGGTTCCCGGAGATCGGCTGGCACGTCACGGCCGGCAACTCCTCGCCGGTCAACGACGGCGCGGCTGCCCTGCTGATCGTCGAGCGCGAGACCGCGCGGCGGCTGGGGCTGCGGCCCCGCGCCCGGCTGCACTCGTTCGCCGTCACCGGCGACGACCCGCTGCTCATGCTGCTCGGCATCATCCCCGCGACGCGGAAGGTGCTCGACCGTGCCGGGCTGACGCTGGCCGACATCGACGCGTTCGAGGTGAACGAGGCGTTCGCCAGCGTCGTTCTTGCCTGGCTGGACGAGACCGGCGCCGACCCCGCGAAGGTCAACGTCAACGGCGGCGCGACCGCCATCGGGCATCCGCTGGGTGCCAGCGGCGCCCGGCTGATGACGACGCTGCTGTCGGTGCTCGAGCAGACCGGTGGCCGGTACGGGCTGCAGACCATGTGCGAGGCCGGCGGCCTTGCCAACGCGACCATCATCGAGCGACTGGACGAACCACGATGACTCGCATCGACGGAACCGTCGCCATAGTGACCGGCGGCAACCGCGACCTGGGCAAGGTGCTGGTGGACGAGCTGTTCGCCCGCGGCGCGGCGAAGGTCTACGCGGCGGCGCGTGACCCCCGGACGGTGACCGACCCGCGCGCGATGCCACTCGCCGTCGACGTGCGGGTCCTCGTCAACAACGGCGGCGGGCACCTGCTCAACGTCCACTCGGTGCTGCCGTGGCCGGCGATCTCCGGCTCGTACAGCGCCCCGAAGTCGTCGCCGGCCGACGTCGTGCGGCTCGCTCTGGACGCCGTCGAGGCCGGCGCCCACGAGGGCCTCGCCGACGACGTCTCGCGGCGGGTCAAGGCCGGGCTGTCCGGCGAGCTGGGCGCGCTGTACCCGCAGCTGGCGGCGTCGTGACCAGGGCGTCGTCGGCGTCGTCGGCGCGGGAGTGCTCGATCGCCAACGCGCTGGCGGTCGTCGGCGAGCGGTGGAGCCTGCTCGTGTTGCGCGAGGTGCTGCTGGGGAACGTCCGGTTCGAGTCGATCGTCGCGAACACCGGCGGGAGCCGCGACATCCTGACCGCCCGGCTGCGCACGCTCGTCGACGCCGAGGTGCTGGAGCGGCGGCTCTACGACGAGCACCCGCGCCGCTACGAGTACCTGCCGACGGAGGCGGGCCGGGCGCTGCAGCCGGTGCTGCTGGCGCTGATGGACTGGGGCGACCGCTACGTGACGCAGGGCCCGCCGCCGACGGTGTGGGAGCACGCCTGCGGCGAGGAACTCCACGTCACGGCCGTGTGCGCCGCGTGCGGCGAGCCGGTCGGCTCGGGCGAGTCACGCCTGCTCCGTCTCGGCGGCATCGACCAGCCGCGGACGGCGTCGCTGGGTTGATCTTGGAGTTGTTCGGCAATCGCGGGGTGGAATGTCCGATAGATGGCCGAACGACTCCAAGATCAACGAGGTGGCCGCCAACGGCTCGCCGTGCTAGCCGCCGACGGGTGTGACGCGGAGGGTCGACGCGCGGACGTCGCCGGTGACCATCATGCGCAGGGCCGAGCCGGAGCCGGCGTACTTGCGGTTGAACGCGTCGTCGACCCGGGCGTTCGTCGCCTCGTCGGTGACGAGCTCGGCGGTGACGTCGTACCGCTCGCCGCCGTCGACGAACGCGGCCCGGCCGGACCGCCGGACGCGCGCGTACCACTTCGACGAGTCGCCGTAGGCGTTGCGGATGTACGCCTGCCCGTCGACGACGACGGCCCAGATCTTGGTGACGATCTCGCGCCCGTCCTCGGTGCGGGTCGCGATCCGGACGGTGCCGGTGCGGTCGAGGTGGGCGAGTGCCGCGGTGCTGCCGGTCATGACGAGGACAACCACGCGCGGGCCGCTGCTATGCCGGGCCCGCGTGCCTCAGCACTTGGGCGAGGGCCGCCTCGGCGTCGACGGTGAGGGGCGGAAACTCCGCCCGCATCCACTCGACGTGCGCCCAGTCGATCAGCGTGCCCAGCAGATCGTGGGACAGCCGCAGATACGTCGGGCGGTCGAGGCCGCGCAGGACCCCGTGCGGCGCGAGTGCGCCGAGCAGCCAGTCGCCGGCGAAGGACGGGACGCCCAGCACCGCAGCGGCCCGGTCGGCGAGGGTCGACTTGCCGGTGCCGGGCAGACCGGTGAAGACGATGACCATGGGGGGTGTGGGCACGGGGTGATTCTGCCGGCCGGCCTCTGCTGTCGGCAGAGGAGCGCCTGGCCCTGGTGCACCGGACGGTACGGTGCCGGCATGCGTCTGATCAGGACGGCGGATGGCCGGGACCTCGCCGTGGAGGAGTGGGGCGTGCCCGACGGCACGCCGGTGGTCTATGCGCACGGCACCCCCATGAGCCGGCTGGCGCGCCACCCCGACGACGCGCTGTTCGCCGGTCTCGGCATCCGCCTGATCACCTTCGACCGGCCCGGCTACGGCCACTCGACGCCGCGGTCCGGCAGGCGGGTCGTGGATGTCGCCGACGACATCGCCGCCATCGCCGACGACCTCGGCCTGGACCGCTTTCCCGTCTTCGGCGTGTCCGGCGGCGGCCCGCACGCACTGGCGTTCGCGGCGGTCCATCCGGACCGCGCCACCCGGGTCGCGACCCTGGCGAGCACGGCGCCGTGCGACGCCGAGGGCCTCGACTGGACCGCCGGGATGATGGACGGCAACCGCGTCAGCGCCGCCGCCGCGTTGCGCGGGCGCGTCGCTCTGGAGGCCCACCTGGCCGAGACCGAGTCCGAGGACTTGAGAGAGCTGCTGCCGGAGTCGGAACAGGCGGTGCTCGCCCGGCCCGAGGTCCAGCGGATGCTCGCGGCCGCCTACGCCGAGGCCGTGCGGCCCGGTCTGCACGGGTGGGTCGACGACGAGCTCGCCCTCTACGGGCTGCCCTGGGGCTTCGACCCCGCGGACATCACGGTTCCGGTGTCGCTGTGGCACGGCGAGCTCGACACCGTCGTGCCGGTGGCCCACTCCGTCTGGCTCGCCGAGCGCATCCCGGACGCGGCCCTCATCCGCGCGCCCGGCGCCGCGCACGCCGGACATTTCGACGCCACGGCCGCTACTCTTCGCTGGCTGCTCGACCGACGCTGAGAGGACGCCATGCCGCCCGAGGACTCGCCCGTCCCGACCGAGTACCCGCAGCGCCTGGGCCGCACCGCCCGCCGGGAGCTCGCGCTGAACGGCTACACCCGCTACGACCAGCTCACCTCGGTGACGCCGAAGGAGCTGCTCGCGATTCACGGGGTCGGGCCGAAGGCGATCCGCATCCTCACCGAGGAGCTCGAGGCGCGCGGCCTGTCCTTCGGCTCCTGACCGCGGAACGGCGCCGGCCGCCCGGGGCGAGATCCCGGGCGGGCCGGCGCCGTCAGCGCCGCGACCTCTCAGCGCAGCTGCTGCCGCAGCGTCTCCGCCGCACTCAGCAGCCGGGCCCTGGCCGTGGCGTCGAGGACGGCCAGCGCCTCGGACGCGAACCGCTGGACGGCCTGGTCGGCCTGCCGCACCTGACCGCGGTTCGCGGCGGACGCCGCCGCCTGCAGGTGCGACAGCATCCGCTGCCGCTGGCTGCCCAGCACCAGCCCCTCGCCGGCGTACCGGTCGACCAGCGCACGCACCGTGTCGAAGGAGACGACGACGGTGAAGGCGGCGGCCCGCGTGGTGGTGCTGCCGGCGACGTCGGTCGCCACGACGCCGACCTCGTGCGACCCGGCGGTCAGCCCGGCGAGGTCCAGTGTCAGCGGCGAGTCGACGGGTTCGCCGTCGAGCAGCAGCTGCCAGGACGCCAGGCCGGAGCCCGCGTCGTCCGCGGACGCCGTGACGGAGAGCACCTCGTGCAGGCCGTACGACGCGCCGTCCGCGACACCGGCCAGCGCCACCGAGGGCGCCGTCGTGTCGACCTTCAGGTCGAGCGTCTGCTCCTCCTCGACGGTGCCGGCGGCGTCCCGCGACCGGTAGCGCACGGTGTGTACGCCGTCGGGGACTGTGATCGGCGCCGTGTACGTGGTCCACTCGCCGTCGCCGAGCGCGTACTCCGTGGTCAGCGCGCCGGAGCCGCCGGTGGCCGCCAGCGTGACGGCCGGCGCCGTGACGTACCAGCCGTCCGCGCCGTCGGGAGCGGCCGGGGTCACCGTCGCCGTCGTGGCCGGCGGCTCGCCCGCTTCGCCCTCGAACAGCTTCAGGACGTCATCGTCGCTCAGCGCGTGCTCGTAGATGCGCACGTCGTCGATGAGCCCGTTGTACAGGCCGTCCTGGTAGTCGTTGTTGCCGAGGTAGTTGTCGCTGGTGACACCGTTCGTGCCGACGTCGTCGATGCCGAGGGTGAAGTCGGTCCGGGTGCCCATGAGCTCGCCGTCGAAGTACAGCTTGCCGGTCGAGCCGGACATCGTGAACACCACGTGCGTCCACTCACCGAGCGGCAGGTCCTTCGCCGAACCCAGCGTCAGACGCTCCTGCAGCGGGTTGCCCGGCGCCTTCAGCGTCGCCGCGAAGCCCGTCGCCCCGCCGGCCTGCGTCCGCGACTGCAGCAGCAGGAACGTGTCCGTGCCGGTGCCGACCTGGAAGATCGGCACCCAGTTGGGCAGCGCGTTCGGCCGCACCCACAGCGACACGGTGACCTCGTCCTCCATCGCCGCGAACAGGTTGTTCGGCAGCTCGACGTAGTTGTCGCTCGCCGGCGGACCGCCCGGCAGGGAGGCCACGCCACCGCGCGGCCCGCCGGTCGCCCACGAGGTCGCCCCGCGCAGCGCGGCGGCGCCGACCTCCGGATTCGTGCCGGTGTTGGCCGTGGTGGTGCCGGCGCCCTCGTCGAACGTGTAGTGGACGGGCACGCCTTCGCCCGGCGGCGGCCGCTCGACGGTGTGGGTCACCGACGCGCCGGACGCGCGCCGGCCGTCGTCGCCGAGGTACCGGACCTCGATGGCGTAATCGCCCCGGGGCAGCGTCAGCGCGGGGAACGTGACGGTCCCGTCGTCGCCGAGCGGCACCGGGTCGCCCTGCCGCGTGTCGAGGTCGACCGGAAGCATCATCTTCGCCGACGCCGACCTGCCGGCGGCGATCGCGGGGTCGGCGCACGCGGGCTTCTTCAACCAGGGCCAGTGCTGCGTCAACGGCTCCCGGCTGTACGTCGAGCGGTCGGCGTTCGACGAGGTGGTCGAGGGGGTGGCGGCCATCGCCCGGGGCGTCCGGCTGGGCAACGGCTTCGACCCGTCGACCGACATGGGGCCGCTG
Organism: Jiangella rhizosphaerae; assembly: GCF_003579925.1. Classification (GTDB taxonomy): domain Bacteria; phylum Actinomycetota; class Actinomycetes; order Jiangellales; family Jiangellaceae; genus Jiangella; species Jiangella rhizosphaerae. The sequence continues at coordinate 10,918 of NZ_QUAL01000098.1, read as the reverse complement.
ATCACCGAGGAGCAGCAGTCGATGGTGCTCGGCTACGTCGAGGGCGGCCTCCGCGACGGTGCGACGGCGGTGGCGGGCGGTTCCCGGGGCCTGGACAGTGGCTTCTTCGTGCAGCCGACCCTGCTGACGGGCGTGCGGGAGGACGCCGAGATCCAGCGCAACGAGGTGTTCGGCCCGGTCGTCACCGCCGTCCCGTTCGACTCCGAGGACGAGGTGTTCCGGCTGGCCAACGACACCCGCTACGGCCTCGCCGCCGGCGTCTGGACGCGGGACGTGGGACGCGCGCACCGGGCCGGCGCGGCCCTGCGCGCGGGCACCGTCTGGCTCAACACCTGGCACGCCGACGACGTCGTCCTGCCGCGCGGCGGGTTCAAGGAGTCCGGCTGGGGCCGCGAGCTCGGCTCGTTCGGGCTGGACGACTTCACCGAGCTGAAGACCGTGATCACCGCTCTCTGAAGGGACTGATTCCGATGCCGAGCATCACCGTCCAGCTGCTGCGGGGACGCACCGTGGAGCAGAAGCGCAACTTCGCCGCGGCGGTCACTGCCGCCGCCGTCGCGGAACTGGGCGCCCGCCCCGGCGACGTCCGCATCGCCTTCGAGCACATCGAACCCGACGACGTCGCCAACGGCGGGGTGCTGGCCTCCGAGGACGCCAGCCGGTCGTCGGTGCTGTCGAACCTCGGCCACAGCTCGGCCGCCTCGGCGGGTGGGCCCGCCCTCGCCGACTGACGCCCTCCTGGGCCCTTGACGGGTTCCGTCTCGCGCGCGGCCGTGCCCTTCTCCGCCTGCCCGGCGATGGCAGGGGTGAGGGGCCGGCCGGCCCGGATCGCGAACCAAGGGGGGCGCGCGATGACCGCTGATCATCGACGCGAGGCTGAACCCGGGAGCGACGTCGCGGGCGAGCGGAGGTGGCATCCGGCCTATCGGGCGCACTGCCCGAAGTGCCGGAAGTCCGGGCGCACCTTCGCGGTGTACGGCAGCGCGGAGCGGGCCGCCCGCGGCCATGCCGACAAGTACGGCCATGCCACGTACGTCCTCGACCAGTACGGCATCCGGGTCGTCGGGTCCGACCAGCGGCCGACGACCGACGGCGGCTGACCGCACCGTTCTCGCCGCGCTCGTAGGCCCAGGCCAGGCGCTTTTACAACGTTTATTTACAACGTCGTAAACAGCCGATAGCCTGGCGTCGCCGGGCGGGCGATCCGGTGCTCAGCGGCCATTCGAGGAGGAACGGTGACGAGAGCTCTGCAGCTGCGTGGAACGGCCGGAGATGCGTGGGGGACCGTCGGTGGCGGTCGCCATCGCACCCGGGTACCCCATCTGCTGGCGGCATTGGTGCTCGCCTGGGCGATGGCGCTGAGCATGTCGCCGGTGGCGGCGCACGCCGATGACGTGGACCTGACCCCGGGGCCGACCGTCGTCGCGGATTCCGATTCGCCGACCGGCTACACCGGACACTTCGTCTACTACGACCCGGACGCGACCAGCGTCCGGTTCGTCGCGGACATCCTGCTGCGGAACTGGGCGGATCCCACCGACCCGACCATCTACCAGCCGTCGCAGTATCGACCCGGCCTCATGCGCGGGGGCGGTGCCTACGACGTCGAGATGACCAACGCCGGCGACGGCTACTGGGTCACCGATGTGCCCCTCGCGGCCGGTGCCAACCAGTACTGGTTCTACGTCGACGACGACACGAGCCTGTGGGTGACCGACCCGGCGAACTCGCCGATCTACGCTCCGGACGGCCTCACCGGCACCGCCCGGCGCGCCTTCAACAAGGTGAACGTGCCCTACGACGCGGAGAAGCAGAACTACGCCCCGATGGCGGCGCGCGAGATCGAGAATCCCCGGCCCGATTCGGCGAAGGGCACGTGGAGCTACGTCCCGATCCAGATCGGCACCACCACGCGGACCATGGGCGTGTACCTGCCGCCGGGATACGACCCGAACCGGGCCGAGCCGTACAAGACGATCTACATGCAGCACGGCGGCGGCCAGGACCAGTCCGACTGGATGAACATCGGCAGCGTGCCGGTCATCATGGACAACCTGATCCAGGACGGCTCCACCGAGCCGGCGGTCGTCATCACGACGGCCACGAACTACCTGGGCAGCCCGGCGGAGGGGTATCCCAACCTGCGCAACGTCGTGATCCCGTTCGTCGAGTCGCACTACAACGTGTCGACCCGGGCGTTGGACCGCGCGTTCGCCGGCCTGTCGGCGGGCAGCATCGTCACGGCGAACCTCATCAACCACGACCCCACGGCGTTCGGGTACTACGGCCCGTGGAGCGGCGGCATGCGCGTCGACAACGCGACGCCGAATCTCGCGGCGCCCTACATCCTCTTCGGCGGCGGCGCGTGGGACTTCGGGTTGCCGAACCCGGCGCAGGTGGCCGCGTTGGACAACGCGGTCGTCGAGAACGTCGTGGTGTCCGGTGCCCACGACTTCAACGCCTGGAACCAGCTGTTCACGACGTTCGCCCGCGACTACCTGTGGCACCCGGAGGCCTTCCTCGCCGACGAGATCAGCGTGCTCAAAGAGAGCGTCGCGAGCACGAGCCTGAACCGGGGCAACCGGAACGCCCTCACGGCGAAGCTGGACCGTGCCTACGAACTTCTCACGCGGGACTCGGCCGGCACGCTCGGCCTGCTGGAGGCGTTCGTCGCCCAGGTCCATCAGCTGGAGGGCGACGGGAAGCTGACGGACGAGCAGGCGGCGGAGCTCGTCGGCACCGCGGAGAAGGTCATCGTCAACGTCGGATATTGGCAGTAGCTGCTCAGGACCATCCAGGAAACGAGGCGTCGGAGCACCTCTTTCCTTGGATGATCACGAGCCGCTTCGCCAAGGATCTCCACGCCGGCTCGCCGACGTGGTCGGCCCAGGCGGCATGGAAGCCGGCCACGAGACGAGGAGTGTCGTCTTCCCAGTCGACGATCAGCGCTCGCCAGTCGGGATTGAGCAGTGACTGGACCAGAAGATGCGCTCCGAGGGAATGGGGTCGCTCCGGCGTCGCGCTGACGTCTGCGTGACCGAGGTGCGCACAGGACGTGACAGCACGACCGCGAACTTCTTCGGGTTCAAGGCGGGGGACAACGCGTCCAGCCACGCCGACCTCGATCTGGGCACGTTCGTGCTCGACGCGCTCGGTACACGGTGGGCCGCGGAGCTCGGGCCGGAGAGCTGAGGACAGAACACGCTCGTCATCAACCCCGACGCGACGCCCGGTCAGGCCGTCGATGCGAGGGGGACGCTCGTGGCGACCGGCTCGAGCCCGGACGCGAGCTTCGCCGTCGCCGACCTGTCGGAGGCGTCCACGCCCCAAGGCGTGACGAGCTGGCAACGCGGCATCGCGCCTGCCCCAGCCGCAGGCTGTGATGGGTGAGGGATCCGGGTAGCCAGGACTACACCGATCCCTCACCCATCCAGTGTGATGCCGCGCCATTGCTGTGGGAGGAGTGGGCCTTGTCACCGACCGCCGCGACCGCGTCACCCTCGGGGACCGTGGGGTTCGCCGCAGCCGTGCGACGCAGGGTGACCACGCCGCTGACGAGCGCGAGGCCGAAGACGACGCTGAAGACCGTCGCACCCGCGAGCAGGCCTGGCATCAGGCCGTGTCGCGTGACCGTCCAGCCGAGCGCCGGTGCGCCGACGCCTTGGGCGAGGTAGCCGGCGAGGTAGCCGCCGGAGACCATGCCGGCCCGGTGGTGCGGCGCCGCGAACCTGCTGAGGATCGTCAACCCGCCGGCGAAGTCGAAGGCGTAGGCCGCTCCGGCACAGGCCGAGGCGAGGAGGAAGACGGCCGGCGAGTGCGTGGCGCCGGTGAGGACGAAGAGCCACACGGCGACGACGGAGCCCGCGGCGCCCAGGACGACCATCACCCGGATCTCGAGGCGTCGCGCGATGAGTGCGGTCAGGGTGACGCAGAGCGCGAAGACCGACAGGAGCGCACCGGTGAGCAGGGCGTTGGTCGAATGGGCGAGCTGTTGGGCGATCTTCGCGCCGAGCGGCAGGACGATGGCCCCCAGCAGGAAGGCCGAGGTGAACGTGAGGGCGCCGGCGACGAAGATCGCTCGGCTGCCGGGCGGGATGACGATGGCGCGTGGCCGCCAGCGTTCGCTCGTCTCGCCGGCGGTGTTGTGCGGCACGCAGAGGACGAGGCCGGTGACGACGGCGATGGCCGCGGCCAGGACCACGAAGTCGAGCCGGTGGGGATACGGTGCGTACTCGGTCAGCGCGCCACCCACGAGCATGGCCAGGGCGATACCGAGCGCCGATACCGCCGTGCCGATCGAGCCGGCCCGCTTCTCCTGGCCGGCCGTGCTGAACTCCACCATGGCGACGTTCGCCGGACTCAGCGAGAGTCCGACACCCAGCCCCATGAACGCGCGTCCGGCCAGGAGCCATGTGACGTCGGTCGCCACCGCGAAGAGGAGGACGCCGACGAGCTCAGCGAGCAGGCCGAGCGCCATCGCGGCCCGCCGCCCGATGTGATCGGAGAGGTCGCCGAACGCGATCAGCACCGGGATCAGCGCGATCGGGTACGCAGCGAAGACCCACGTCACCGTGGTGGTCGAAACGTGCCAGTCGGCCTGGTAGAGCGGATAGTTCATCGTGGGACACGCGCTGGTCCACAGCGCGAGCGCGACCACGGCGCCGGCGGTCCAGAAACCGGCACGGGTTCCGAGAGTGGGCACGAAGGCTCCAGGGTTCGACGGGGTGCGAAGAGTCTGAGTTGCTTCGTGCAACCTAGCAGGCGCTGGGTAGTTCTTTGCAACTCACGGGGGTAGGCTGGGCTCATGCCCAAGGCTCTCGGAAGGGACTCCGCCTGCTCCATCGCGCGCAGCCTGGAAGTGCTGGGCGACAGCTGGACCCTGCTCATCGTCCGCGAGGCGATCGTCGCCGGCGCCACCCGCTTCCACGAGTTCCGCGACGCGCTCGGCGTTGCTCCGAACATCCTGGCCAAGCGGCTCGCGTCGCTCGTCGACGACGGTCTGATGGTGCGGCGCACCTACCAGGAGCCCGGTGAGCGGGCGCGCGAGGAGTATGTGCTCACCGACGCCGGGCGGAGCCTGAGCCTGGTCGTCGCCGCCCTGGGCGAATGGGGCCGGACCCATCGGCCGCGGCCCGACGGCACCTCGCCCCGCTTCCTGGTCGAGACGTCGGATGACCCCGTGCGCTTGGCCTTCGTGGACTCGCGCGGCGGCCAGGTGCCACCCGAGCGGCTGGTGGCGCGGCGCGTTCCCGATCGCGAGCGTGCCACCGAAGCGATCAGCTGAGGGGCCGCTGATGTGGGGAACGGCCCCTCAGGAGCCACGAAGCGGCGGGCCCGTCCTGGGCTCCGCCGCTGATCGGAAGTGGTGTGAGTGCGCCATCAGGGACTCGAACCCCGAACCCGCTGATTAAGAGTCAGCTGCTCTGCCAATTGAGCTAATGGCGCAACGACGCTGAAGATTACCACCCCCGCGCGGGGAAGCTGAAATCGGGCGGTGACCAGCGACGACTGCGCCGACAGCGAAGCAGCGCCGGAGGGGTCCTCCCGCTGTGGCAGGGTAGAACGCATGGCCAACCCGCCCGAACGCCGTGAGTACGACATCGACATCCCGGCCGAGGTGGAGCCCGGCACGTACGCCGACTTCGCCTCCATCTGGCACACCGCCGACTCCTTCGTCCTCGACTTCGCCGTCCTGAAGCGCCCGCCGAAACCGTCCGTCGCCGAGGATGGGAGCCGGGTGCTGAAGGTGCCGACCAGAGTGGTGACGCGCGTGCGGGTGCCACCGAGCCAGGTCTTCGAGATCATGAAGGGCCTGGAGAAGCAGCTGTCCATGTGGGAGCGCAGCCACGGCGTCAAGCGTCGCGCGCCGGAGGACTCCTGACGCGTGGGCAACATCCTGCGCATCGTCATCGGCCTGGCCGGGCTCGTGGCGGCCGCGTGGTCGGCGTCGCGCACGCTGCGCATGCGGCGTCACGGGCGGCCGGCCGACGCCGTCGTCAGGGAGTCGACGCTGCACCATCGCACGGGCGGGCAGGGGGAGCGGAGCAGCCGCTGGGTGTCGACGGTCGCGTTCCGGGACGAGGACGGCGTCGAACGGACGTCGATCCTGCCCGGACGGCTCACCGCCGGCGAGACCGTCCCGATCCTGTACCTGCCGGACGGCTCCGAGCGGGTCGTACGGGCCGGCAAGGCGTCGTTCCGGGAGACATTCGCGATCCTCGGCGCGACGGCCGCCGGCATCGCGCTCACGCTGCTGATCTGACCCGGACATGCGCCCGCCCCCGCTGGGCGTGTCGAGCGGGGGCGGGCGGGTCGGGGTGGTGTCAGCCCTTGAAGGCGTCCTTCACCTTCTCGCCGGCCTGCTTGAGATCGGACTTGGACTGGTCGGCCTTGCCTTCAGTCTCAGCCTTCTCGTTGTCGGTGACCTTGCCGAGCGCCTCCTTGGCCTCGCCCTTGGCCTTCTCGGCGGCGTTCTTCATCTTGTCGTCCGCACCCATCGGTGATCCCTCCCTCGTGTGTGCCACTCGGCCCGTACCCCACGGCCGACCGGCTATTCGGAGGGGCAGACGTCGGTCGCCTCGACGCGGGCGATGACGCGGCCGGCGATGGAGGTGAGCGCATCGACGTCGTCGTCGGTGAGGATGTCGAAGAAGTGCCGGCGGACGGCGTCGACGTGCGACGGCGCGGCGGCCTCGATGGCGGCCCGGCCCTCGGGGGTCAGGACGATGAACGCGCCGCGGCCGTCGGACGTGCACTCCTCGCGGCCGATGAGGCCGCGCTTCTCCATGCGGCTGAGGTGGTGCGACAGCCGGCTCTTCTCCCAGCGCATCGCCCGGGCCAGCTCGGACACCCGCAGCCGCGCGTCGTCGACGTCGGTGAGGTGGACGAGGACCTCGAAGTCCTGCATCGACAGCATCGACTCGGTCTGCATCTGCCGGCTCAGGGCCGCACCGAGGACGGTGTTCATACGCAGATAGGCTCGCCAGGCGTGCTGCTCGTGGTCGTCGAGCCACCGTGTCTCTGCCATGCCAGAAGTCTACGGAATAGTTGACACGTCATCCAAGTTCGATAATCTGTGACGCGTCAACGAAGTGAGTTGACCACAGACCCCTCGGCAAGGAGCAGAACATGACCACGACGACCGACCTGACCCAGCTGACCGGCGACTACACGCTGGACGTGGCGCACTCCCGGCTCGGTTTCGTCGCCCGGCACGCGATGGTGACCAAAGTGCGCGGCGCCTTCAACGAGTTCGACGGCACGGCCCACATCGACGGCAGCGACCCGAGCAACTCCTCGGTGAAGATCGTCATCAAGACGGCCAGCGTCGACACCCGCAACGAGCAGCGCGACGGCCACCTGCGCACCAACGACTTCTTCGAGATCGACACCTACCCCGAGATCACCTTCGTGTCGACCGCGATCGCCCAGAAGGACGAGACGACGTTCCAGGTCACCGGCGACCTCACCATCAAGGACGTCACCAAGTCCGTCACCTTCGACCTGGAGTTCACCGGCGCGGCGACCGACCCGTTCGGCAACCAGCGCGTCGGCTTCGACGGCTCCCTCGTCATCAACCGCAAGGACTGGAACGTCACCTGGAACGCCCCGCTCGAGGCCGGCGGCGTCCTGGTGAGCGAGAAGGTCACGCTCGAGTTCGAGATCTCGGCCATCAAGCAGGCCTGAGCCCTTCTCCGCGGTTCCTCGAGGCGCCGCGCCCGGACGACGTGTCCGGACGCGGCGCCTTCTTCACGTCCGGAGCCGGTCGGCGCTCCATTGACATGGAACGGTGTGCCGTATTGCATGATCGCACCCCGCCCTCGACCGCCGGCTCTCGCGCCCGCGATCCGGCCTGGAGGAACCATGAGATCCGTTCCGATCATGCTGGCCGGCGTCGTCGCGCTCGGCCTGCTGAGCACCCCGGCGAGCGGCACGCCGTCGCCGTCGTCGGCCCCCGTCCCGGAGACCGCCGCGAGCGGCCCCAGCTGGTCGCCCGGCACCCCTGACGTCGTGATCGCGCAGGCCGTGCCGGGCAAGAAGCTGCACTTCCCGAACGCCGAGCTGCTGGCCGACGGGTCCGTCGTCGCGGTCGCGCGCGAAGGCGCCGGACACACCGGCCAGGACGGCCGCCTGCTGATGATGACCAGCGACGACGGCGGCAGCACTTGGTCCGCGCCGGAGGTCGTGTTCGACAGCCCGTACGACGACCGCGACCCGATGATCACCCAGCTGTCGAGCGGCCGGCTGCTGCTCAGCTGGTTCCAGAACAACTACGCCGTCACCCCGCCGGAGCCGATGGGCACGTTCGTGGCGCACAGCGACGACGGCGGCGAGACGTGGTCCGCACCGGTCGCGGTGCAGTCGATGCTCAGCGGCGAGTCCGACATCGTCGACACCTACGAGTTGGGCTGGAACGCCAGCCACGGCCAGATCAAGGAGCTGCCCGGCGGCGACCTCGTCGTCCCGCTGTACGGCACGGTCCCGGACGACAAGTGGCAGAAGGCGACCGTCGTCCGCAGCAGCGACGGCGGCGAGACGTGGTCGGCGTCGACGGAGTCGCTGATCGCGTCGGCGACCGGCACGCACTACCAGGAGCCGGTGCTGACGGTGCTGCCCGGCGGCGTGGTGCACGCGCTGCTGCGCATCGGCGCGGGCGCGTCGACGATGGGCGCGCTCTACTCGCAGGAGTCATGGTCGTACGACGGCGGGCGGACGTGGACGGCGCCCGCAGAGATCGACCTGGTGACGTCGTCGGCGCACACGGAGGTACTGCGCAACGGCGACGTGTTCCTCGCCTACGGCGACCTGTCCGGGCACTTCACCGACAAGCGCGGGACGGTGGGCGCGGTGATCCGCTCGCCGCTGGCGCCGTGGAACGGCCCGGCGCGCGAGCTCGTCTGGGACTCCGGGACCGGCGATCAGGCCAACCCCGCCGTCGTCGAGGTGCGGCCCGGCCGGGTGCTCGTCATCGGCTTCGACTCCGCGACCAGCCGGCTCGTCGGCACCTTCGTCGACGTCGCGGAGATCAGGCCGGAGCGGCCCGACCCGCGGCGGGTCGACCTGGCGGCTCTGGTCGCCGCCGGGGAGGCGTCCGTGTCGACGGACCTGACGTACGTGCAGGCGGGCCGGCCGGGTGTGGGCGTCCTGGGCGCGATCGACGGCGTGGTCGGCTACTGGAACGCCTCGTGGGCGCCGCACGCCGCGCCGGCGTCGTACACCGTCGAGTTCGCCGCGCCGCAGCGGGTGAGCGAGGTCGGGGTGGCGCTGAAGCCCGGCTACGCGTCGGCCGCGGTCGTCTCCGTACGCGACGTCGACGGCGCATGGCGCGACGTCGGCACGCTCGCCTCCGTCGTCCGCTGGGGCGACGACCTCACCTGGTTCGACGCGTTCGGCGTGGCGGACGCGGTGCGCGTGAGCGTCACCTCGTCCAACGGCTGGGCCGTGCTCGCCGAGGTCGGCGTCCGCGCCCCCGCCGGCTGACACCGTCGAGCCCGAACAGTGGAACGGCCCCGCCGGATCGGCGGGGCCGTTCGACGTGATGCCGCTGTGTCAGGCCTCACGGCGACGCCCGAGGCCGGGGGCACCTGAGACGGCGAACGGCGCTGGTCAGAGCGATCTGACCAGCGCCGCCGGTGGGGTGAGTGACGGGACTTGAACCCGCGACTTCCTGGACCACAACCAGGTGCTCTACCAGCTGAGCTACACCCACCATGCGCGCCCCGAGGGGGCGCGGCTGAACAAGTATACGGTGCCGGAGGGGATGGTCGAGAACGGGCCGCTTCGTTCCCCTGTGGGCCTCGCCGCCGGCCGCGCCTCGCGGTCGGCGTACGGCTACTCCGGCGCCTTCTCGGAGGCCTGCTCGGCGCGTGCGTCGTTCATGACGGAGACCGCCGCGGCGCGGGAGCTGGTGCTGTCGGGCCCCGGCATCGGGACGAACACCGTCCGCCGGTAGTACCGCAGCTCGTCGATGGAGTCCTTGATGTCGCCGAGCGCGCGGTGGTTGCCGGTCTTCGTCGGGCTGGCGAAGTAGACGCGCGGGTACCAGCGGCGCACCAGTTCCTTGATCGACGAGACGTCGATGTTGCGGTAGTGCAACCAGCTCTCGACCTCGGGGAGGTCGCGGGCGAGGAACAGCCGGTCCATGTGGACGGTGTTGCCGGCCAGCTGGGCCTTCGACGGCTCCGGCACGTGCTCCTTGATGTACTGCATGACCAGCGCGTTCGCCTCGTCCATGGTGACACCGCCGGACAGTTCGGCGAGCAGTCCGCTGGCGGTGTGCATCTGGCGCACGACGTCGTTCATGTGCTCGAGCGCCTCGTCGGGTGGGCGGATGACGACGTCGACGCCGTCGCCGAGGACGTTGAGCTCGGCGTCGGTCACGAGCACGGCCACCTCGATGAGCGCGTCGCGCTGCAGGTCGAGGCCGGTCATCTCGCAGTCGATCCACACCATTCGATCGTTCGTCACGCCGACCACCCTATTGGCAGATCGGCGCTTCCCCCTTGACCCGGTGGAATTCGCCGCCTGGGACGTCGTGTCCGGCGCTCGCTCAATGGCGCCTGCGCCGGCGCCCTCCGGAGCGGTGCGACGACGCGTCGGCGGGCTCGTCGCCGGTCCGTTCCGGCCGCGACCGCGACGCCACGAACGACAGCAGCGCGATGACGGCGGCCGCCGCCACGACGACCACGGCGGCCTGCCAGTACGGCCGGTCGTTCACGATCATCACGGCGACGGCGACGGCGGTGGCCAGCGACCCGTAGAGGGCCAGTTCGGCGACCGACGGGATCACGGCCGGCCCAGAGCGGCGGGGGACGGGATCGGGCTCGGCCGCTGCGCCGGGTGCGGCTGCGGCGGACGGCCGGGGCGCGGCGGGTTCAGCGGGGCGCGGGGCGGATGGTTGCCGCGCGGCCCCGCGGGC
>NZ_QUAL01000107.1 GCF_003579925.1 Jiangella rhizosphaerae | reverse complement strand
GGCAGCTGAACCCGCTGCGGCAGCAGCGACCGCTGAGGTCGCCGAGGCCGCCCCCGCTGCTCCGGTGCCGGCGGCGCCCGCCGCGGTCACGCGGCCCGACGGCGCTCGCATCCTGTCCTCGCCGCTGGCCCGGCGCGATGCCCGCGAGCTGGGCGTCGACCTCGCGACGGTGGAGGGCTCCGGCCCCGGCGGGCGGATCATCCGGGCCGACGTCGCGAAGGCGGCCTCGACCGCGCCGTCGGCTCCCGCGCCGGCCGCTCCCGTCAGCGCCCCTGCTGCACCGGCCGCTGCCGCCGTCGCCGCACCGGCCGTCGAGGAGACCGACGAGCTGATCCCGCTGACGTCGATCCGCAAGACGATCGCGCGCCGGCTCACCGAGAGCATGCAGTCGTCGCCGCACTTCTACGTGACGAAGACCATCGACGCCGGTCCGCTGTCGGCGCTGCGGGCGGAGCTGAACGAGCGGCTGGTCGCCGCCGGCAGGAAGAAGGTCAGCGTCAACGACATCATCGTGCGCGCCGTCGCGGTGGTGCTGCGCGACCACCCGGTGGTGAACTCGTCGTTCACGCCCGAGGCCATCGTCCGGCACGGGCGCATCCACGTCGGCATCGCGGTGGCGACGGAGACCGGGCTCGTCGTGCCGGTCATCCGCGACGCCGACACGAAGAGCCTGACCAGCATCTCCGCCGAGACGCGGGAGCTGGCCGGCAAGGCGCGCGACCGCAAGCTCGGCCTGGACGAAATGAGCGGCGGCACGTTCACCGTCAGCAACCTCGGCATGTACGGCATCGACCACTTCACCGCCGTGATCAATCCGCCGGAGGCGGCGATCCTGGCGGTCGGCGCGGTGCGGTCCGAGCCGGGCGTGAAGGACGGCGAGCTGGCCGTGGTGCAGAAGATGACGATGACGCTGTCGTCGGACCACCGGGTCATCGACGGCGCCCAGGCCGCGGAGTTCGTCCGCGACCTGGCCGCCGTCCTCGAGGACCCGTGGCTCGCCGTGGCGTGACCGCCCAGGCCGTGAGTTAGCTAGTCGGCGTCGCCTTCTTCCTCCCACCCGTAGTCGGGCAGGTCGAAGAAGGCGTCGCCGTCCAGCGTGTCGACCTCACCGGTCGCCATCGCGTCGATGAGCGACTCCACTCCGGTGCGGACGGTCTGGACGAGCATGCCCTTGAGCTTCTGGCCGAGGTCGTCCTGCTGGCCGCGCACCTCGAACAGCACCGTGGCCGAGCCGTTGAGCGCGAACGCGGACCGGCCCTGACCGGCGTACTCGCGCTCGTCGGGGTGGAAGTAGCGGCCGGTCGCGGCCAGCGGCGACTGGGAGCCGTAGGCCTCGGCGATGCCGTTGGCGACGGCGAGCGCGTAGCGGCGTGACTTGTCCTGGTCGAGCAGCGGCCAGTCGTCCTGGTACGCGGCGCCGTCGTTCACCCCGAGCGGCGGGTAGTCGAGCGAGACGGAGATGAGCCGGCCGTCCTGCGGGCCGCCGGTCAGCCGGTCGCAGGGACCCATGTGGTGCAGGTCGACGACGGCGTCGACGGCGCCGAACTCCTGCCGCAGGCCCACGTAGACGTCCCGGATGGTGCGCGACTCCGGCGAGAGGAAGAACCCGGCGTCGGTCTGCCGGCCCGGCAGGTCGCCCGGCTGCGGGACGTAGTCGAGGTCGGGGTTGAAGTCCCGGTTGAGGTCGAAGCCGGGCAGGTCGATGCCGTCGCCGCGCAGCGAGTGGTACCAGGCCCGCGGCGCGCCGTCGAGCTGGGGGTACTCGGCGACGACCTCGTCCCAGGAGATGACGTTGGCGCGGCGGTTGAGCTCGCCGCCGTCGGGGTTGACCATCGGCATCGCCACCAGCGTGACGTTCTCGAGCGCCCGCAGCGTGTCCGGGTCGTTGCCGGTGCCGAGGTCCTTGAGGATGCCCAGCAGCGCCTCGGTGCCGGTGCGCTCGTTGCCGTGGATGGCGCTCTGCACCAGCAGGACGCGGTCGCCCGTGCCGACCCTCGCGGTGTACAGCTCGCGGCCCTGTGTCGTGTAACCGGCGACGTCGACCTGGACCCGGCCGCCGCTGGTCCGCTCGATCTGCTCGAGCTTCCGGCCGAGCTCGGCGTGGCTGGTCCAGCCGGTGAACTGCGGGTCGTCGAACGTCTTGCAGGTGCCCTCGGCCGGGCCTTCCGGCGGCGCCGCGGACGACGGGACGGCACCGAACGCGCCGGCCAGGACCGCTCCCGCGGCGAGGACGCCGGCGACGCGGCGAGGGTGTGCTCGTGTGTTCACGTGGCCTCCCAGTGAGATGTGACACGTGACCGGGACATTACGGACAGTCGCGGCGGACGACAAGGGTTGATCATCGCCGGCTCAGCCGATATGCGGCGCAGTCCTTGACTCAGACAAGGAGTTCGTTGATACAGTCAACGACATGACCTCTGTGGAGCGCGACCAGGTGACGGCGGTGCGGCAGTTCAACCGCTTCTACACGACGGTGATGGGCTTTCTCGACCAGGGCCTGCTGCGGTCGCGGTTCTCGCTGACGGAGGCACGCATCCTGTTCGAGCTGGCGCAGCGCGACGTCACCGAGGTGGGCGCGCTGCGCGACGCGCTCGGCATCGACGCCGGGCAGCTGAGCCGGACGCTGGCCCGGTTCGAGTCGGCGGGACTGGTGGAACGATCGCGTTCGGAGGCGGACGGCCGCAAGCTGCTGGTCGCGCCCACGACGGCCGGCCGCGAGGCGTTCGCCGACCTCGACACCCGGTCGGACCAGCAGGCTGAGGAGCTGCTGGCCGCACTGCCCGACGACGACCGCCGCCGGCTGGTCGCCGATCTCGACTCCGTCCGCCACCTGCTCAGCCGGCGGGACGCCGCCGCGCCGAGGGCCTACGTCATCCGTGGCCTGCGTCCCGGCGACATGGGCTGGGTCGTCCAGCGCAACGCCGTCCTCTACGCCCGCGAGTACGGCTGGGACCACACGTACGAGGCGCTGGTCGCGCGCATCGTCGCCGACTACGCCGAGCACCACGATCCGCGGCGCGAGAACGCCTGGATCGCCGAGCTCGACGGCCGCCCCGTCGGCGCGGTCTTCTGCGTGCGCAAGGACGACACGACGGCCCAGCTGCGGCTGCTGCTGGTCGAACCGGAGACACGCGGCTCGGGACTGGGCACGCGTCTGGTGGGCGAGTGCATCGCTTTCGCGCGCGCGGCCGGCTACTCCTCCATGGTGCTGTGGACCAACGACGTCCTCGCCGCCGCGCGGCGGATTTACCAGAAGGCCGGCTTCGAGCTGGTCGAGGAGAACCGCCACCACAGCTTCGGCCACGACCTCGTGGGCCAGATCTGGCGGCTGGAGCTCTAGCTCGTCACTCGGGCCGTCTCGACGACGCCGGCGACGGTGTGCCACAGCAGCAGCGCGGTGGTCACCGGGCCGACGCCGCCGGGCACCGGGGTCAGCGCCGCCGCGACCTCGGCGACCGCCGGGTCCACGTCGCCCGCGAGCCCGCCGTCGGGCGTCGGGTTGGTGCCGACGTCGACGACCACCGCGCCCGGCCGCACGTGCTCTGGCGTGATCAGCTGCGTCCGCCCGACGGCCGCGACCAGCACGTCCGCCGTCGACGTCACGGCGGCGAGGTCGCGGGTGCGCGAGTGGCACACCGTCACCGTCGCATCGCGGTCCAGCAGCAGGTGCGCGAGCGGCTTGCCGACGACGACGGACCGGCCGACGACCACCGCCCGGGCACCGGCGAGGTCGACGGCGTACTCGTCGAGCAGCGCGACGACGGCGGCCGCGGTGGCCGGCGCATGCGCGGGCCGGCCGGCCGCCAGCCGGCCGAGCGAGAGCGGGTTGGCGCCGTCGACGTCCTTGGCCGGGTCGATCGCGCCGGCCACGTCGGCCAGCGCGACGCCGCGCGGCAACGGCGTCTGCAGCATGACGCCGTCGACGCCGGGATCGTCGCTCAGGGTGGCCAGCCGGGTCGTGATGTCGCCGGCGGTCGCCGCCGTGCCGAGGTCGGCGACGTCGCAGTCGAGGCCCGCCTTGGCCGCCGCCGACGCGATGGAGCGGACGTACCAGGCGCTCGCCTCGTCGTCGGTGGCGGTGACGATGACCAGCCGGGCCGGCCGTCCCTCGGCGCGCCGCGCGTTGGCCCGTTCCGCCACCTGGGCGCGCAGGCGCGCGGCGAGCTCGGCGCCGCCCAGCCGGTTCGCCGTCACGCCCCCACCTGCTGACGCACGGTCGCGGTGACCTGGTCGGCTCGGGCGGCGAGGTCGTCGACCTCGCTCGCGGTGGCCGTCAGGCGGTCGCGGACCGCCTGGTCGGTGACGCCGCCGAGGTTGATCTCGACGTTCAGCCGGGCCGTCGTGGCGGCCGCACGGGCGGCCTCGGCCGCGGCCGCGACGTCGGTGACCACGTTCGGGTTGCCGACCGGCAGCAACTCCTCCGCCATCGCGACCAGGTGCGTCGCCGCGATGATGACGGCGGCCGGCGGTTCGGCGGCCGCGGCCAGCGCCGCCGCGATCGCCTCGGACCGCGCCGCCTTCTGCTCGTCGGTGTCCTGAGGCAGCTGGTAGGTCTCGGTGACGGCGAAGAACGCCTCGGCGTCGTCCTCGGCCAGCTCCAGCGCGTCGGTGCGCAGCGCGTCGGCCTTCACCAGCACCCGCTCGACGACCTCGGCGTGCTCCTCGTACTTGGGCCCGGTGCTGTACCGCGCCACCATGCCGAGCAGCGCGGCCGACTGGGCGGCGTGCAGAGCCGCGACGGCTCCGCCACCGGGGGCCGGCACCCGGGCGGCCAGGCTGTCCAGGAAGGCGCCGATGGTCTCGTCGCGCACGGGATCTCCTCGGGTCGGCTGACGTCCCCGCCCACCAGTCTCCCGCGTGCGGGCCCGAGCCCGCACGACGGGGTGCGCCGGACCCGTCTCAGGACGTTCACCACGTGAGACGGATATCCCGGAACGGTTCGGTTCCGGCCGATCATGGAGACCAGTGGCGCGGCCCCGGGCGCCACCACAACCGAATAGGCGGCGATCATGACGAGAGCCATCGACCAGTTGCTGACTCGCGCCGTGGACACTGCGGTCCTCCCCGGCGCGGTGTGGGCCGTCGGCGATGCCGACGGCGTTCGCGCCCAGGGAGCCCGCGGGCTGCTCGATCCGGCGGTCCCGGACGATCCGATGGACCCGGACACCATGTTCGACCTCGCCAGTCTCACCAAGATCCTCGCCGTCTGGGCCTGCGTCGGCACCCTCTGGGAGGACGGCACGCTCAACCTCGACCGGCCGCTCGTCGACTACCTCCCCGACCTCGCGGGCTACGACCTCGCCGGCGTCACCGCCCAGCACCTGCTGACCCACACCGCCGGCGTTCCGCCGCGGGCCAACCTCGAGCCGCTCTACGGCACCGACCGCGCCGCCGTCGAGCGCGGGATCCTGCGCGAACCGCTGCTCCACCGGCCGGGCGAGGTCGTCGAGTACACCGACCGCGCGGCGCTGATCCTCGGCATCCTCGCCGAGCGGCTCACCGGCCTGCGGCTGGACGAGCTGAGCCGGGCCTGCGCGTGGGACGCGCTGCACATGGGCTCGACGACGTTCGGGCCGCTGACCCCCGAGCAGGTCGCACGGTGTGCGCCGACCGAGTGGGACGAGTCGGCCGGACGACACCTCAAGGGCACGCCGCACGACTTCTCCGCGCGGCTGCTCGGCGTCTGCGGCAGCGCCGGCGTGTTCTCCGTCGCCGCCGACCTCGCCGCGTTCCTGCGTTACCTGCTCGCCCCCGACCAGGCGCCGCGGCGGCCGGGCTTCGGACCGGCCTGGATCAAGGAGTCGCTGAAGGTGCAGACGGGTGCGCTGCGGCCCGCCCGCGGCCTGTTCTGGCATCCCGCGCCGACCCCTGACGGCGTGGGCGGACGCGACGTGTGGGCGCACTTCGGCTTCACCGGGACGGCGATGTGGGTCTCCGTCCGCCGCCGGCGCTGGGCCCTGCTACTGACCAACAAGCTCTACTACACCCGCGACAGCGGCCCGATCCTCGACGTCCGCAAGCAGTTCTGCCGATACGCGTTCGACCTCTGACGGCGTCCTGTGCCGGGTCGTGACGTCGGCTGGGCTCCCCGTCCCCCTGCTGCCCCATTCTCTTGCCGCGAACGGGCGCGTCAAGCGGACCAACTTGGCGCTTCGCGCGGCGGGGACCGCTTGACTCACCCGTCCGCGGCCAAGAACGGGCAGCTATCAGGGGGACGGGGAGGATGTGGGCACGCCTCGCTGTTGTCGTGCCCGTTTCGCGTGCTTTGTTGGGTCTTGGACGGCGATGATCATCCAGGATCGCCTACATCACGAGGATTACCTGAGCATCACCACGACTGTAGGGGTGTTGACGCTGGGGCAATCCTCGTGATGCCCCCCGAATCACGGTGAAATCTCACCAGGTGGACGCTCCACGACACCAACGCCACACCGTAACGGGGCCAACGCCCCCGGCAGCCGTCGCCACACTCCCCCGTCCCCCTGATAGCTGCCCGTTCTGAGCCGCGGGCGCGCGGGTCAAGTCCAAGCGCCCCAACCACAGCAAAAGCCCGACCACAACGCGCGCGGACTTGAGGCGCGCGCCCGCGGCCAAGACAATCGGGCAGCAGGGGGACGGCCCAACGCTGCAAGGGACAACCAACTCGCCGGGAACCCCACGACGCCGCGCGCCGTCCCAGCACCGGGAGCGTGCATCGGCCGTCCGGATGAGCGGGTCGCGCAGCATGTGCGATTCGCCCTCGCTCGAGGCGACGGCGCGTGCGGTGTCGACTATGCTCCCGGCGGCCGCGTCCACCGCTGCGCCGCCACAACGAGCACCCCGCGCCAGACCTCATGGCGCGAATGAGAGCTCTCTCACGTCGCAACTTCTGCATACCAATGTGACGAATGTGGCGGCCGTTAACTCATAGCTGAGATATCGTTCCGCTCGTGGCAGACGACTACCGCAGCCAGATCGGCCGCTTGATCCGCGACTCGCGCCAGCACCGCGGCTGGACGCAGAGCCAGCTCGCCGATGCGCTCGGGAGCAGCCAGAGCGCGATCCACCGCATCGAGCACGGGCAGCAGAACCTGAGTCTCGAGATGATCGCCCGCATCGGCGAGGCGCTGGACAAGCAGATCGTGTCGCTGGCGCCGCAGAGCCCGGTGCACCTGCGGGTCAGCGGCGGCCAGCAGCTCTCCGGCAGCATCGACGTGCGGTCGAGCAAGAACGCCAGTGTCGCGCTGCTGTGCGCCAGCCTGCTCAACAAGGGGAAGACCACCCTGCGCGGCATCGCGCGCATCGAAGAGGTCAACCGCATCATCGAGGTGCTCGAGAGCATCGGCATCGGCACCCGCTGGCTGGGCGAGGGCCGCGACCTCGAGATCACGCCGCCCGAGCGGCTCGACCTCGACAGTATGGACGTCGAGGCGGCGCGGCGCACCCGCAGCGTCATCATGTTCCTCGGCCCGCTGCTGCACCGGGAGAAGCGGTTCAAGCTGCCGTACGCCGGCGGCTGCAACCTCGGCACGCGCACCGTCGAGCCGCACATGGCCGCGCTGCGTCCGTTCGGCCTGGAGCTGAAGGCGACCGGCGGCTACTACCACGCCGAGGTCGACCGCTCGATGTCGCCGAACCGGCCGATCGTGCTGATCGAGCGCGGCGACACCGTCACCGAGAACGCGCTGATGGCGGCCGCCCGCAACGACGGCGTCACGGTCATCCGCAACGCCAGCTCGAACTACATGGTCCAGGACCTGTGCTTCTTCCTGACGCGGCTCGGCGTGCGCATCGACGGCATCGGCACGACGACGCTGACGGTCCACGGCATCCCGGACATCGACATCGATGTCGACTACGCGCCGTCCGAGGACCCGATCGAGGCGATGAGCCTGCTGGCCGCCGCGATCGTCACCGGCTCCGAGATCACCGTCCGGCGGGCGCCCATCGAGTTCCTCGAGATCGAGCTGGCGCTGCTGGAGGAGATGGGCCTCGACTACGACCGCAGCGGCGAGTACGTCGCGGCGAACGGCGAGACACGGTTGGTCGACCTGACGGTGCGGCCGTCGACGCTGCAGGCGCCGCACGACAAGATCCACCCGATGCCGTTCCCCGGTCTGAACATCGACAACCTGCCGTTCTTCGCGCTGATCGCGGCCACGGCCAACGGCCAGACGATGATCCACGACTGGGTGTACGAGAACCGCGCCATCTACCTGACGGAGCTGACGAAGCTCGGCGGCAACGTGACGCTGCTCGACCCTCACCGCGTGCTGGTCGAGGGGCCGACGCGGTGGTCCGGCACGGAGATCATCTGCCCACCGGCGCTGCGCCCAGCCGTCGTCGTCCTGTTGGCGATGATGGCCGCCAAGGGGACGTCGGTGCTGCGCAACGTGTACGTCATCAACCGTGGCTACGAGGACCTGGCCGCTCGCCTGTCCGTGCTCGGCGCCCGCATCGAGGCGTTCCGCGACATCTAGCCCCGCGCGCCGCGGGCCGCGCACGGCCTCGTCCGATTCCCGCTAGTAACCGGGCCGCCGGCGGGCGAGACTGGTAGGCATGTTGGACGAAGAGGCGTGCTACCGCGCAGTTCAGGGCCGCGACGCCCGGTTCGACGGCGTCTTCTACCTCGGCGTCACATCGACCGGCATCTACTGCCGCCCCAGCTGCCCGGCCATGACGCCGAAGCGCGAGAACGTGCGCTTCTACCGCACCGCCGCCGAGGCGCAGGCGGCCGGCTTCCGCACCTGCCGCCGCTGCCGGCCCGACGCGACGCCGGGCTCGGCGGAGTGGAACATCCGCGCCGACGTCGTCGGACGCGCGATGCGCCTGATCGCCGACGGCGTCGTCGACCGCGACGGCGTCGCGGGACTGGCCGCGCGGCTGGGCTACAGCGAGCGTCAGGTGCACCGCACGCTGGTCGAGGAGGTCGGCGCGGGCCCGCTGCGGCTGGCCCGGTCACAGCGGGCGCACACCGCGCGCGTGCTGCTCGAGACCACGGAGCTGCCGGTCACCGAGATCGCGTTCACCGCCGGGTTCGCCAGCGTCCGCCAGTTCAACGACACGATCCGCGAGGTCTACGCGCTGACGCCGACCGAGCTGCGCGGCAAGGCCCGCCGACGGGGGCGCGCGGCGACGGCGGGCACGGTCGAGCTGCGGCTGGCGTACCGGCAGCCGGCCGACCTCCGGGGCGTGCTGGACTTCCTGGCACTGCGCGCGGTCCCGGGCGTCGAGGAGGTCGACGGCGGCACGTACCGCCGCAGCCTCACGCTGCCGCACGGCACCGGCGTCGCGGAGCTCACGCCGCGGGACGGCTGGCTGCAGGCGACGCTGCGCCTGGCCGACCCGCGCGACCTGACGGCGGCGGTGGCCCGCTGCCGGCGGGTGTTCGACCTCGACGCCGATCCGCAGGCGGTCGACGACCTGCTCGGCGCGGACCCCGCGCTCGGCCCGCTGGTCGTCGCGCGTCCGGGCACCCGGGTGCCGGGCACCGTCGACGGCGACGAGCTCGCGGTCCGCGGCGTGCTGGGACAGCAGGTGTCCGTCGCCGCCGCGCGCACCGTCGCCGGCCGGCTGGTCGCCGAGCACGGCAAGCCGCTGGACGCACCGGTCGGGACCGTCACGCACGCGTTCCCGACGGCGGCCGTGCTGGCCTCCGTCGACCCCTCCACGTTCCCGATGCCACGCAGCCGGCAGCGCACGCTGCACGAGCTGACCAGCCGGCTGGCCGACGGCACGCTCAGCCTCGACCCCGGCGTGGACCGCGACGAGGCCGAACGGCGGCTGCTCGACGTCCCCGGCATCGGACCCTGGACGGCCAGGTACGTGCGCATGCGCGCGCTCGCCGACCCCGATGTGTTCCTCCCGACCGACCTCGGCGTCAAGCACGCCTTGGCCGCGCTCGGGCTGCCGTCCGAACCGCGGGCGGTGGCCGAGCTGGCCGAGAACTGGCGGCCGTGGCGCTCGTACGCGCTGCTGCACGTCTGGGCGACTCTCTGAAAGGCAGCTCCGATCATGTACTGGACCACCATCGACAGCCCCGTGGGCACGCTCTGGGTGACCGGCGACGGCACCGCGCTGACCGGCCTCTACATGGAGCGCCCCGCCACGCTCGACCAGCCCGGCTGGATCGAGGACGACGCGCCGTTCGCCGCCGCCCGCGAGCAGCTGGACGCCTACTTCGCCGGCGAGCGGCAGGAGTTCGACCTGCCGCTGAACCCGGTCGGCACCCCGTTCCAGCAGCAGGTGTGGGCGGCGCTGCGGGCGATACCGTACGGCGAGACCCGCAGCTACCGCGAGATCGCCGAACAGCTGGGCCGCCCGACGGCGTCCCGTGCGGTGGGCGCCGCGAACGGCCGCAACCCGATTTCCGTCATCGTCCCGTGCCACCGCGTGGTCGGCTCGTCCGGCGTGCTGACCGGTTATGCGTGGGGCCTGGAGCGCAAGCGGGCGCTGCTCGACCTGGAGGGCGCCGCCGGGCGGCTACCAGCTCCAGCCGTCGTGGCGTAGGGCGCTCTCGATCATCACCCGCCGGATCGCGGGTGGCGCGTCCGGCACCGGCAGCCCGGCCAGCCGCGCGGCGTCGAGCAACAGGTCGTCGTACGCGCGGGTGGCCGCGGCCAGGTGGTGGGCTCGCGCCCAGCGGCCCTGGTCGCACTCGAGCCGCCGAATCTCGGCGACGACCCGCGTGAGGCGCAGCTGCACCGTCAGCGTCTCGAACGGGTCGGTGACGACGCACGGCGCGGCCTTGCCACCGGACCAGCGCTTGCGCAGCGCCCGGGTGAGGTCGTGGAAGGGCGATTCCATGATGGGCTCCTGACCAGCATCGTAGCCAGCCGGGTGGGGGTTGACGAGAGAATTTCCGTATGCCTGAAGGTGACACCGTCTGGCTGGCCAGCCGGCGGCTGCACGACGCGCTGGCCGGCGACACATTGGTCCGGACGGACTTCCGCGTCCCGCGCCTGGCCACGACCGACCTGTCCGGGCGGACGGTGGTCGAGTCGGTGGCGCGCGGCAAGCACCTGCTGACCCGCATCGGCGGCGGGCTGACGCTGCACACGCACCTGCGCATGGACGGCGCGTGGTGGGTGTTCGCCGCCGGTCAGCCATGGCGCGGCGGTCCGGCGTTCCAGATCCGCGTCGTCCTGGCGACGGCCCGGGCGGAGGCGGTCGGCTACCGCCTGCCGGTCGTCGAACTGGTCCGGACGGCCGACGAGGACACCGTCGTCGGGCACCTCGGCCCGGACCTGCTCGGCGACGACTGGTCGGCGGCGGACGCGGTCGCGCGGCTGACCCGCGACCCGTCGCGGCCGATCGGCGAGGCCCTGCTGGACCAGCGGGTGCTGGCCGGCATCGGCAACATGTACATGGCCGAGCTGTGCTTCCTGGCCGGCATCTCGCCGTACGCGCCGGTGTCGGCCGTCCCCGACCTGCGCTTCGTCGTCGACGAGGCGCACCGTCTGCTGCACCTGGGCATCGAGACCCGCCGCCAGGTCACCACCGGCGATCCGCGCCCCGGGCGGCAGCACTGGGTCTACCGCCGCGCACGTCGGCCGTGCTGGCGCTGCGGCACGCCGATCAGGACCGGCACCATCGGGGCCGCGCCACAGGACCGGGTCAGCTACTGGTGCCCCCGCTGCCAGCCGGCTCCCTCTGATGGCTGAGATGCGGTCACGGCGCACCGCGCCGTAGTCTTCGAGTGTGGCGAGGGGGCTCGTCCCGTGACGCACGGCTACTCGGCAAGCGTTCCCAGCTGCGATTCCACTGGCGTGATCAAAGTCCCGCCGGCCGGCGTAAGGCAGCGGCCTCCGTCCTCGGACTGCGCCTGAACCACGTTGTGGTCGTCGGTACCAGGATCGATCCGCGACGGCAGGAACGCGCACGCCGCATGTGTCTCCAAGAGCTGCTCATCCGGCTCGAGGACCGAGGCGTCGAGCATGCGTGGCTGGAATCGCGCGATCACGTCGGCGACGGGCGAGACATCGCGGCGGTCCGAGCGTTTCGTGCCGCGCACCTGATCAGCGACATCCGCATCGAGCACGTACACGCTGTGGACGAACCGCTTCTCCGGGTAGCGGACCTGGTCGCCGGCGCCATAGGAGCCGCCGAGGCCGGGGGATCGCCAGTACAAGCTGATCATCGGCGACCACGTCACCGAGCATCGCGTCGACATCGAGTGAAAGCGCGAGGCCGAGGCCCCGGTATACCCCGGGTTCCTCGGCCCTACTTCCGGCCGCTCCGAAGCGGTCGGCGTGCCTACAGTTTTAGCGCATCATTTCGATCCGGCTCGGGGATCAGACTCGCTCGACGGTGACGTTGCCGGGGAACTCGCGGTCGGCGAAGCGGCCGATGGCGTAGGTGGAGAACGCGTCGATGCCGCCGCTGACCGCACCGCCGACCAGCGGCACCCGGCGCACGATGGCCAGCGTGGCGTGCTTGCCGCCGATGCGGGCGACCAGCAGCGACGTGACGGCGGCGACCGCGCGCTCGGTGACGGCGGGGTCGGGCTCGTTGATGCCGGTGGCGATGTCGAACGGCCGGCCCGGGAGGTCGCGGCCGCGCAGCGCGTCCTCGACCCCGTCGCGGCCGAGCAGCGTCACCAGCGCGGCCGTACGGACGCGCGGGTCGGCGAGGTCGTAGCCGCGCAGGTGGGCGATGGCGGCGACCATGCGCAGGTGGAGCACGGCCATGCCGGCGATGTTGGCGGGGATGCCCACCGGCATGGTGACGATGCCGCCGATGTTCGTGACGAAGCCCTGCACGCCGGCCAGCCGGACGTGCTGCTCGATGACGTCGCGGATGGCCCGCTCGACGTCGCCGCGCTTGTCGAGATGACGGCGGGCCACCTCGCGGGCGCCCGGGAAGCCGGGGAAGCCCTCGATGGCCTTCGACATGAACTGGTTCGCGCCACGAGCGGCGACGATGGGCGCGGCCCGGCGCGCCGCGGTCGTACCCGCCCAGGTCCCGATGGTCCGTCGCACACCCATGCCTCCACTGTACGTGCGTCCCTTGGAGGGTCATGCAAAACCGAGGGCGACGGGAGGCCGAAGGGCTCCCCGAGCCCTCCGGTCCAGGGCGTCAGTCGACCGGAGAGAGTTGGTTGTCTTTGCATGACCCGACATCTGAAGAGAACTCCGCCGCGAGCGGATTACCCTGACGAAGGACCGCATCACCGGACGGCGCCAGGGAGGCCATGTGCCCGTCGAGCCACCTCCGACCCGATGGGAGCTGCCGAGCACCTCCGGCGACGACGACCTCGTCGCGTTCGGCGCCGACCTCGAACCGGGGACGCTGCTCGCCGCCTACCGCAACGGCCTGTTCCCGATGCCTGTCGACCAGCTGCTGGGACGCGCGACCGACCTCGCGTGGTGGTCGCCGAACCCGCGCGGCGTGCTGCCCATGGGCGGGCTGAAGGTCTCGCGGTCGCTGCGGCAGTCGATCCGCAAGTTCGAGATCCGCGTCGACACCGCCTTCCACGAGGTCATCGAGGCGTGTGCCGATCCCACCCGGCCCGGCGCCTGGATCAGCGACGACATCCGCCGCGCGTACGAGCGGCTGCACCGGCTGGGCTGGGCGCACTCGATCGAGACGTGGACGCCGGACGGACGGCTGGCCGGCGGGCTGTACGGCGTCGCCATCGGCGGGCTGTTCGCCGGTGAGTCGATGTTCCACGCCCGGCAGCGATGGGGGCGCGACGCCTCCAAGGTGGCGCTCGTCGCGCTGGTCGAGATGATGCGCGCCGAGCACCCGGTCGGCCGGCTGCTCGACGTCCAATGGGGAACCCGGCACCTGGCCAGCCTCGGCGTCGTCGAGATCCCGCGACAGGAGTACCTCAGCCGGCTGCGCCGGGCCCTGGAGCTGCCGCTGCCGCCGGCGTTCGCCGGACCCGCCGATCACAGGGCACACTGAGGACATGCCCGAGCTGCCCGAGGTCGAAGCGCTCACGGCGTTCCTTCGCGAGAAGGCCGTGGGCAAGGTCGTCACGCGCGTCGACGTCGCCGCCATCAGCGTGCTCAAGACGTTCGACCCGCCCGTCACGGCGCTCGGCGGACTCACCGTCACGGGCGTCGGCCGGCACGGCAAGTTCGTCGACCTCGACTGCGACGGCGTCCACCTCGTCATCCACCTGGCCCGGGCCGGCTGGCTGCGCTGGAGCGACGCGCTCTCGCCGAAGCCGCCGAAGCCCGGCAGCGGCCCGCTGGCGCTGCGCGTCCATCTCAACGACGAGTCCGGGTTCGACCTCACCGAGGCCGGCACCCGCAAGCGCCTGGCCGTCTACGTCGTGCGCGACCCCGCCGACGTGCCCGGCATCGCGCGGCTCGGCGTCGACCCGCTGTCCGACGAGTTCACCGTCGACCGGCTGCAGCAGATCCTCACCAGCGCCGGCCGGGCCCAGATCAAGGGCGTGCTGCGCGACCAAGCGGTCATCGCCGGCATCGGCAACGCCTACTCCGACGAGGTGCTGCACGCCGCCAAGCTGTCGCCGTTCCAGCCCGCGTCGACGCTCGACGCCGACGGCGTCGCGAACCTGCACGCCGTCATCGTCGACGAGCTGACGACGGCGCTGAAGCGGGCCGAAGGGCTGGCCGCCAAGGACCTCAAGGACAGCAAGCGCACCAACATGCGGGTGCACGGCCGGACCGGCGAGGCCTGCCCGGTCTGCGGCGACGTCGTGCGCGAGGTGTCGTTCGCCGACTCCTCGCTGCAGTACTGCGCCACCTGCCAGACCGGCGGCAAGATCCTCGCCGACCGGCGCATGTCCAAGCTGCTCAAGTAGATCGTCAGAGCCCGGCGGCGACGGCGCGCGCCGCGGCCTGCGCGGTGGCTCGGCCGGCGGCGACGTCGCCGGTCGCGGCGTCCGGGCGCAGCGCGATGGTCTCGACGTCGGCGACGCCGGCCCACCGCAGCCAGCCCTCCAGGTAGGACGTCTGGAAGTCCGAGCCGAACGCGGGCCCGCGGCCGGGTGCGTAGACGGCGCTGGAGTAGACGACCACCGCCTTCTTGCCGCGCAGCAGCCCGCGGTAGCCGCTGGCCGGGTCGAACGCGAACACCAGGCCGGGCTGGCTCACGACGTCGATGAACTGCTTGAGCACGTACGGCACGCCGTGGTTCCACATCGGCACGCTGAACAGGTAGCGGTCGGCGGCGTCGAAGCGGGCGAACGTCGCGGTGACCTTCTTCCACACCTCGCGCTGTGCGCTGTCGAGGTCCTGGCCGGCGAAGACGGCCATCTTCGCGTGCGCCGCCGTCGGGCCGAACTCCGGCAGCGTGCCGTCCCACAGGTCCCAGTGGGTGACCTCGTGGTCCGGGTGCGCCTCGCGATAGGCCGCGACGAAGTCGTTGGCGATGAGCAGCGACTCCGACGCGGCGCCGCGCGGGGAGGCGGAGAGATGAAGCAGAGTAGGCATGGCCGATCCTTTCTGGACTACAGTCCGGTTGTGTCCAGTTCCAATACCGGACCACAGTCCGGTTATTCCCGTCGCGGCACGCCCGAGCTGATCGAGCTGCGGTCGGAGCCGCCCCACGAACGGGCCGACGCCGCCCGCAACCGGGTCGCGGTGCTGGACGCGGCCGCCCGGCTGTTCGCCGAACGCGGCGTCGACGGCGTGACGATGGACGCGGTCGCCGCGGCGGCCGGGGTCGGCAAGGGCACGGTGTTCCGGCGGTTCGGCGACAAGGCCGGACTGGCGGTCGCCCTGCTGGACGAGCGGGAACGCGAGTTGCAGGAGGCGATCCTCTTCGGCCCGGCGCCGCTCGGCCCGGGCGACCATGGCGATGCGACGGCGCCCGCGCCGGCCGAGCGACTGGCGGCGTTCGTCGACGCCTACCTCGACTACGCGCTGGACCACCTGGACCTGCTGCGGATGTCCGAGACGGCCTCGCCCGGCGCGCGGTACCGGATCGGGGCCTACCGGTTCTGGCACCGGCACGTGGCGTTGCTCATCGCTGCGGCCCGGCCGGACGCCGACGCGGACGCGCTGGCCCACGTGGTCCTCGCCCCGCTCAGCGCCGAACACCTGCGCGCCATGGTCGCCGAGGTAGGCGCCGCACGCGCCCGCGCCGCCACACGGGGGGTCATTGCGGCCGTCGTGAACAGAGTTCCCATGTGATCTTTTGGCGGCGCTACGGTCGTTCGCCAAGGTGTACTGCGTGGGCCGTCCCCCTGCTGCCCGATTGTCTTGGCCGCGCACGCGCGCCTCAAGTCCGCGCGCGTGGTGGTCGGGCTCTGCTTCGGTTGGGGCGCTTGGACTTGACCCGCGCGCCCGCGGCCGAAGAACGGGCAGCTATCAGGGGGACGGGGAGAGAGCGGCGACGACGCCGCGTGCGTTGGCCCCGTTACGGTGTGGCGTTTGTGTCGCTCAGCGTCCACCTGGTGAGATTTCGCCGTGATTCCGGAGCCATCACGAGGATTACCTGAGCATCACCACGGCTGTAGGGGTGTTGATGCTCAGACAATCCTCGTGATGTAGGCGATCCTGGATGATCACCGCAGTCCACAGCCCCGACAAACGGCGCGAAACGGGCACGACAACGCCGAGGCGTGCCCACATCCTCCCCGTCCCCCTGATAGCTGCCCGTTCTTGGTCGCGCAACCGCGGGTCAAGTCCAAGCGCCCCGACCACAGCGAAGCCCCACCCCAACGCGCGCGGACTTGAGGCGCGGTTGCGCGGCCAAGAAAATGGGCAGCAGGGGACGGCCAACGCCACGTGCCAAGCGTACGGCACACCGGCCGGCGCGACGCATCGGAGCGCCCTCACCTCCCGATCACCTGGCGCGGCCCGAGCCCGTTTGTTAACGTTCACACAACAAGTGGGAGGCGGTGACGATGACCGACGGACGAAGCCCGGTCATGGCCGACGTCGCGCGCATCGCGGGCGTCTCGCACCAGACGGTGTCGCGCGTCCTGAACCACCACCCGAACGTCAAGGCCACCACTCGCGACCGCGTCCTCGCGGCCATCGAGGAGCTCGGCTACCGCCGCAACCTCTCCGCCCGGGCGCTGGTGACGCGGCGCACCAACACACTCGGCGTGGTCGCGTTCGACACCACGCTGTACGGGCCGGCCAGCACGCTGTTCGGCCTGGAGCAGGCGGCGCGCGACGCCGGGTACTTCATCAGCATCGTCAGCCTCAAGACGATCAACCGGAAGACCGTCGGCGAGGCGCTGGACTACCTCGCCGCACAGGCGGTCGACGGGCTGATCGCCATCGCGCCGCAGGTCGAGGCCGCGGCCGCCGTCTCCGCCCTGCGAGGCACCGTGCCGGTGGTCGCGGTCGAGGGCGGCGAGGCCGGCGGCATGCCGGTGGTCGCGGTCGACCAGCTGCGCGGCGCCGAGCTGGCCACCCGGCACCTGCTCGACCTCGGGCACCGCACGGTCTGGCACGTCGCCGGGCCGGTCGACTGGCTCGAGGCCGAGGGACGGCGGCGCGGCTGGCGGAACACGCTGGAGGCGGCGGGCGTCGAGGTGCCTCCCGTCGTCGAGGGCGACTGGAGTCCGCGCTCGGGCTACGAGGCGGGCCGGCGCATCGCCGACGACGCCCGGGCGGGCCGCGCGACCGCCGTCTTCGTCTCCAACGACCAGATGGCGCTCGGCCTGCTGCGCGCACTGCACGAGGCCCGTATCCGGGTGCCGCAGGACGTCAGCATCGCCGGGTTCGACGACATCCCGGAGGCGGAGTTCCTGACGCCGCCGCTCACCACCGTGCGCCAGGACTTCGCCGAGGTCGGCCGGAAGAGCATCGCGCTGCTGCTCGACCTCATCGAGAGCGGGCCGGGGCCGGAGGCCGAGCGCATCGTCGTCCCGCCGACGCTCGTCACCCGCGCCAGCACCGCCGGACCCGCTACGACTTGACCACGACCCAATCCAAGACGATCGGCCGCCCCACACCGCACCAGGGAGTCACTTGTGAGCGATAACAACGACGCAGTCGTCATCGGCGTCGACTACGGGACGTTGTCCGGACGGGCCGTCGTGGTCCGCGTCTCCGACGGCGCGGAGCTCGGCAGCGCCGTCCACGCGTACACGCACGGCGTCGTCGACCGCGAGCTGCCCGGCACCGGAGAGAAACTGCCCCCGGACTGGGCGCTGCAGGTCCCGTCCGACTACGTCGACGTGCTGAAGACGGCCGTGCCGCAGGCGGTCGCGGAGGCCGGCGTGGACCCCGCGAACGTCATCGGCATCGCGACCGACTTCACCGCCTGCACCATGGTCCCGACGCTCGCCGACGGCACGCCGCTGAACGAGGTGCCGGAGTACGCCGGGCGCAAGCACGCCTACGTCAAACTGTGGAAGCACCACGCCGCCCAGCCGCACGCCGACCGCATCAACGCGCTCGCGGCCGAGCGCGGCGAGTCGTGGCTGCCACGCTACGGCGGGCTGATCTCGTCGGAGTGGGAGTTCGCGAAGGGCCTGCAGCTGCTCGAGGAGGACCCCGAGCTTTACGCGGCGATGGACCGCTGGATCGAGGCCGCCGACTGGATCGTCTGGCAGCTCTGCGGGAGCTACGTCCGCAACGCCTGCACCGCGGGCTACAAGGGCATCCGGCAGGACGGCGGCTACCCGTCCCGCGACTTCCTGGCGGCGCTGAACCCCGCGTTCGCCGGGTTCGTCGAGGACAAGCTCGACCAGCCGATCGGCCAGCTCGGCGACCGCGCCGGCGGGCTGACGGCGCAGGCGGCGGCCTGGACGGGGCTGCCCGAGGGCATCGCCGTCGCGGTCGGCAACGTCGACGCCCACGTGACGGCGCCGGCGGCGCAGGCGGTCGAGCCGGGCCAGATGGTCGCGATCATGGGCACGTCCACCTGCCACGTCATGAACGGCGACGTGCTGCGTGAGGTGCCCGGCATGTGCGGCGTCGTCGACGGCGGCATCATCGCCGGCCTGCAGGGCTACGAGGCCGGGCAGAGCGGCGTCGGCGACATCTTCGGCTGGTTCGTCGACACGTCGGTCCCGGCGAGCTACGCCGCCGAGGCCGCCCAGCGCGGGCAGAGCGTGCACGACTACCTCACCGAACTGGCGGCGGGCCAGCGCGTCGGCGAGCACGGACTCATCGCGCTGGACTGGCACAGCGGCAACCGCTCGGTGCTGGTCGACCACGAGCTGTCCGGCATCGTCGTCGGCCAGACACTGGCGACCAAGCCCGAGGACGTCTACCGGGCACTGATCGAAGCGACGGCGTTCGGCACCCGCACCATCATCGAGACGTTCAACAGCTCCGGCGTCGAGGTGACCGAGCTGATCATCGCCGGCGGCCTGCTCAAGAACCGGCTGATCATGCAGATCTACGCCGACGTCACCGGCCTGCCGCTGAGTGTCATCGGCTCCGACCAGGGTCCCGCGCTGGGATCGGCCATCCATGCCGCGGTCGCCGCCGGCGCCTACGCCGACGTCCGGGCCGCCGCGGCCGCGATGGGCAACGTCGAACGCGGCGTCTACCAGCCCGACCCGGACAACGCGAAGGCCTACGACGCGCTCTACGCAGAGTACGTGACGCTGCACGACTACTTCGGCCGCGGCGGCAACGACGTCATGCACCGGCTCCGGGCGATCAAGCGCGCGGCGGTGGCCCGATGACCGCCTTCGCCGAGCTGCGGCGCACGGTCTGCGACCTGCACGCCGAGCTGACCCGCAACCACCTCGTCACCTGGACCTCGGGCAACGTGTCCGGCCGGGTGCCCGGCGAGGACCTGTTCGTCATCAAGCCGTCCGGGGTGTCTTACGACGACCTCACGCCCGAGTCGATCGTCGTCTGCGACCTCGACGGCAAGCTCGTCGACGGCGAGCTGTCGCCGTCCAGCGACACCGACGCCCACGCCTACGTGTACCGGAACATGCCCGAGGTCGGCGGCGTCGTGCACACGCACTCGACGTACGCGACGGCGTGGGCCGCGCGGGCCGAGCCGATCCCGTGTGTGCTGACGGCGATGGCCGACGAGTTCGGCGGCGAGATCCCGGTCGGGCCGTTCGCGCTGATCGGCGACGACTCCATCGGCCGCGGGATCGTCGCGACGCTGTCCGGGCACCGCTCACCGGCGGTGCTCATGCAGAACCACGGCGTCTTCACCATCGGCAAGGACGCGCGCGCCGCCGTCAAGGCCGCGGTGATGTGCGAGGACGTCGCCCGCACCGTGCACATCGCGAGGCAGCTCGGCGAGCCGGTGCCGATCCCGGCGGAGGACATCGACCGGCTCTACGACCGGTACCAGAACGCCTACGGGCAGTGACGAGGAGATGACGATGGACGACGTGTTCGGTCAGCGTGAGGTCTGGTTCCTCACCGGGAGCCAGGGCCTGTACGGCGAGGACACGCTGCGGCAGGTGGCCGAGCAGTCCCAGGAGGTGGCCCGCGCGCTCGACGAGGCCGGCGACATCCCGGTGCGCGTGGTGTGGAAGCCGGTGCTCACCTCGGCCGACGCGATCCGGCGGGTCGCGCTCGAGGCCAACGCCGACGACGCCTGCGTCGGCCTGATCGCGTGGATGCACACGTTCTCGCCCGCCAAGATGTGGATCGCCGGGCTCGACGCGCTGCGCACCCCGCTGCTGCACCTGCACACGCAGGCGAACCGGTCGCTGCCGTGGGCCGAGCTCGACATGGACTTCATGAACCTCAACCAGGCCGCGCACGGCGACCGCGAGTTCGGCTACATCCAGTCCCGGCTCGGCGTCGCCCGCTCGACCGTCGCCGGGCACGTCAGCGACCCGGCGGTCGTCAGCCGGGTGGCCGACTGGGTGCGCGCCGCCATCGGCTACGCCGAGGTGCACGCGCTGCGGCTGGCCCGGTTCGGCGACAACATGCGCGACGTCGCGGTCACCGAGGGCGACAAGGTCGAGGCGCAGCTGCGGCTCGGCGTCTCCGTCAACACCTACGGTGTCAACGACCTCGTCGCGGTGGTCGACGCCGCCAGCGACGCCGAGGTCGACGCGCTGGTCGCGGAGTACGACGACAGCTACGACCTGGTGCCCGAGCTGCGCAAGGACGGCGACCGGCGCGAGTCGCTGCGCTACGCCGCCCGCATCGAGGCCGGCCTGCGTACGTTCCTCACCGACGGCGGGTTCCGCGCGTTCACCACGAACTTCGAGGACCTCGGCGGACTCCGTCAGCTGCCGGGCCTGGCCGTCCAGCGGCTGATGGCCGACGGCTACGGCTTCGGCGGCGAGGGCGACTGGAAGACGTCGGTGCTGGTGCGGACCGTGAAGACGATGGCGGCCGGGCTGCCCGGCGGCACGTCGTTCATGGAGGACTACACGTACCACTTCGGGCCCGGCGAGCCGAAGATCCTCGGCGCGCACATGCTGGAGGTCTGCCCGTCCATCGCGTCGGCCACGCCGTCGTGCGAGATTCACCCGCTGGGCATCGGCGACCGCGAGGACCCCGTCCGGCTGGTGTTCGACGCGGCCCCCGGGCCGGCCGTCGTGGTCGGGCTGGCCGACGTCGGCGAGCGGTTCCGGCTGGTGGCCAACGAGATCGACGTCGTGCCGCCGGACGAGCCGCTGCCGAACCTGCCGGTGGCGCGGGCGGTCTGGAAGCCGCGGCCGAACCTGTCGACGTCGGCCGAGGCCTGGCTGACCGCCGGCGGGCCGCACCACACCGTGCTCTCGCAGGCCGTCGGCGCCGACGTGCTGTCGCTGTTCGCCGACATGGTCCGCACCGAACTGCTGGTCATCGACGCCGACACCACGACCCGCCAGTTCGCCAAGGAGCTGCGCTGGAACCAGGCGTACCACCGCCTCGCGCAAGGCTTCTGAAACCCGTCCGAGGCCGCTCGTCGTCGCGTTGACGACGGGCGGCCTCGTCGTCGGATCCGCCGGACGTGAGGCCTGCCACTTTGATATCAAATGTGGCATAGTACTCATCTGAGCGACGCCTGTTCGACGCCGCAGCGCCAGGCGCTCACCACAAATCCGCCCGCCACACCGGGGCCACACGGTGCGAGACAAGGAGGACGACCGCCGCAAGTTGTTACCGTTAACACCCGCTCACCAGGGTGTTCTCGGGTCCCGTCCAGAGCCGATCTCGCAATGAAGGGAAGACGGAGCATGACAATCGAGAAGCCGGGCCTGAGCCGCCGCACGTTCGTGCGCGCCTCCGCCATCGGCGCGGCCATGGTCGCCGCGCCGAAGGCCCTCCCCGCCGCCGCCGCGGAGACCACCGGTTCGGCCGCGGCCGCCGACACGGCGGGCGCCGCCCCGTACGTCGGCGCCGGCAGCAACGCCCCGGTGCGGCCGTTCTGGCCGAACGACGTCCGCCTGGGGCCGGGCCTGCTGCAGGAGAAGCGCGACCGGATGAAGGCGTTCCTGCAGACGTTCGACGAGCGTCGCTTCCTCGTGCTCTTCAACAACCAGGCCGGCCGGCCGAACCCGCCCGGTGTGTCCACGCCCGGCGGCTGGGAGGACGGCGGCCTGCTCAGCGGGCACTGGGCCGGCCACTACCTGAGCGCGCTGGCCCAGGCCTACGCAGACAACGGCGAGCAGGTCTTCAAGACCAAGCTGGACTGGATGGTGAACGAGCTGGCCGCCTGCCAAGCCGCCATCACCGCGCGGATGGACGACCCGGACGAGGAGCCGGAGGAGCCCGAGGAGCCGGTCATCGGCCGGGTGGCGGGCCGCTTCGGCAACGGCCTGAAGCTCAACGGCGGCAGCACCGCCCAGCACGTGCGGCTGCCCCAGGAGGCGGTGTCGCAGCTCACCAACTTCACCGTCGCGACCTGGGTCAACCTCGCGGCCGCGCAGAACTGGTCGCGGGTCTTCGACTTCGGCACCGGCACCGCCGTCAACATGTTCCTGACCGCCCGCGCCGGCGTGACGGGCAACGTGCCGCGCTTCGCCATCACAGTCAGCGGCAGCGGCGGCGAGCAGCAGATCAACGGCACGACGGCGCTCCCGACGAACCAGTGGGTGCACCTGGCCGTCACCCTCAACGGCAGCGTCGGCACGCTCTACGTCAACGGCGCGGTCGCGGGCACCAACGCGACCATGACGCTCAACCCGACCAACCTCGGTGTCCCGGGCAACGTCTGGATCGGCCGGTCGCAGTACGGCGACCCGATGCTCAACGCGACGATCGACGAGTTCCAGATCTTCGACCGTGCGCTGACCGCGGCCGAGGTCCAGTCGCTGCAGGACTCCCCGGCCGGCACCACCGGCGGCGGCAACATCGCCTGGTACCGGTGCGACGAGACCGAGGGCGCCACGCTGCTCGACGCCTCGCCGAACGGGCGGGCCGCGGGCATCGTGCCGGTCCCCAGCGACAACCAGCCGCTGTGGAAGCCGGTCTACCCCGGCTACCTGGGCGCGATCCCGGAGGACGCGGTGATCCGCCTGGCGCCGCCGCGGTTCGCCGTCTACGGCAGCAACCTCAACACCAACGTCTGGGCGCCCTGGTACACGCAGCACAAGATCATGCGCGGCCTGCTGGACGCCTACTACCTGGCCGGCAACCAGACCGCGCTCGACGTCGTCGTCAAGATGGCGAACTGGGCGCACCTGGCGCTGACGGTCGGCGACAAGAACCACCCGCAGTACACCGGCCCGATCACGCGGTCGGACCTCAACTACATGTGGGACACCTACATCGCCGGCGAGTTCGGCGGCGCCAACGAGGTGTTCCCGGAGATCTACGCGCTGACCGGCGACGAGAAGCACCTCGAGACCGCCAAGTGCTTCGACAACCGCGAGTCGCTGTTCGACGCGGCCGTCGAGGACCGCGACATCCTCGTGGTGACCAACCCGAGCGAGATCGGACGCCGCCGCCCGGCCCGGCTGCACGTCAACCAGCACGTGCCGAACTTCACCGGCTACCTGCGCGTGTTCGAGCAGACCGGCGAGCAGGACTACTTCGAGGCCGCGGAGAACTTCTTCGGCTGGATCGTCCCGCACCGCATGTTCAGCCACGGCGGCACCGGCGGCAACTTCCCGGGCTCGAACAACAACATCGAGATGTTCCAGAACCGGGACAACATCGCCAACGCGATCGCCCAGGGCGGCGCGGAGACGTGCTCGATCTACAACGTGTCGAAGCTGGCCCGGAACCTGTTCTTCCACACGCAGGACCCGAAGTACATGGACTACTACGAGCGGGCGATCTTCAACCAGATCGCCGGCTCGCGGGCGGACACGGCCACGACCAGCAACCCCCAGGTCACGTACTTCCAACCGCTGACGCCGGGCGCGAACCGGTCGTACGGCAACTCCGGCACCTGCTGCGGCGGCACCGGCCTGGAGAACCACACGAAGTACCAGGACACCGTGTACTTCAAGTCCGCCGACGGCTCGGCGCTCTGGGTGAACCTGTTCGTGCCGTCGACGCTGACCTGGGCGGAAAAGGGCCTCGTCGTCTCGCAGGAGACGGCGTTCCCGCGTCAGCAGAGCACGCGGATCACCATCCAGGACGGCGGCGGCCTGTTCGACCTGAAGCTGCGCGTCCCCGCGTGGGCGACGAAGGGATTCACGGTGCGGGTGAACGGCCGGCCGGCGGCGATGCACGCCCCGGTGCCGGGCACGTACGCGACACTGCGCCGCACCTGGCGGCCCGGTGACGTCGTCGACGTCTCGATGCCGTTCGGCATCCGGATCGAGCGGGCGATCGATCGTCCGGACACCCAGTCGATCATGTGGGGCCCGCTGCTCATGCCGATCCTGGGCAACCCGGGCGGCGGCACGTACCGCGAGCTGACGCTGTACCCGCACCTCAAGCTCGACGGCGACTACTCGCGGACGGCGATCACCGCGGCCGGCACCAGCCCGGCGGGCGACCAGCTGTTCACGACGCACGGGTTCAGCCTGCGGCCGTGGTACGTCGGCGACACCCAGGCGCACTCGGCGTACTTCCGCCGCGTGGAGCCGCGGATCGTGTTCGGCAGCATCGACACCGGTGTGCCGAACGTGAAGCGCAACGACGGCCTGCCGAACTACGACGTCCCGGTCGCCGGCATCCCGTCGCCGGGCACCGACGGGCTGACCTTCCTCGACGTCGTCTGGGACAACGCGCCGTTCGCGAACCACGGTGACTTCGTCGCCACGGTCGCCCGGACCGCCGAGGAGTTCGTCGGCAAGGGCCTGCTGACCGACGAGCAGAAGGACACGGTGGTCTCGGCCGCCGCGAGCGCCCGGACCGAGCTGGCGGTCTGACGTTCGACACGTCCCGCCGGCCGGTCCGCGCGACCGGCCGGCGGGCGCCACCCGCACCGGAGGGTGGGGGATGCCGGCAGGGGTAGGCTGCGGGCGTCCGAGCGAGGAACGAGCGAGGCGGGCGGGGCCGGCATCCCCCACCCGCCAGCCGGAGGACGGCGCCCGTGACTGACGACTTCGGCCCGACGGAGCTGTGGGAGCCCGAGACCCGGCGCGACCCGCACGCGTTCTACGCTCGCGTGCGCGCGGCCGGCGCCCCGGTGCCGCAGTACGACCCGGCCGGCAACCGGTTCTGGATCGTCGCGCGCCACGCCGACGTGCTCGACGGCCTGCAGCATCCGGACATCGGGCACGAGGTGCACCGGCACCAGGACCGCGACCTGTCGCCGTCGCCGTACCCACCGAGCGAGACCGAGCGGATCTCGTCGCGCCAGCTCATCGCGCTGGACCCGCCCGATCACACCCGGCTGCGCCGGCTGGTCAGCACCGCGTTCACCGCCCGCACGGTGGCCCGCCTGGAGGGCTGGATCGCCGGCGTCGCGGCGGACCTCGTCGCCCAGGCCTGCCGGCTGGGCCGGTTCGACGCGGTGACCGACCTGGCCGACCCGCTGCCGGTCAACGTCATCGCGCAGCTCGTCGGCGTGCCCGACGATGACCGTGCCCGGTTCCGCGACTGGTCGGCGACCATCGTCTCCGCGTCGGACTACGACGGCTCGGCCACGCTGGCCTTCGCCGCCTACGTCGACGACCTGGCCGCCCGCCGCCGGGCCGAGCCACGCGACGACCTGATCTCCGGGCTCGTGGCACTGGAGGCCCAGGGCGACGCGCTGGACCGCGACGAGCTGGTGGCCATGGTGCAGCTGCTGCTGATCGCCGGCCAGGAGACCACCGTCGACGTCATCGCCAACGCGCTGCGCCTGCTGCTCACGCACCCTGAGCAGTGGCAGGACCTGCGCGCCGACCCGTCGCTGGCGAGCGCCGTCGTCGAGGAGACGCTGCGCTTCCGCGGGCCGGTCGAGATCGTCCCGCCGCGGTTCACCTTCCGCGAGCTCGACCTCGCCGGCGGCACGATCCCGGCGTTCGAGCGCGTCGGCCTGTCGCTGTGGGGCGCCAACCGCGACCCCGAGGTCTTCTCCCATCCGGACGTGTTCGACGTGCACCGCGGCGACGTCGCGAACCACATCGCGTTCGGGTACGGGAGCCACTTCTGCCTGGGCGCCTCGCTGGGCCGGCTGGAGGCCCGCCTCATGCTCGAGGCCGTGGCCCGCGAGCTGCCCGGCCTGCGCCTCGCCGACGGCGCCGGCGACGTGGAGGACGTTCGCCTCCACCACGGCGGCGCGCTCCCGCTCGAGGTCCGCCCACCCACCCAAAGTTGATCTTGGAGTTGTTCGGCAATCGCGGGGTGAAATGTCCGGTAGATACCCGAACAACTCCAAGATCTCTCTGTCAGGATCGTGTGTGCCGGGGTGCTGCTCGACGGGGCGGGGTGCCGGTGTGAGCGTCGG
>NZ_QUAL01000102.1 GCF_003579925.1 Jiangella rhizosphaerae | reverse complement strand
CGTGCCGTCCGCGGCTAGGGCGGCGGCCGGGCTGGCCGGCGCCGCGCTCGCCCTCACCGGGTGCGCGGCGCCGGCGACGCTCAGCGCGAGCGACGACCGCGTGCAGGTGGTCACGACGACCGGGCTGCTGGCCGACCTGGTCCGCAACGTCGGCGGCGACCGGGTGAACGTCAGCTCGCTGGTGCCGGATCAGGCCGACCCGCACTCGTACGAGCCGAGCCTGCGCGACATCCGCAACGTCGTGTACGCCGACGTCGCGTTCAGCAACTACCTGCTGCTGGAGCAGCAGTCGATCATCAAGGCGCTGGACGCCAACCTGCCGGACGACGTGCCGAACATCTCCCTCGCCGAGGGGGCGGTGAAGTACGCGGCCGAGATCATCCCGCTGGTCGAGAACGTCGCTCTCGACACGATCTGGCTGGGCATGCGGGTGCGCGGGACGGGGGAGCAGTACGGCGCGAACCGCGCGTCGGACGTCTACCTCAGCGGCACTGCCGTCGACGGTCCGGGCGACCTCGTCGCGTACCTGACCGAGTCGTTCGGCAACCCGGAGTTCTACGTCGACTCCACCGACGGGTTCGACGCCGCCGACGGCTACCGCGACGACACCGCCACCCTGCCGCCCGACGCGCACACCCACATGAGCTGGGCGTTCACCGAACCCGGGGTGTACCGGCTGACGATGCGCGCCACCCTCGCGCCCGCACCGGACGAGCGTCCGGTCGACGTGGGGGAGCAGACGTTCACCTTCGCCGTCGGCGTCGACCCGCACTCGGTGCCGGGGATGGCGGGCGCGGAGGTCCTGAACGCCGGCCACGCCGACGTGACGGTCGAC
Organism: Jiangella rhizosphaerae; assembly: GCF_003579925.1. GTDB lineage: Bacteria > Actinomycetota > Actinomycetes > Jiangellales > Jiangellaceae > Jiangella > Jiangella rhizosphaerae. The sequence continues at coordinate 27,394 of NZ_QUAL01000102.1, read as the reverse complement.
ATCGACGCCGGCGAGCTGTACCTGCTGGTCGACCCGCACGGCGGCGACGGTCACGCGCACGCCGAGGTCGTCGACCCGGCGACCACCGTGATCGAGGTGCCGAACAAGGCGCTGCACGAGATCCCCGCCGACGAGGGCTTCCGGTTCCTCGGGCGTCCCGGCGACCCCATCTTCCAGCTGCCGCAGGCGGTCCTGGGCCGGCACGTCCACGGCGAGATCGACCCGCACCTGTGGCAGGACGTCGGCAACGCGATCTCCTACGTCGAGCTCATGCGCGACACGCTGATCGACGTCGACCCCGACGGCGCCCGCGAGTACCGCGACAACGCCGCGCGCTACATCGGCGAACTGGAGCGGCTCGACACCCACGTCCGCGACACCATCGCGGCGATCCCGCAGTCGCGCCGGCACCTGGTGACCACGCACGACGCGTTCGGCTACCTCGGCGCCGCCTACGGCGTGCAGATCTCCGGGTTCGTCACCCCCAACCCGGCCGCGGAGCCCAGCCTGGCCGACCGCCGCCGGCTGGCCGAGACGATCCGCAACCTGCGCATCCCTGCGGTCTTCCTCGAACCGAACCTGGTGGCGCGCTCGTCGACGCTCACCGAGGTCGCCGGCGACCTCGGCGTCCGCGTCTGCCCGATCTACGGCGACACCTTCGACGACGAGGTCACCACCTACGTGGAGATGATGCGATTCAACGCCGAGTCGCTGCGCTCCTGCCTGTCCGAACCAGCGGAGAGAGAGCCATGACGCGACGATTCCGGACGGTGTCGCTGCTCGGCGCGGGCGTGCTGACGCTCACCACGTCGGCCGGCGCCGTGGCGGCCGACGACCCGAGCCTGGACCAGGAGATCGACGCCGACCAGCCCATCGCCACCGAACAGGCGGTGCTGAGCGACGGCCACGTCGACATCGGCCCGCGCTACGTCGACGGCGAGTGGACGCTGCTGGTCCACGACGACCACGCCGAGCCACCGACCTGGCGCACGATGCCGAACACCGTGTTCCAGGTGAGCGACGCGTCCCTGACCACGGTGCCGGACAACGCCGACTACGCGTTCCTGCCGGCCGCGCCGGGCACCGACGTGCACGTGGTGCCGCAGGCCCAGCAGCCGGGCGTCATCTGGGTCGGCTGGAACACCCAGGACCCCACCGTCATGGACACCATCGACCGCGGCGCGACCCTGACCCTGCGGGGCGTCGAGGGGCCGGGCGACGTCGTCATGTTCCTGCAGAGCGGCACGCTCGGCGAGCCGGAGATCCTCTGGGACAGCCGCGAGGCCTACCCGCAGGACATCTGGGTCGAGGTGAACACGCACACGCACGCCAACTGGGTGTTCTCCGAGCCCGGCGTCTACCTCGTGGAGGTGGAGGTGTCGGCCGTCCTCGTGTCCGGCGAGACCGAGTCGGACACCGAGGTCCTCCGGTTCGCCGTCGGCGACGCCACCAGCACGGACGACGCGTTCGCCGCCCAGTACGCCGGTGCGGCGGCCGGCGATGCCGCGCCGGACGCCGGCAGCTCGCCCGCCGCGGCGGTGGACCAGGCCGGCGACGACGGCGGTCCGGCCCCGGTGCTGCTGGCCGTGGCCGGGGCGGCCGTCGTCCTCGTCGTCGTCCTGGTGGTCGTCGTCATGCGTGGCCGCAGCGCACGCCGTCGCGCGCAGGCCGCGCTGTGAGCGTCCTCGAGGTCCGCGGCGTGACCGTGGGCCTCGGCGGCCGCACGGTGCTGCGCGACATCGACCTGACGCTCGACCTCGGCGACCTGACCGGGCTGATCGGCCCGAACGGGGCCGGGAAGACGACGCTGCTGCGCTCGATCCTCGGCCTGGTGCGGGTGGCGTCCGGGCGGGTGCTCGTCGACGGCCGGCCGGTCCGGCCGCGCCGCTCAACCGTGGGCTACGTCCCGCAACGGCACGAGTTCGCCTGGGACTTCCCGATCTCGGTCGAGAACGCCGTCATGACCGGCCGCACCGGTCGCATCGGCCTCCTGCGGCGGCCCGGCGTGGAGGACTGGCGAGCGGTCGCGGCGGCCCTCGAGCGCGTGGGCATGACCGATCTGGCCCGCCGGCCGGTGGGCGAGCTCTCCGGCGGGCAGCGGCAGCGGGTCCTGGTGGCCCGGGCGCTGGCACTGCAACCCCGGGTGCTGCTCCTCGACGAGCCGTTCACCGGCCTCGACCTGCCCACCCAGGAGCTGCTCACGGGGCTGTTCCAGGAACTGGCCGGCGAGGACAAGGCCGTGCTGATGACGACCCACGACCTGCTCGGGGCGCTGGACACGTGCACGCGCATTGCGCTGCTCAACCGGACCATCGTCGCCGACGCCCCGCCGAGCGAGCTGCTCGACCCCGAGCCCTGGATGCGGGCGTTCGGCGTCGGTGAGAGCAGCCCGCTGCTGAAGATCCTGAAGGTGATGTGAGCCGTGTCGATCTCCGAGTTCCTCGCCGACCTCACCAACCCCGACCTCGCGTTCCTGCCCAAGGCGCTGCTGATCGCGGTGATGTCGAGCGTCGTCTGCGGCGTCGTCGGCTGCTACGTCGTGCTGCGCGGGATGGCGTTCATCGGTGATGCCGTCGCCCACGCCGTCTTCCCGGGCCTGGCGGTCGCGTTCGTCCTGCAGGGCAGCCTGGTCGTCGGGGGAGCGGTGGCCGGCGTCGTCACGGCGGTGCTGGTGGCCGTGTTCTCGCAGAACCGCCGGATCAAGGAGGACTCCGTCATCGGCGTCTTCTACGTGGCCTCGTTCGCGCTCGGCGTCGTGATCATCTCCCAGGCACCCGGGTATGCGGGCTCGCTGCAGCAGTTCCTGTTCGGCTCCATCACCGGCGTCCCCGATGAGGACCTCTACACGGCCGCCGTCACCGGTCTGCTGCTCCTGGCCGCGGTGCTGCTCCTGCACCAGCAGTTCGTCACCGTCAGCCTGGACCGCGAACTGGCCCGCGCGGTCGGCCTGCGGGTGTTCTGGCTCGACATCGCGCTCTACGTCCTGGTGACCGTCGCGATCGTCATCTCCGTCCGGACCATCGGCAACATCCTGGTGCTCGCCCTCCTCGTCACCCCGGCCGCGACGGCCCGGCTGCTCACCGACCGGCTGGGCGTGATGATGCTGCTCGCGCCCGCGATCGGCGGGTCCGGCGCCGTCGTCGGGCTGTACCTGTCGTGGAGCTACGACCTGCCCGTCGGCGGCAGCATCGTGCTCGTGCTGGCGGGGGTCTTCCTCGCGGCCTGGACCTTCGCGCCCCGCCACGGCCTGCTCGCCAGGCGCTGGCGCCGGGGCGGCCTCGAGGAGAACCCGGCGCCCGCCGGGGCGGTCTGACGGCGGGGGTGGGTCATGTCGTGGCGTCGACGATGAACGGCCGCCCGAGATCCAGAAGCACGCGGTCGGCAGTGATCAGCCGCAGTCCCTCCGACGCGGCCTGGGCGACCAGAAGCCGATCGAACGGGTCGTGCCGCGCGATCTCAGGGAAGTCGCGGATCGCTTCGGCGTGCGCCGCGGTGACATCGAGCAGCGTCAACCCCTGGTCGCGCAGCGACTCCACGAAGCCGTCCGGTAGCGACACTTTGCCCAGCATCGCCTTGATGGTCAGTTCCCATACCGACGCCGCCGAGGCGTGGACCAAGGGTGCGGAGCTGATCGACGTTCGCGCCGCCGGGCCGAGACGCGGGTTGTCGTCGAGCAACCACAGCATCGCCTGACTATCGAGAAGGAGCATCGTCGCCGTAGAACATCCGCTGAATGTCGGGGTCGGGCTCGGCGAAGGCCGAATCGTCGTAGTGCACCTGGCCCTTCATCCCGCCGAACCGCACGGGCCGCGGCTGATGGGGCACGAGGTCGGCGACGGGCTTACCGGCCTTCGAGATGACGACGTGCTCTCCGGCGGCCACCCGTTCCAGCAGCCGCGAGAGGTGGGTCTTCGCCTCGTGGATGTTCACCGTGATGCCCATGTCGGCAGTGTACTTAGTCAGACTTAGTCCATCAACGCACGGTCAGTACTCGTAGGGCTCCTCGGGGGCCGGCACGACGGTGACGGCGTCGGCCACGAGGACGGGGACGTCGCCGTCGCCGGGTTCCCAGCGGCCGGTGACCTCGACCCAGGTGTCGGCGGGCCGCGCGTCGTCGCCGACCACGCGGGTGGTGTAGGCGGTCGCGTCGGCGGCGCAGCAGGCGACGGTGAACCGCGACAGCAGGTACCCGTCGCCCGACTCGTCCGGCACGACGAAGCCGACGACCCGCACCGGGACGCCGTCCAGCGAGCGGTCCGGGTCCTGCAGGGCGCGGGTGACGAAGTCGCGCAGGCCGAGGTCGACGGCGCCCTCGCGAGCGGCCGGCAGGTCGACGAAGCCGGAGTCGGACGCGGAGGCGACCGGCCCCTGCCGTCCGGCGGCGAACGAGCCGAGCGCCGGCGGCGCGATGAGCAGCAGCACCAGGAGCGGGACGGCCAGCAGCCAGGCGACGCCCGGCCCGCCGTGGTCGCGATGCTCGTCGCCCTCCCCGTGGCCGTGCTCCCCGCCCCGTGCGGGGTCGCGCAGCAGCTCGTACCCGCCGAGCAGGACCAGGACGACGCCGGCGACCAGCAGGATCGGCTGGAAGCTCGGCTTGAGGTAGGCGAGGGCGGCGTCGGAGAACCCGAACCGGACGGCGACCGCGCCGACGGCGAGCAGCAGCACCGACTCCGTCCGCCGGTCCATGAGCCTCACAGCAGCCACCACCCGGCGACCAGTGCGCTGGACACCGCGACGACGAAGGTCAGCGGCGCGAACCGCAGCGCGAAGCCGCGGCCGAACGTGCCGGCCTGCAGCGCGATCAGCTTGATGTCGACGGCGGGGCCGACCACCAGGAAGACCAGCCGGGCGGTCAGCGAGAACTGCGACAGGCTGGCCGCGACGAACGCGTCGGCCTCCGAGCACAGCGCCAGCAGCACGGCGAGGCCGGCCAGCACGACGACCGCCAGCCACTCGTTCGTGGCGACGGTGGTGATCAGCGACCCGGGGGATGAACACCTGCAGCGCGGCGGCCGCGGCGGCGCCGACGACGAGCCAGCCGCCGGCGTGCAGGAAGTCGTGCCGGGCGGTGCCGGCGAACACGTCCCAGCGGTTCGCCCCCTCCGCCACCGGCCGCCGCGGCAGCCGCAGCCACGAGCCGCGGCCGAACCGCGACCACACCAGCCCGACGACGACGGCGGCGGCGAACGAGGCGAGGAACCGGGCCAGCACCATCTCCGGCTGACCGGGGAACGCCACCGCCGTCGCCGCCATGACGACCGGATTGATCGCGGGCGCGGCCAGCATGAACGCCAGTGCCGCGGCCGGCGCCGCGCCCAGCGCGGTGAGCCGCCCGGCGATGGGCACCGAGCCGCACTCGCACCCGGGGAAGACGGCGCCGGCGAGGCTCGCCGACGGCACGGCCACGGCCGGCCGGTCCGGCAGCAGCCGGGCGATGAGCGAGGACGGCACGAACGCCGTCACCGCGCCGCTCACCACCACGCCGAGGACGAGGAAGGGCAGCGCCTGCAGCGTGATCGACACGAACACCGTCGACCACGTCTGCAGCGTCGCGCTGTCGAACCAGCCCGCGACATGGGGCCGCAGCACGACCGCCAGGACGAGCACGAGCACGAGCAGCTCGGGGACGAACCGGCCGAGGCGGCGGCGGTCGTCGGTGACCTGCAGCTGTGTCACCGGCCGGATCCCCTGATCCGGCCGGCGGGCGTGGTGCTGTCGTCCATGCGGTCTCCGTCCCACCGTGCGCGCGGCCCATCGGGCCGAGTTCCGGCCAGATGATAACGGTGCTCAGTGACATTACCGCCGCCCGCGGGCGACGGCACCCGTCAGATGACGGAAGTGCGGCCGCCCGCGTCGGCGGTTCGCTGGACGATCGTTCACCCGGCGCTCGGCGGAGGGTCAGATCGCGGTGAAGGTGATCGTGGCCTCGTAGGTGCCGGGGACGAGCGTGGTCGGTGCCTCGATGAGCAGGCCGGCGCCGAGGCGGCTGGTGCCGGTGCCGTCGCCGGCCGGTGCGCTGGCCAGGGGGCTGCTGACGGACAGGCCGTCGCCGGAGTGCAGGCCGGGGGCGACTACGTCGCCGGGTGTGACGCCGCCGCCGTCGGGCNCTACGTCGCCGGGTGTGACGCCGCCGCCGTCGGGCTGTGCGGTGACGAGTGGGGTCCAGCCGAGGTGGCGGCCGGGGAGGGTCTGGTCGCCGGCGGTGAAGTCGCCGACCTGTCCGGAGACCACCCAGCCGGGTGCGGTGGCGCGGGTGTCGGTGACGGTGACCGGCCGCAGCTCGCCGGTGGAGGTCCAGCGGTCGGCGGCGGTGCCGAGTTCGAAGTCGCTCATCGTGACGACGTCGTCGTCGGGGTCGACGCTGACCACGAGGGCGCCCTCGTCCTCGGGCAGGGTGGCGACGATGCGCTGGGACGCGACCGGTTCGGGCTCGGCGCCGTCGACGTTCAGGGTGACGGGCGCCGACTCGACGTAGGGGGTGCCGTCGGCGAAGGTCAGACGGGCCATGACCGTCGCGCCGTCGAGGTCCGCCGCGGCAGTCGTGCGGAACTCCGCGCCGGTGGCGCCGTCGACCAGGGTCGGCGCGGACTCGCCGGCGCGCTGGACGTACCACTCCCAGCGGTCGAGGACCGAGCCCGGCTCCACCGACGCCGTGAGGGCGATCTCGTCGCCGGCGGCGTAGCCGGCGGCGACCCCGCCGATGGTGACCCGCTGGTGCGGCGGTGCGCCGTGGTCGTCGACGTGGATGGTGACCGGCTCGGCGACCAGGGGATCCCCGCCCGCGGCGAGGGTGAGCGTCGCGCGCACCTCCACGCCGTCGAGCGCCTGCTCCGCGACGACCTGGTGCGACAGGCCGGTCGCGCCGGGCACCGCCGTCCAGTCGCCGCCCGGCCAGCGCCACTCCCAGGAGACGGTGTCGCCGCCGGCGACGGGCGGGTCGGCGGCCAGCTGCAGGCTGATCGGGCTGCCCTGGTGGTAGTGGTCGCCGAGGCTGTTGAAGAAGAACAGCGGGGTCGACGGGTCCGCGTCGGACACGTTGATCGGGACGGCCGCCTGCCCGGCGTTGGCCGTGTGCCCCTCGCGGTAGTCCCACCAGGCCACCAGCGTCAGGGTGTGGTCGTCCTCGGCCGGCGTCATCGGCAGCTCGAGGACGAGGTTCGCCGGGTCGGTGCCGGCGTCGAAGGTCTGCGCCTCGAACGTGGTGTCGTCGCGCAGGATCCAGGTGTAGCGCAACCCGTCGCGGAGGGGATGGACGGCCCCGGAGACCCGCAGGGTCTGGCCGACGCGGTAGACGCCCTGCACGCCTTCGAGCAGCACCTCCCGCCGGCCGTACTCGACCGCGACCGGCTCGGACTGGGCGACGGCGATGCCGTCGCGGATCACCTGGACCGCCCATTCGCCGTCGAAGGGGCTGAGCGGTTCGCTGGTGATCGTCCGGCCGTCGATGGTGGTGAACAGCGCCGGGGTCCACCGGCCGGTGGTCCGCACGACGAGGGCGACGGTCTCGCCCGCGGCGAGCTCGCGCCCGGTGACGGCGCCGGTGATGGGGTCGCCGAGGTAGGCGGGCGACGGGCCGGTGAACTCGACCCCGAGCGGTTCGACCAGATCGGTGACCGCGATCGGCGTCCAGTCCGTCTGCCGCAGCACCGTCGTGCCGGAGCGCAGCCGCACGCTGAGCTCGTAGCCGTCGAACCCGGCGTCCACGACCTGCTCGAGGTGGCCGGTCGCGGCGTCGGCGCCGGTGCCGCTGATGGCCGAGCCCGCGCCGGTCGACCCGATCGGCCGCAGCCGCCACTGGAAGCTCTGCCCGGTCTCCAGCGTCACGCCGGACACGCGAGCGTCGAGCAGGTCACCCGGCCGGTACGAGGCGGCGACGCCGGTGATCGCGAACTCGGCCGCACGCGCCGGCGCACCGGCGAACAGGGCCGCCACGAACGCGACGAGGCCGATGAGGGCGGTCAGGCGACGACGAGGTGGAGAAGCGGCGATCATGTGGGATCCCTTCAGGGGTCAGGCGGGACGGGTCCGGTCACGGCGACGGCGGCGTCGCCGTCGCCAGAGGAGGGCGGCGACCAGGACGGCGAGGGCCGCCAGAGTCAGCCACGGCACCACCCACAGCCGGGTGGAGGACGTGCCGGGCGGCGGGGCCGGGTCGAGGACCTGCGTTCCCGAGGTTTCCGGAGCGATCTCGATGTCGACGTCGAGAGGGCCGAGCTGCCACACCCCGGTGACGGTGGCCGACCCGGTGACGGAGTCGCCCGGCAGCAGCTCCGGCAGCAGGTCGCCGGTCCAGGTGCGCTCGCCGACGCCGAACGGGCCGGTGACCCGGACCGCCGGGCGGCCCGCGAGCCGCACGTTGCCGTCGTTGCGGACGGTGTACTCGACGCGCACGGTGCCGGGCTGGCCGAGGGGCAGGCCGTCGAACGCGACGGCGACGCCGTCGACGGTGAGCTCCGGTTGCAGTGTGCCGGTCACGCGGAGGTAGATGCGCGCGCCCACCCGGCGGTCGACGGCGACCTGGCCGCCGGCGCCGCCGGCCGCCTGCGTGGTCAGCCCGGCCACGATGCCGCCGGCGTGGTCCCCGGGCGTCGCGTTCGCGGGGACGGTGATCGTGAAGGGGACGTCGACGCGCGAGCGGGCCGGGATGGTCACGACCGGCTCCCCGAGGTCGACCCACGACCCCACGTCGACGGGCTCGTCGGCGGCGGGCAGCAGGTCGAAGCCGCCCTGCGTGTTGCGGACGGCGTCGCTGGCGTAGAGGTCGAGCGTCAGCGGCTGCTCGGTGTAGTTGCTGACGGCGACGACGTCGCTGATGGCCGCGCCCGGGTCGAGCGTGTACTCGAACGCGGCGCGGTCGCCGGGGCCGTCAGGGCCGGACGGCACGATGCCCCAGGTCAGGGGCGGCTGCTCGGACGCGGCCGCCGTCGGGGCGAGAACGGCGGCAGCGATCACCGCGAGGGCCGCGAGACGGCCGATGGGTCGCACGGATGGGCTCCGGAGGTCGAGGCAGGGGTCGGCGCGACCGGCCTTGGGCGAGGCCGGTCGCGCCGGGTCGGTGGTGTGACGCTGAGGGTCAGATCGCGGTGAAGGTGATCGTGGCCTCGTAGGTGCCGGGGACGAGCGTGGTGGGTGCCTCGATGAGCAGGCCGGCGCCGAGGCGGCTGGTGCCGGTGCCGTTGCCGGCCGGTGCGCTGGCCAGGGGGCTGCTGACGGAGAGGCCGTCGCCGGAGTGCAGGCCGGGGGCGACCGCGTCGCCGGGTGTGACGCCGCCGTCGGGTTGTGCGGTGACGAGTGGGGTCCAGCCGAGGTGGCGGCCGGGGAGGGTCTGGTCGCCGGCGGTGAAGTCGCCGACCTGTCCGGAGACGACCCAGCCGGGTGCGGTGGCGCGGGTGTCGGTGACGGTGACGGGTCGCAGTTCGCCGGTGGAGGTCCAGCGGTCGGCGGCGGTGCCGAGTTCGAAGTCGCTCATGGTGACGACGTCGTCGTCGGGGTCGACGCTGACCACGAGGGCGCCCTCGTCCTCGGGGAGGGTGGCGACGATGCGCTGGGACGCGCCCGGTCCGGGCTCGGCGCCGTCGACGTTCAGGGTGACGGGCGCCGACTCCGCCACCACGGCGTGGTCGGCGTCGTACAGCCGGACCAGGACCTCGACGCCGTCCTGCTCGGCCGTGGCGGTGAAGCTGTACCGGCCGGTGCCGGCGTCGGGCACGACCACCCACTCGTCGCTGCCCGGCGCGCGCGTGAACCAGTGGTAGTGGTCCAGCCCCGTCGGCGGGTCCTGGACCGCGGTCAGGGTCACGACGTCGCCGGGTTCGTAGCGATCGGCCAGGCCGGAGATGCCGAGGGTGGTCGTCGGGACGGGATCGGCGTCGCCGACCTGGAACGTGTAGGTGGCCGGCGCGCTGGTCACCGTGCCGCCGGCGGCGAGCGTGCCGCTGGCCCGGACCGTCAGCGTGTACCGTCCCTCGGCGGTGAAGGCCCAGTTGGCGTGCGCGTGCACGCTGGCGTTCGGCGAGATGGTGCCCGGCAGCTGGAAGCCGCCGCCCAGGACCGAGATCGACTCGCCGAACGAGCCGCTCTGCCACAGGAACACCTCGCCGGGGCCCTGGACGTCGGTGACCTCGATGCGCAGCGGGTTGGTGAACACGCCCGACGGCAGCTGCTCGGTGCTCCAGCCCGGCCAGATCAGCTCCGGGTCCTGCGTCTGCGGCAGGTAGTACACCGTGTCGCCGGCCTCACCGAGGAAGGACAGGCTCGGCGGCACCGGATCGGGCAGCACCAACGCCGCCTCCGGCTTGACCTGCAGCAACACGTCCTCGGGCGCATGCTGCACGTGGTGCCCGGTGACGTCCTCCTGCAGGACGACGGCCAGGGTGTCGTTCTGCCAGGCCAGGGTGAACGCGTCGATGTGGCCGGAGTCGAGCGCCAGCTCGAACTCGCCGGCCGCCGCGGTGGCCGTGGCGCTCGCCGCCAGCAGCGCACCCGCGATCACGGGGACGGCCACGGACCTGGCGCCCCCCGAGAGCAGGGTCCTCATCGTGATCCTTTCCAGTCGGAACATCGTGCCAACAGGCTAATGAGAACCGTTACGATTAACAATAGGGCGAAGCGTTGAGAATGGTGACAAGACTCATTTGGCTTCTGCCGAGGCCGGCGGCTTGGTGGCGAGCAGCCCGCTCGCCGTGGCCGGGGCGGGGGAGCGCTTCGGGACCAGCCGGCTGGGCGCCGGCCTGCTCATCGAGGCGCCGACGACGCTGGTGGCGCCGGGCACCTACGAAGCCACCATCACCTTCACCGCGATCTGAGGCTCGGCGGCGGTGGGCGGCGTTGGGGTCGTCCCCCTGCTGCCCGATTGTCTTGGCCGCGTGCGCGCGCCTCAAGCGGACTATGGAGGCGCTTCGCGCCGGCGATGACCGCTTGACCCGCGCGCCCGCGGCTAAGAACGGGCAGCTATCAGGGGGACGGGGAAGAGCGGCGACGGTGCCAGGCCTCTGGGCCAGTTTCGGTGTGGCGTTGGTGTCGTGGAGCGTCCACCTGCTGAGATTTCACCGCGATTCGCGGGCCATCACGAGGATTTCCCCAGCGTCAACACCCCTACAGTCATGTTGATGCTCACGTAATCCTCGTGATGTAGGCGATCGCCGATGATCATCGCTGTCCACAGCTCGACAAAACAGGGCGAAACGGGCACCGGAACGTCGAAGCGTGGTCAAGTGACCACAGCTCGGCGGTGTGCCTCCTCGACGAGGCGGTCGGCGGTCTGGTCGGGAGTGAGCGCTGCGGTGTCGAACCACCAGCCGGCCTCGCCGAACGCACGCTTCATGTCGGCCTCCAGGGCTTCGTAGCCGTCGAAGTCGAACCGCTCCTGCGGATCTCTGATGGTGTTGCGATACCGGCACGCCTCGATGCCCGGTGAGAGGACGACGAGCAGGACCGTGCGCGGTGCGAGGAGGTCGAGGAGGAAGTCGAGCTGGTCGCGGGACGGGATGATCGCGTCGATCAGCGGCGTGAAGCCGGCGTCGGCGAAGTTGGTCGCCAGGGCGCAGAGGTTGCGGTGGCACAGCTCGACCTGCCGTGCGGCCTCGTCGGCGGGCTCGCCGAGGGCCCAGACGAAACCGTTGACGATCATCCGGTTCAACTCGTCGCCGGCGAGCCGGGCCGACCGCGGCAGCCGCTCGGCGACCAGCCGGGTGACGGTCGACTTCCCGGCGCCCGGCATGCCGGTCACGATCAGGCAGCTCGGGTCTGCCGCGGCGATCACGACCGGCATCGTGGCAAGCCGCGCCACCGGCCGGCAAGCGGATTTCAGGCGGCCGGCAGGCGCACCACCAGCGGCTCGGACGACGCCGTCAGGTCCGACGCGGCCGTGGCGGACGCGACCACGCCGCCGCCGGGCGCCGTCAGGTCGCAGCGCCGCACGGCCGCCGCACCGTGCAGGACCTCGATCCGGACGACCGACCCGTCGCGCGAGGCGCGGCCCCAGGCCGTCCCCAGCGTGACCGGCCAGCTCGCGCCGTCCTCCGGCAGCCGCAGGCGCAGCGTCCCGTCGACGGCGTTCCAGCGGGCGCCGGTGAGGGCGGTGACGACCGACCAGCCTGCCATGGCGCGGACGTAGTGGTCGCCGCACTCGATCTCGTTGTACGGGTTGCGGCGCCGGCCGTCGTAGCGTCCCCACACGCCGCGCAGGATCGCCCAGCCCTCGTCCTCCAGTCCCTCGGCCAGGCAGGCGGCCGCGAGCTGGTACTCCGAGCCGGTCCAGACCTCGTCGCAGTAGCGGGTCGGCACCGCGGGGCGCCCGCCCTTCGGCCACGTGCACATGAGCACGCCAGTATCGTCGCCGTCGGCGAACACGCGGTACGGGTGGACGAAGTCGTCGAAGCCGTGCCGCAGGTTGTACCGGACGATCGAGCGCAGCGCGGTCACCACGTGCTCCCGCGGCAGGACGTCGCCGAGGTCGAGCTGGTGCGCCCACCACTGCCCGATCAGCTGGTCGGCGAGGCAGCCGGTCTCCCACTGGAACGTGGGGTCGTCGCCGGGCTCGAGCACCTGCTGGTAGTACTCGCCGTTCCACATCAACGAGTCGTAGGCGGCCGACCCGCGCTCGAACAGCTCGCGGTGCTCCTTGGCGAAGCCGGGCTCGTCCACCAGCAGCGCCAGCTCCTCCAGTGCCCGCAGCGCGGCCAGCCACAGCGAGCCGATGAACGGGTTGACGCCGCACAGGTCGATGTCGTGGGTGCTGGGCTGGATGCCGCGCAGCACCCCCGTCGACGACGGGTCCCAGCGGCCGCGGACGTGCTCGGCGAGCCGGCGCAGATGCGGCCAGTAGCGCCGCAGCCAGTCCAGGTCGCCCGATGCGCGGACCTCGCGGTAGGTCTTCAGGACGGCCGCGAGCATGCCGTCCAGCGCGGGCTCGTCCGGCCCGCCGATCCCGACGCCCCACAGCTGCGGCAGGTAGGTGGGGACGATGACCCGGTGCGGCAGGTAGCCCTCCGGCGCCTGCATGACGTCGAACTCGGTCTCGCGCATCGACCGCTCCAACCCGGGGAACAGCGCCGCGACGGCCTGCGCGTACGTCCAGACGTGCGTGCAGTTCAGCGGGCACGACCCGCCGACGTCGCCGGCGTGGCCGAGCGTCGAGGCGCCGTTGACGCCCTCGAAGCCGAAGAACCGCCCGTCGGCCGCGCGGAAGCAGGTGGGGCTGCGCAGGAACGCCGCCTGGGCCGCGACGTGCTCGACGGCGTCCGCGGGCAGCGAGCTGCCGGCCAGCAGCTGCGTCCAGGCCGACGTCCGCGCCACCAGCTCGTCCCACCGTGACGCCACGGTGCGGGCGACGTCGACGGCGTCGGCGTGCGCGAGCGCGTAGTGGTTGCCGAGCCAGAACCGGGTCGGGCCCCACTCCGGCCGCGGCGGCCCGAACTGGGTGAAGTCGACGTACCGGTTCGGGAAGTGCCAGGCGATCTGGACCCGCACCCGGGTGCTCTCGCCCGGCTCGAGGTGGAAGGGCGCGGCGACGCCGCCGTTCCACGTCGTGCCGGCCGGGCTGGGCCCGGAGCCGCCGGCCGGCGCGCCCGGATGGTGGTCGGGACGGGACGGCGTCAGCCCCAGCCGGTCGGGTCCGCTGAGGTCGCGCCGGCGCAGGAAGGCGAGGAACTCCTCGGGCCGCCGCCACTGCGGCAGCACCGACGCGGTCGCGTCGTCGACGGCCAGCACCAGCTGTCCGGCGCCGGCGTGCTCGGGGGAGAGGGCGTGGTTCTCCATGACGACCCGGGTCCAGCCCTCGCCACGGTCGACGCGGTTGGTGTTCCCGCCGTACCCCGCGCCCTCGACGCCGTCGATCGGCGACACCCCGTCATGGCCGACGGCGTTCTGCAGGGCGGCGGCGACCTGCCCGTGCACCGGATGGCGGCCCGTGTTGCGCAGGGTGACCGTCAGCAGCACGGCCGGCAGTGACGACGCGTCCTCGTCCATCGGGACCAGCGGGTTGAGCGCGTCGAGGGTCACCTCCAGCGGCACCGCGTCATCGGCGAACGAGACCCGCGCCGACGGGTAGGTCGCCCGGAACGCCGCCGTCCCGAACCCGTGCCGCGTCGCCAGCTCGGCCTGCCAGTCCGGCACGACGTCGTCGGTGACCAGCGGCGTCGGCGTGTGCGGCCCCGGAACCGGCCGCGCCTGAAGGACGCGGATCTCGTCCAGCGGCGGCTCCCACTGGGTGGCCCGGATCGCCAGGAACGAGCCGGGCAGGTCGCCGCGGTGGTTGCCGACGTTGTGCAGCTGCCACTGGCGCAGTCCGCCGTCGGCGCCGATGGCCACCGTGCCCGTGCCGATGCCGCCCAGCGGCATCGCGACGTGCCGTCCGTCGGCGTGGCTGATCGACCGGGGTGCGGGCGTCGTGGACATGGGTTCCTTCCGGGACGGGTCAGGGAGCGGGCGTGCGCCGGCCGGGCGTGACGCCGAGGCCGCCGAGCGCCGTCCACGCGGCGCTGACCAGCACGACGGCGGCGACGCCCGGGACGACGAGCAACAGCACCTGCAACCGCAGCGCGAGCCAGCACAGCAGCGCGGCGGCCACCCACCCGCCCAGCACCGGCACCGGCCGGCGGGCGGCGGCGAGGAACGCCACGATCCAGACGTTGCGCCACGGCGCGGACGGCCGGTCGAGTAGCAGCGCGACGGCGGCCGGTGCCAGCAGGACGGCGTGGGCGGCGACGACGGTGCCGGCGAGCGCCGGCACGAGCGCGGCGGGCGAGCCCGTGCGTCCGTACACCTCGAAGGCGACCAGGGCCAGCACGACGGCGGCCGCGGCCGTCCACACCACCGCGACGGCGCGCGCCCACCCGCCACGGCCGGGCGTCCGCAGATCGTGGGCCCGCACGTCGCCGTCGAGGACCAGCCGCTGGGCGATGACCGCCAGCGCGACGAACGCCGGGGCGCCCACGAGGCCGGCGAGCGCCGCCGCGACCAGCAGGTACCCGCCGCTCAGGGAGGTGGCGGCGAGGGCGGCGGCGAGGATCGGCACCGAGCCGGCGAGCACCCACGGCGCCCGGAACCACAGCGCCCGGGTGCCTCGGCGCAGCCAGTCCTCCTCGGTGGCCGGGCTCGTGGCCGGGAGAGCGAACGAGCGCATCGTCACCCCCGCAGACCCGCCGTCGCCACGGACGCGACGAAGTTGCGCTGGAAGGCGAGGAACAGGGCGAGGACCGGCGCCACCACCATGGCGATGGCGGCGAACACGACGGCGGCCGGCGCGCCGCCCTGGCCGCTCTGCAGCGTCACCAGCCCCAGCGGCAGCGTCATCTTCTCCGGGCTGGAGATGAAGATCAGCGGCCCGAAGTAGTTGTTCCACGACGCCTGGAAGCCGAGGATCGCCAGCGCCGACAGCGCCGGGCCCGACAGCGGCACCAGCATGCGGAACAGGATCCACAGGTGGCCGGCGCCGTCGATGCGGGCCGCCTCGTCCAGCTCACGCGGGATCGAGTTGAAGTACTGCCGCAGGAAGAAGATCGCGAACACGTTGATCAGCGCCGGCAGCCACAGCGACGTCAGCGTGTCGACCAGGTTGAGGTTCCGCATCAGCACGAACACCGGGATGATCGTCAGCTGCGCGGGCACCATCAGCGCGCTCAGCATGAGCACCAGGATCTTGTCGCGCCCGGTGAAGGACAGCCGCGAGAACGCATAGGCGGCCAGGACGGCGACCAGCAGCGACCCGCCGACGCTGATGACGGCCACGATGACGCTGTTCAGCGCCATCCGCCCGAACGGCACCAGGTCCAGCGCCCGCGAGTAGTTCTCCGTCGAGAACGGGGTGGGCCACCACTTCGGGGGCAGCGTGAACGCCTCACCAGGCTCGGTGGCGCTCGCGGCGAACAGCCAGACCAGCGGCGCCGCCATGAGCAGGCCGATGACCAGCACGACGACGTCGAAGGCGATCGCGCCGGGACGCCGCCGCCGTCGCCTGCGCTCACGGGGCCGGAGGAGGTCGTTGGCGTCCACGTCGACGCGCAGGCTCATCGCTCGTACACCCACTTCCGCGCGACCAGGAACTGCAGGCCGGTCACGGCCATGATCACCACGAAGACGAGGATGGCGATGGCCGAGGCGTAGCCGATCTGGAAGGCCTGGAACCCGGTCTGGTACAGGTACATGACGATGGTCATCGTGGCGTCGTCAGGGCCGCCCTTGGTGATGATCTGGATCGGGTCGAAGATCTGGAACGCCCCGATGAAGGTGATGATCACGGCGAAGAACAGCACCGGCGACATCATCGGGACGGTGACGTGCCAGAAGACCTGCCATCGGTTGGCGCCGTCGGTGCGGGCGGCCTCGACCAGCTCCGCCGGCACCGTCTGCAGGCCGGCCAGCATGATCACGAACGTGAACCCGATGGTGTACCAGAAGTCGATCCCGATGATCGCCGGCAGCGACCACGACGGGTCGACGAACCAGTTGGGCGCGTCGATGCCGATCTTGTCGAGGTAGTAGGCGACCAGCCCGAACGACGGGTCGAGCACGTACTTCCACAGCAGCGCGACCGCCGCCCACGACAGCAGGTAGGGGAAGAACACCGCGCTGCGGGTGAAGTAGGAGACGAACCGGTTCATCGGCCGGTTCACCGCCAGCGCGAGCAGCAGCGCGCCGAACACGTGCGTCACCACCGAGGCCAGCGCGAACAGGAACGTGTTGAGCATCGCCTTCGGCAGCAGCGGGTCGGAGAACAGCTGCCGGAAGTTCTCCAGGCCGACGTACTCGCGCGGCGTCAGCAGGTCCCAGGAGTGGAAGCTCAGGAAGATCGCGAACGCGAACGGCCCGGCGATGAAGACGATGAACAGCACCAGCGCGGGGCTCAGGAACGCCAGGCCCGCGAGGGTCTGACGGCGCCGGGCCCGGCGCCGCGGGGGAGCGCCGGCGTCGATGCTGACGGGTGGGGCGACGCCGACGGTCATAGCAGCGCGGCCAGTTCCTCGTTCGCCTGGGCCAGCGCCGCCTCGGGCGACTCGTTGCCGCTGAGCGCCTTGTCCCAGGCGTTGATCATCGCCGTCTGCACCTCGGCGCCGCGATCGGGCGAGGGCACCGGGGTGGCGTAGGAGATGGCCTCCGAGAGCGCCGTCGTGCCCTCGGGCGCGTTGTCGGTGAACGCGGGGCTGTTCGCGACGGACAGCCGGGCCGGGACGATGGTGCCGCCGATCGAGGCGTAGTACTCGCTCGCCTCCTTCGACATCATGAACTTGATGAAGGTCCAGGCGGCGTCCTTCTTCTCCGACGCCTTGGTGATGGGCCAGGCGTCCCAGCCGACCGGCGAGCCGGGCCCGGTCTTCTGCGGCATCGGGACGATGGCCATCTTGTCGACCAGGTCGAGCCGGCGCATGTCGATGACCGGCCAGCGGCCGCCCGCGATCGCCGCCAGCGTGCCCTTCGTCAGCGCCTCACCGGCGTCGAAGGCGCCGCCGGGCTCGGGCGCGTAGCCGTTGGCGATGAGATCGCGGCAGAACTGCAGCGACTCGATCGACTGCGGCGTGTCGAACGTGGCCGTGGTCCACTCCTCGTCCAGCGGCGAGCCGCCGTTGGTGAGCATCCACGGCATGATCGCGGTGAACGGGTCGGAGCCGATCGGCAGGATGTAGACGCCGGCCGCCTTGAGCTTGTCGGCCGCGGCGAGGAAGTCGTCCCACGTCCAGCCCGGTGCGGGCGGTTCGGCGCCGGCCGCCGCCCAGGTCTCGGTGTTGTACCAGAAGCAGACGGTGTTGTACCCGCCCGGGATGTAGTACGTCTTCCCGTCGTGCGAGGCGTACTTGGTGTTCCACTCGACGAGGTTGGGGTCGATGTCGGCGAAGTAGTCGTCGACGACGTCCTTGTCGCGCTCCATGTACGGCTCGAGCGGCTCGAGCAGGTCCTTCGAGGCGAAGATCCGCTGCCCCTCGGTGGCGATCTGGATGATGTCGGGGACCTGCCCGCCGGCGATGCGCGTCGCCACCGTGTTGGAGAAGTCGCCCCAGGTGTCCGCGGCGATGCCCTGGGCCTTCAGCTTGATGTCCGGCTCGACCTTGTTGAACTCGGCGAAGAGCTTGTTGAACGCCTCCTGCTGGTTGGCATCGCCGCGGTAGACGAACGTCAGCGTGTCGCCTCCGCCGCCCCCGCCGCCCCCTCCGCTCGTGGAGCCGGGGCTCTCGCAGGCGGCGGTGGAGCCGAGCACCGGGACGGTCGCGGCGGCGCCCATGAGCTGCAGCAGCCGACGGCGCGACAGCGCGCCGCCGGAGCCCGCGGCGGCCGTTGCGTTGCTGGTCAGTGGTGGGGTGAGGCGCATCGGATCCTCCTTGATCGACGACGGCGATGACGCTGGCGCGGCGGCTCTGCCCGGCGGTCGGCTCACCCGGGCCCGAGACACCGGAAATCGATTTCAGGACGATATAGTCGAACACCATCGTCGTCAATAGGTAGCGCGCCGCGGGCGCCGATTCCGGCGTGGACGGCGCGCGTCGATGCTCAGATGATCGATGTGGCGGCGTGGGAACGGCGATCCGGCCGTTCTCGCCGGGTCAGCGGGTGCTGTGGGCGACAGAGGAGGGCAATCGATTTCTTCCGGCTGGACGGCACCCCCGGCAGCCCATGATCATCAACCTTTCGTGCTGCCCTGACGACACGAAAGGTTGATGATCACGGGCTGCCGACGCCGCGGAGGCCTTGACGTCTGGTGGCGTCAGTCCTCGTCGGCGTCGTCGGACAGGGCGGTCAGGTCGGGCCGGCCTTCGTCGGGCGCGTTCTTGGTGGGCTCGGCGTCCTGGTCGTGCTCCTCGGCCTGCTGCGTGTCGTCCGTCTCGCGCGGGTCGCTCATCTGCTCCTCCTTCGTTCGGGTGCCGTGCGGCCCGTACCCGCGGCGGGTGCCGGGATGCGTCAGCCGAGCACGTAGAGCAGCGGCGGGCCGGCGGCGATCAGGGCGATCGCGATGCCGTGGAGGACCTTGTGGTCGGCGAGCAGCGCCACGAACTCGCGCAGGAACGCGTTGGGGACGTAGTACCGCGCGGTGGGAGCCCCGGCCACCTGCGCCGGCAGCCGGAGCCGGCGGGTCTGGACGGCGGCGCGCAGCGCGTGGTAGCTGCTGGTGACGACGAGCAGCCGGCCGTCGGCGCCGCGGGCGGCGAGCAGCCGGTGGCTGAACGTGAGGTTCTCGCGGGTGGACGTGGACCGGTCCTCCTCGACGATCACGTCGTCGGAAAGGCCGTGCTCCCGGAGGTATTCGCCCATCGCGTGCGCCTCGGTGACCGGCTCGTCCGGTCCCCGCCCGCCGGACACCACGACGAGTGGGGTGTGGCCGGCGGCGCGCTCGCGGCGGTAGAGCCGGACGGCCTTGTCCAGGCGGCTGGCCAGCAGCGGCGGCACGGTGCCGCGGGGGACGCCGGAGCCGAGCACGACGATCGCGGCGTGCCCGGGTACGGGCGTGAGCCGGGAGTAGACCAGCGCGTAGAGCGCGACGAGCGTGAACACGAACCCGACGTAGCCGGCCACGCCGAGCAGTGACAGCAGCAGCGCCGGGAGGACCCCCGGGTCCCGCTCGCGGGCGGCGATCAGGAAGCCCGCCGGCACGATCACGACGACGGCGACGATGGCGAGGCCGGCCAGCAGCGACACGGCGTTGCCGAGCCGGAACCGCTCGCGCCGCAGCACGCCGACGCCGTTGACGATGAGCAGGACGGCCAGGCCGAGCACGAGCAGCGGCGACAGCGCGACGAGGACGACGAGCACACCGGGCGCGATGTCGCCGAGCAGCCCGAGCGCCACGAGACCCCCGCCCGACAGCAGCAGGAGTCCGTTGCTCAGCCGCCGTGGCTCGCGACGGAACCGCCAGGCGAACGCGGCGAGCAGGGCGCCGCCGAGAACCAGCTGCGACGTCATGCGCGCACAGTAGCCGGGCCGTCCGGGTCCCCGCCGGGCTTCCGGCCCGGCCGACGACTGGCGCAACTGGGTGCTGCCCGGCGACCCCGCGCCGAAGCTGTACGGGCCGCGCGACTCCGACTTCGCCGACCTCGCCCGCGAGCAGGCGGCGACCGACGCCGTGCTGGCGGACCATGACGACCTGGGCGCGCGGGTGGGCCGCGACGGCATCGCGGTCCGGGAGCTGTGGGTGCACCGGATCGAGGAGTACGCCCGCCACTGCGGCCACGCCGACCTGCTGCGCGAGTGCATCGACGGCCGGGTCGGGCAGTAGCCGGCGTCAGCGGCTCGCGCAGCCCACGCAGCGCCGCGTCCACGGCCGCAGCTCCAGGCGCTCGACCGGGATGGCGGCGGCGCAGCGTTCGCACGCGCCGAAGGTGCCGCGGGCCAGCCGGTTCTGGGCGGCCTCGACCTCGCTGAGGATGCGGGCGACGCTGGCCCGGTGGGCGGCGGCGGGGGAGTCGCCGTCGGCGGCGGCGAGGTTGTCGAGCTGACGGCGGCGGCTGTCCGCGGCATCGGCGAGCGCGGCCTCGATGCGCTCCCGGGCGTCGCCGGGCAGGGTGGGGTAGGTGGACGAGTTCATGGTGCTGCTCCTGGGGCGTGCCGAAGGGCGCGCCGCGGTCGTGCGGGCGCGCTGGGGCTCACGCGCCGGCGGCGCGTGGTGATGGCGGGATCAGGAGCAGCCGGGCGGGGCGCGGTCGACGACGCGGCGCAGGACGTCGAGGCCGCGAATGCCCCGGGCGGTCTGGGCCAGCTGGAGCGCCAGCAGGGCCGGCCCGGAGACGACGTGGGCAGGCTCGCGCGTCGCCGTCTGCGCCGCCGCCCACCCCGTGATCATGGCCGCACCATAGCAACGAACGCGGCGAACGGCACATCCCGCCGCGGCGTCGTCAGGACTCGCCCACCAGCAGGGCGGCGGCACGCGGCGCGAGGAAGTGGTCCATGACGAGCTCGGCGGCGCCCTGGGCGGCCACGTGCTCGCCGATCGCCGACCCGTCGACGACGATGGCCGGGCGGGCCACCACGAGCTCGCGGGCGACCAGTTCGGGCAGGACGGGCAGGAACGCGCGGCTGAGCCGGTTCCACAGCGGGCCGCCGAGCACCACGCGCGACACGTCCAGCAGGTTGATCAGCACGCCCAGCCCGACGGCGACCCGCCGGGCGGCGCGGTCGAGGATCCAGACCGCACCGCTGTTCCCGGCCGCCGCCTGTTCGCACAGCGACGTGCAGGCGTCGTCGATGGCGACGTAGTCGGTGAGGTCGGGCAATGGCACCAGCCCCAGTCGTGCGGCCTGGATGACCAGCGCCTCCGGCACGCAGGCCGCGGCCAGGCCGCCGCGGCGGCCGGCCCACTCCAGCTGTTCGGCGTCGGGGTCGACGATGATGTCGCCGACCTCGCCGATGTTGTTCGTGGTGCCGCGCAGCACCTGGTTGTCGATGACGACGGAGGCGCCGACGCCGGAGCCCAGATAGAGGAAGACGAACGCGTTCGACGCGTCCTTCGACGAGCGCAGCTCGGCGGTCGCGGCCGCGGTGACGTCCTTGTCGAGCAGGACGGGCAGACCGGTCGCCTGGGACAGGTCCGACCGGAGCCGGACGTTGCGCCAGTTCGGCAGCTGGGGCGGGTCGAGGATGACGCCGGCATGGACGTCGAGCGGGCCGGGCGCGGCGATGCCCAGCCCGAGCACGCGGTCGCGGTCGACGCCGGCCTCGCGGATCATCGAGTCGACCGACGCCGCGATGAGCGCCGTCACCTCCGGCGGGTTCGTGGCCTGCGGCGTGCGTTCCTGACGGCGCAGCCGCACCTGGCCGTCGAGGTCGAGGAGGACGGTGGTCAGTCGCGCGGGGTCGATGTGCACACCGACGGAGAACGCGCCGTCGCGGTCGACGACCAGCGGGATGCTCGGCCGCCCGCGGGCACTGCCGGACGGGGTGCTCTCGCGGATCAGGCCGTCGTCGATGAGGCGCCGGGTGATGTTCGAGATGGTCTGCGGGCTCAGGCCCGACTCGCGGCGCAGGTCGGCCCGGCTCGCGCCGGGGGTGCGGCGCAGGACGTCGAGCACCACGGCCTGATTGAAGTCGGCCAGGCGGAGTTGGTTGCTCCCGCGCCGCATGCGACTCCTTCCCGTGGCCGAGGGCATCGTAGCGGCCCTGCCGGTGGCGGGCCGTCGACGATCTTTAGTCTAGGCGATTGATATAACCGACGGGTACCTGGCGGCAAGAGGTTGACGCCACCAGGGCATGAGCCTAGCATCGGGCAGCAGCTTTAATCCAACGAATGGAATAAAGCCCCACGGGAAGACTGCAGAGAGGTGACGCAATGAAGCGCAGTCGTGTCTTCCTCGCTGTGACGACCGCCGCCGCCCTGGCCGGCGTCCTCGCAGCGTGTTCGGACAGCGACGAGGGCGGTGCCACCGGCGACGGCCCCGTGACGATCCGCCTGCTCGAGTACCAGCAGAGCCGGGCCGACGTCATCGAGCAGCTGATCCCCGAGTTCGAGCAGGCCATGGCGGACGAGGGCAAGGACATCCAGGTCGAGCTGGTGACCGACATCCTGACCGACGAGCAGTTCCGCACCAAGATCACGCAGCAGTTCCACTCCGGCACCGCGCCGGACGTCATCGACATGGGCGGCAGCCACGTGACCGGCTTCGCCGGCGCCGGCTACCTGCTGCAGCTCGACGAGTACCTCGACGAGTGGGACGCCTGGGACGAGTACTACGAACCGGTGAAGGACGCCGCCCGGCAGGTCGACGGGCACTTCTACGCCATCCCGCACGAGGCGAGCGTCCAGAGCCTCTTCTACCGCAAGGACATCCTCGAGCAGCTGGGCGTCGACACCTCGCAGCCACAGACGTGGGACGACCTCATCGCCCGGCTCGAGCAGGTCACCGCGCAGACCGGGCAGCCGTCGATCGTGATCCCGGCCGGCACGGCCTGGGGCGGCGGCACCTGGTCGGAGGGCTTCCTGCCCATCGTCGCCGGAACGGACAGCACGTTCTACGACGAGGAGACCGGCCGCTGGACGCTCGAGAGCGACGGGCTGTCGGCGACGTTCGACCTCTACGCCAGGCTCACCGAGGCCGGCCTGCTGCCGGTCGAGGACCTGCTCAACCCGAACCCGTGGGAGCCGACGAAGTATGTCAAGTTCCCCGAGGGCACGCTCCCGGTGGCCGCTCAGGGCACGTGGGGCTGGCGCTACGACTGGGGCCCCGAGGGCTCCGCGCCGATCGACGGTGTGCAGGAGAAGGTCGCGACCTGGGACTACCCGGCGCTGGTGCCCGGCACCGAGCCGTACTCGATCAGCGGCGGCGGGTTCGTCTACGCCGTCAACGCCGAGTCCGAGCACGCCGACGCCGCCGTCGAGCTGGCCCAGTGGCTGAGCTCGGGCACCGCCGCGGCCGAGCAGCTCACCGCCATCGGTGCCGCCGCGCCGCGCTCGGGCATCGCCGACATCGAGCCGTACAAGAGCGAGCCGACGCTGCTCGACGCGGAGGCGAAGGTCGCGACCAGCATCCGCGCGCCGTTCGGTGACGGCGCCGACCAGGTGTCGCAGGCGGTGCAGAGCGCGACCGAGAGCATCATCCTCGGTGACGCCGACGGCGAGCAGGCGGCCTCGGCGTTCGCCGAAGACGCGGCGGAGCTGCTCGGCGACGCCCTGGTCGAGCAGTGACCTCGATCCCGGTGCCGGCGACGCGGCCGGGGCGGCGGTTCCAGGGGCGTGCGCTGATCCCGCTGCTCCTGGGGCCGTCGGTGCTGCTCATCCTGGTGTTCGTCGTGGCACCGGCGGTGTACGGCCTCTACCTGAGCCTCACCAACACCCAGCTGACGGGCTTCGCCGCCCGGGATCCGCAGTTCGTGGGGCTGGACAACTTCCGGTACCTCCTCGGTTCCGACGACTTCCTCGCCTCGCTCGGCCGCACCGGGCAGTTCGTGCTGTTCTCGGCGATCATCGGGCAGACCGTGCTCGGGATGCTGGCGGCGCTGCTGCTGCGCAGGACCTGGCTGCGGGGGAAGGGCCTGTTCGGCGCGGCGATCCTGCTGCCGATGGTGGTGCCCGAGGTGGTCGCCGCCCTGACGTGGGCGAGCGTGCTGTCCTCCAGCGAGGACGGCACGTTCAACCGGGTGATCGGGCTCTTCGGCGGCGCCGCCGCGGCGCCGCTGCAGGACTCGCCGATGCTGTCGATCATCATCGTCAACATCTGGCGCGGCATCGCGTTCGCGATGATCATGTTCCAGGCCGCGCTCGAGGACGTTCCCGACGAGCTGATCGAGGCCTCCCGGGTCGACGGCGCCAGCGCGACGCAGGTCTTCCGGTACGTCACGCTGCCGCTGATCCGCGGGCCGGTGTTCCTGTACCTGCTGCTGACGACGATCACGACGGTGGGCGTGTTCGGCCTCGTGTACTTCCTCACCCAGGGCGGTCCCGGTGCCGCCACCGAGCTGACGTCCATCTTCATCTTCGAGCGGGCGTTCCAGTACTCGCAGATCGGTCTCGGCAGCGCGGCCTCGGTGATCCTGCTGGCGCTGCTGATGGTCCTGGGGCTGACGTACGTCCGGCTGACGAAGGTGGAGGTCTGATGGCGACGGCGGTGACGGTGCGGACGGACGCGACCGGCCCGGCGCGGGAGCGGCGGCGGCGCACGTCGGCGACGACGGTGGTCCAGCGGGTGCTGCAGTACGTGCTGATCACCATGCTGGCGCTGTTCTGCCTGGTGCCGTTCGCCTGGGTGGCGCTGAGCGCCGTCGACGCGCACGCCGGCCCCACCGTGGGCGCGCCGACGTTCTCGCTGGACAACTTCGCGCGGTTCTTCTCCAACACCGACACCCCGCGGCTGCTGCTGAACAGCCTGATCATCTCGGTGTCGGCCACGGCGCTGAACCTCGCGTGCGGCCTGCTCGGCGCCTACGCGCTGTCGCGGTTCCGCTTCCGCGGCCGGACGTTCTTCATGTTCTCGATCCTGCTGATCCGGGTCATCCCGGCGCCGGCGACGATCGTCGCGCTCTACCTGCTGATGGTCCGGATGAACCTCGACGACAGCTATCTGGGCCTGATCCTGGTCGAGGCCGCGGCCGCGCTGCCGGTCACGCTGTGGCTGCTCAAGGGCACCATCGACGCGATCCCGTTCGAGCTCGAGGAAGCCGCGTGGATGGACGGCAGCACCCGGCTCGGCGCCATCCGCCGGATCATCTTCCCGCTGGTCGGGCCGGGTCTGGGCGCGGCGGCGATGCTGACGTTCATGGCGGTCTGGGGCGACTTCCTGACGCCCCTGGTGCTGCTGCAGTCGCCGGACCTCTACCCGCTGTCGATCGGGCTCTTCCGCGCGTTCTCCGCGTTCAACCAGGTGGACTGGGGCGTCCTGGCCGCCAGCGCGGTCATCTACATGGTGCCGCCGGCGATCCTCTACGGCGTGCTGCGCCGCCATCTGCTCAAGTCCAGCCTCGGCGGGGCGATCAAGGGCTGACGCCCGCCGGCCGGTGCTTCCTTCCATCTCCAGGAGCGACATCCTTGCTTGACGACCACAACCCGCACGGGCGCGTGCAGCTCGACGCCACCGCCCTCGCCATGCTGCGCGTGCGACGCTTCACGAAGTTCCGCATCCGCCCCGCCGTCTACCGCGACGCGCGCCCGGTCGAGGTGCGCGCCTGGACGGTGGACGGCGAGCCGGTGCCGTTCGCGCACGCGGTGACGCAGCCGTTCGAGCCGTTCGCGGTGGGCCGGACGTGGGGCCGGCCCTGGGACACCGTCTGGTTCGACGTCCGCGGCGAGGTGCCGGCGGGCTGGGCGCCGGACGAGACCGAGCTCGTCGTGGACCTGGGCTTCACCGACGAGCAGCCCGGCTTCCAGGCCGAGGCGCTGGTCTACCGGCCCGACGGCACGGTCGTGAAGGGCATCGAGCCGCTCAACGCCTGGGTCCCACTCCCGGAGCCCGGCCCGTTCCGCCTGCTCGTCGAGGCCGCCGCGAACCCCGTCGTCCAGGTGCCGTACGAGTACGAGCCGACGCCGCTGGGGGACAGGTCCACGGCGGGCGACGCGCACCAGTACCGGCTCACCGAGCTGTCGGTCGCGCGGCGCGACCCGGTCGTGTGGGAGCTGCTGCAGGACGTCGTCACCCTCGACGGGCTCGTCGACGTGCTGCCGCCGTCGGGGTCGCGGCGCGCCGAGATCGTCCACGCGCTCGAGCGCATGGTCGACACCATGGACCCCGACGACGTGCCGGGCACGGCGGCGCTCGGCCGCGAGATCCTCGCCCCGGTCCTGGCCGGACGGGCGGCCGAGAGCTCGCTGATCGTGTCCGCCGTCGGGCATGCCCACATCGACTGCGCCTGGCTGTGGCCGGTCCGCGAGACGGTGCGGAAGGTCGCCCGCACCTTCGCCAACGTGCTCGACCTCGCCGAACGCCGGCCCGGCTTCGTGTTCGCGGCGTCGTCGGCCCAGCAGTACGCGTGGCTCAAGGACAGCCAGCCCGCCCTGTTCGAGCGGGTCCGCAAGGCCGTGGCCGACGGCGTCATCCGGCCGGTCGGCGGCATGTGGGTCGAGTCCGACACCAACATGCCCGGCGGCGAGGCGCTGGTGCGGCAGTTCGTGCAGGGCAAGCGGTTCTTCCTCGAGGAGTTCGGGGTCGAGAGCGACGAGGTGTGGCTGCCCGACTCCTTCGGCTACACCGCGGCCCTGCCGCAGATCGTGCGGGCGGCAGGCGCGCGCTACTTCCTCACGCAGAAGCCGTCCTGGAACGAGACCAACCCGATGCCGCACTCGAGCTTCCTCTGGGAGGGCATCGACGGCTCGCGGGTGTTCACGCACTTCCCGCCGGCCGAGACCTACAACTCCGACCTCGGCGCGCAGGACCTCGCCCGGACCGAGCGCTCGTTCCGCCAGAAGGGCGCGGCGCGGCACGTCATGGGCCTGTTCGGCTGGGGCGACGGCGGCGGCGGGCCGACCCGCGAGATGCTGGCGGCCGCCGAGCGCAAGCGCGACCTGGACGGCTCGCCGCGGGTCCGGCTCAGCGACCCGCACACGTTCTTCGAGACGGCCGAGGCCGAGCTGGCCTCGCCGCCGGTCTGGGTCGGCGAGATGTACCTCGAGCTGCACCGCGGCACGCTGATCTCGCAGCAGCGGGGCAAGCGCGGCAACCGGCACAGCGAGGCCCTGCTGCGCGAGGCCGAGCTGTGGGCCGCGACCGCCGCCGTGCGGCACGGCGCCCCGTACCCGTACGAGGCCCTGGAGAGCGCCTGGCGGACGGTGCTGCTGCAGCAGTTCCACGACATCCTGCCCGGCTCCTCGATCGCCTGGGTGCACCAGGAGGCGGAGCGCCAGTACGAGCGGGTGGCCGGCGAGCTGACGGCGGTGATCGACGCGTCGCTGGCGGCCCTGGGCGGGGACGGCGACGCGCCGGTCGCCGCGAACGCCGGGCCGTACGCGCGCGGCGGCGTCCCGGCCATGGGCATCGGCCCGGCCGCGCCGCCC
>NZ_QUAL01000100.1 GCF_003579925.1 Jiangella rhizosphaerae | reverse complement strand
ACGCCGGCCGCGGCGGGCCCGCGGGCGCCCGCACCGCCGGCGGGCATCCCGCCGAGCCCAGCCTGGCCGTCCTCGCACCCGTCGGCGCGACGGGTCGCGAGGAGGCCGCCGACCTGGTCCGTCACGGCATCCCGCACCTCTTCGCCCAGGTCGTCGAGGTCACCGGCGTCGTCGGTCCGCTGGTGCTGCCCGGCCGGTCGTCGTGCCTGCGCTGCCACGACCTGCACCGCACCACTCGCGACCCGCACTGGCCGCTGGTGCTCGACCAGGCGCTGCGCCGGCCGCCGCCGGAGCCGGCCTGCGACGGCGCGCTGGCCGCCGTCGTCGCCGGGCTGGCCGCCACCCAGGTGCTCGCTCACCTGGACGGTTTCGTGCCGGCCGCGGTCGACGGCACCATCGAGGTCACGCTGCCGGCCGCGCTGCCGCGGCGGCGCAGCTGGACGCGTCATCCGCGCTGTGGGTGCGGCTGGGCGGCCCGAGACGACGAGACGGCACAATGGGAGACGTGAGCGATGTGCCACGCAACGCCGTCAACCGCGCCTTCAAGCTCGCCTCCCTGCCGCTGGGCCTGGCCGGGCGGGCCACGCTGGGCCTGGGCAAGCGGCTGAGCGGCGCGTCGGCCGAGTCGGTCAGCGCCGACGTGCAGCAACGCACCGCCGAGCACATCTTCCGGGTGCTCGGTGAGCTCAAGGGCGGCGCCATGAAGTTCGGGCAGACGCTGTCCGTGCTCGAGGCCGGCATCCCGGAGGAGCTGGCCGCGCCCTACCGCGCCACGCTCACGAAGCTGCAGGAGTCCGCGCCGCCGATGAAGGCCGCGACGGTGCACGGCGTCCTCGCCGCCGACCTCGGCCCCGACTGGCGCGACCGGTTCCGCTCCTTCGACGACACGCCGGCCGCGTCGGCGTCCATCGGCCAGGTGCACAAGGCCGTGTGGCACGACGGCCGCACGGTCGCCGTCAAGATCCAGTACCCCGGTGCCGGCGACGCGCTGCGCGCCGACCTGCGTCAGGTCGCCCGGCTGGGGCGCTCGGTGGGTGCCCTGGTGCCCGGCATGGACGCCAAGGCGCTGGTCGAAGAGCTCCACGACCGCATGGTCGAGGAGCTCGACTACCGTATGGAGGCCGACGCGCAGGACGGCTTCGCGCTCGCCTACGACGGCGACCCCGAGTTCGCCGTCCCCAAGCTCGTCGAGGGCGCCGAGCACGTGCTGGTGTCGGAATGGCTCGACGGCCGGCCGCTGTCGAAGGTCATCGCCGAGGGCACCAAGGACGAGCGCGACCAGGCCGGGCTGCTCTACGTCCGGTTCCTGTTCTCCGGGCCCGCGCGCGCCGGCCTGCTGCACGCCGACCCTCACCCGGGCAACTACCGCATCACCGCGGACGGCCGGCTCGGCGTCCTCGACTACGGCGCCGTCGCGCGGCTGCCCGAGGGGCTTCCGCCGTCCATCGGGCAGCTCATGCGCCGCGCGCTGGCCGGCGAGGCCGACGAGATGCTCGACGGCCTGCGCGAAGAGGGCTTCGTCAAGCCGCACATCGACCTCGACCCCGAGGACCTCTACGACTACCTCGCGCCGTTCCTCGAGCCGGCCCGGGTCGAGCGGTTCCACTTCAACCGGCCGTGGATGCGCGAGCAGTTCGCCCGCATCAACGACCCCCGCCGGCCCGGCTACTCCATCGGGCTCAAGCTGAACCTGCCACCGTCGTACCTGCTCATCCACCGGGTCTGGATCGGCGGCATCGGCGTGCTCTCGCAGCTGGACTGCGAGGCGCCGTTCCGGGCCGAGCTGGAACGGTGGCTGCCCGGCTTCACGTCCTGACACCGCGACCCCGGAGTGCCCATGTCGAGCACCACCCTCAGCGCCGCCCCGAGCGGCACGTTCGCGCTCGGCGGCGACCTTCCGGTCGTGCGGCTCGGCTTCGGCTCGATGCAGCTGCCCGGCCCGGGCGTCTGGGGCGACTCCCCCGACCCCGACGGCGCCGTCCGGGTGCTGCGCCGCGCGGTCGAGCTCGGCGTGACGTTCATCGACACCGCCGACTCCTACGGGCCGTTCACCGCCGAGCTGCTGATCAAGAAGGCGCTGCACCCGTACCCCGACGGTCTGGTCATCGCGACGAAGGCCGGCTTCACCCGCCAGGGCCCGAACCGGTGGAAGCCGCTGGGCCGGCCCGAGTACCTGCGCCAGCAGGCCGAGCTCAGCCTGCGCCACCTCGGCCTCGAGTGCATCGACCTGTTCCAGCTGCACCGCATCGATCGCAACGTCCCGCTCGCCGACCAGCTCGGCGCGCTCGTGGCGCTGCGCGAGGAGGGGAAGATCCGCCACATCGGCCTCAGCGAGGTGACGGTCGAGCAGCTCGAGGCGGCGCGGCGCATCACGCCGATCGCCTCGGTGCAGAACCTCTACAACCTCGCCGACCGGTCCGCCGAGGACCTCGTCGATCGCTGCACCGACCAGGGCATCGCGTTCATCCCCTGGTATCCGCTGGCCACCGGTGCCCTGGCCCGCGACGGCGGCCCGCCGGCCGAGGCGGCCCGCCGGCACGACGCCACCCCGGCGCAGCTGGCGCTGGCCTGGCTGCTGCGCCGCTCGCCGGTCATGCTGCCGATCCCCGGCACGTCGAGCCTCGACCACCTCGAGCAGAACATCGGCGCGGCGGCCATCGAGCTGACCGACGACGAGTTCGCCGCTCTCACCGCGGCGGACCCGCGGTGAGCGTCTGGTTCGTCACGGGCGCGGCCCGCGGCCTCGGGGCCGAGATCGTCACGGCGGCGCTCGCGGCCGGCCACCAGGTGGTCGGCGCGGCACGCCACCCGGAGGCCGTCACGGCGCGATTCCCCGACGCCGGCGACCGCCTGCTGTCCGTCGCCCTGAACGTCACCGACGAGGCCGCCGCCCACGCGGCCGCCGCAGCCGCCGTCGGCGCCTTCGGGCGCATCGACGTGCTGGTGAACAACGCCGGACGCGGCCTGCTCGGCGCCGTCGAGGAGCTGCCCGACGACGCCGTCCGCGCGGTCTACGAGACCAACGTGTTCGGGACGCTCACCGTCCTGCGCGCCGTTCTGCCGACGATGCGTGCGCAACGCTCCGGGCACGTGGTGACCATCAGCTCGATCGGCGGGTTCACCGGGTCGCCCGGCTGGGGCGTCTACAACTCGACGAAGTTCGCGCTCGAGGGCCTCTCCGAGGCTCTGGCCCGTGAGGCCGCGCCGCTGGGCATCGGCGTGACCATCGTCGAGCCCGGCTACTTCCGCACCGACTTCCTCGACGGCTCGAGCCTGCACGTCGGCGCCGGCACCATCGACGACTACGCCGGCGGGCCGGTCGGTGCCACGCGGCAGCGTGCGGCCGACGTCAACCACGCCCAGCCCGGCGATCCGGCGAAGGCCGCCGCGGCCATCGTCGCCGTCGTCGACTCGCCCGAACCGCCGCTGCGCATCCAGCTCGGCCGCGACTCCTTCGACGCCATCGCGGCGAAGCTGGCGTTCGTCGCGAAGGAGCAGGCGGCCTGGCGCGACGTCTCGCTGTCGACCGACCACGACGACGTCGGGTAGCCGGGGGGCGTCACCACCAGGAGCTGTCGAGCCGGGCCTCGATGGAGCGCAGGTTGTCGCGCGCGCACCGGTCGCAGTAGTACACCGTCCGGCCCCGCTCCACGCTGCTGACCCAGGTCAGTGGCACGTCGTCCGTGGTCGTTCCACACAGTGCGCACGCCACCGCTTCGGACACGCGGCTGTCCCCCGTTGTCGTCGTCATCGGATCCCCCCACCCATTGCGCCGAGGTACGCGAACCCCGGCCCGACATCGTCGAACTCGGCGCCGGTCGACCGCAACGACTGGTCCCGACCACCCGTGTGGACGACATCGGCGTGGGCTTGCTGGGCCTTGGCACGCCGAAGCGTTCCACACACCGGGCATATCCGGCACAGATGGTCACTTTCAACGAGCCAAGCGTTCACCAGCTGGATGGACGTCACGGCGACGTCGTCATCGAACGCGGCGGCTGACGCCCACACCGCGCAGGAGGTCGCGCACCGACGACGACCNACCGCGCAGGAGGTCGCGCACCGACGACGACCCCGCGCCGTCCGTCGGACGGCGCGGGGTCGCTCGGTACCTCTGTTCGGTTGGTGAAACCCGCCTCCCCTCGGAAGCGTGCGGCGGGTCCCGGCAGCTGCGTGGACGGCGCGTTCACGACCGGCGCTCACGAGGCCCCGCCCCGTCATCGGACGACGCGGCCTCCACCGGATCAGTAGGCGCGGCTGCGCAGGGCGACCGCCGCGGCGGCCAGGTTCCTGGCCCGCTGCGCCGCCCGGGCGGCCCGCCGGTCCATGCGGCGGATCGCCAGCACGCGTCGTACTCGCTGTTCCTCCATCGCCCGTTCGCGCTGCTCCGTACAGTGCGCACGCGCGAGGGCTTCGTTCATGAGATGCATCTCGGTGCTCCTGAAGTCTCGGTTCACGGTGGTGGTGGTGGCCTGCGGTCGGTCTGGGGTGGCCGCATCGGGCCGGAGCGTCGTGGTCATCGTGGTCCGTCCATCGGGGTCATCGGTCGTCGGCAGCTGCCGTTGGTGCCCTGTGCCGGCGTGTGCTGGTCTCACTACGCCGCGATCTCGTTCTTACGGGGCCGGCCACGTGGACGCTTGCGCGCCACGATGGCTCCGGAGACGAAGAGCTCTCCGCCCCACACGCCCCAGGGCTCGGCCCGGTCCATCGCGCCGGCGAGGCACTGCTCCCGTACGGGGCACTCGCGGCACAGCTGCTTGGCGTGCTCGACATCAGCCGGCGACTCGGCGAACCACAGCTCCGGGTCCTTCCGGCAGGGAATGGACTCGTCGGCCGCTACGGCCCGGTCGAGAACGCTGGTCAGCATCATGAGTTCGGTCACCTCCCTTCCTTCCGTGTCGGTTCGGGCAAACAAAAAGGCCGCGGATCCCGGGTGTGGGGTCCGCGGCCTCGGAGGCGCCGGTCTTCTCATGGCTAGACCGGTGGACCCCAAGTGCGGACGCGCACGTCCTGCTTGACCCCATCGACGAGGTGCGTCGTCGCGCCGTTGCCTGCCTGCGGACGCACTTCTCCCGTCATCGGGGCGATGACGGGCGCGACGGAACGCACCCGAGTGCTCAGGGAGACACCACCGAGGGCGCGCACATACGCGAAGCCGACACCGCTCACAGACGGGTTCAGAGTCGTGATCTTCATCAGGGCGTCCCTCCTTTCGGCGTCAATCCCGAGCCGGTCTCTCCGGATCGTGAGCACCCTGCATTGCAAGGTGCTCGGACACTCTATTCCGGGCCCCATGTAAGGGGCAACCTATTTTTACGGTGATTCTCCGGCGACTTCTCGGCACAGCTGCAGAACCTCGGCCCCATAGCGGTCGAGCTTCGTGCGGCCCACCCCCGGGATGGCCGAGAGCTGGGTCTCGTTCACCGGCGTGGACTCGGCGATGGCGATGAGCGTGGCGTCGGTGAACACGACGTAGGCCGGCACCTTCTGCTCCTGCGACCGCTCCAGCCGCCACGCCCGCAGCTTCTCGAACAGGGCGTCGTCCATCGACGACGGACAGCTGCCGCACCGGCCGAGCTTGCGGTCGACGGCGTCGACCAGCGGCGCACCGCAGACCCGGCAGCGCGCCGGCGCGCCCCGGCGGCCCTTGCCGCCGGCCCCGCGCTCGGCCCGGTGGTCGCTGCGGGC
>NZ_QUAL01000093.1 GCF_003579925.1 Jiangella rhizosphaerae | reverse complement strand
CGGCGGGTGCGGCGCGGGCGGCCCCGGCGGCGGCGCCGCCCCGCCGTAGCGGAGGGCGTCGCGGCGACGGCGTTCAGCGAGGACGGCCGTCAGGTAGTCCCACGGCGGCAGGCCGGGCGGGGGCGGCGGGCTGACCACCGCGGCCACCTCGTTCGCGAGGTCGACGGCCAGCCGGGTGCGCACCTCCGGCGCCAGTTGCGGCGCCCTGGCCAGCAGCGACCGGGCGGCCATGGCGAGCCGGTCGGGCAGCCGGGACAGCTCCAGCGACGCCGCCCACTCGGCCAGCCGCGGGTCGAGGACCGGCGGCGGCGCCACCGTCGACGGGATGCGCTCGCGGATCACGACGGTGCCGGCCAGCAGGTCGCCGATGCGCTTGTCGCGGGAGTTCAGCAGCGAGCAGACCATGGCGCCGACGCCGAGGGTGAGCACGAAGTCGGCGAACACCCCCGCCAGCGCGCGAACGAGGGCGTGCCGGAACCGGATCGGGCCGCCGTCGTCGCGCACCACCCGCAGCCCGGCCGCCGCCTTGCCGACCGACCTGCCGCGGGTCAGTGTCTCGACCGTCGTCGGGATGACCACCAGCAGGAACACCGTCCCGCCAATGACCAGCGCGGCCGCCAGCGCTTCGTCGACGCCGGGCGCGACCTGGCTGAACAACAGCAGCAAGCCGAACCCCAGGACCGCGAGGATCAGCGCGTCGAGCAGCAGCGCGAGCGCCCGTGAGGGCAGCTTGGCCAGCCGCAGCTCGAGGGGGACGGCCTCGCCGGTCACCAGGTCGCTCACCCCGTTAGTCTGCCTCACAGGGCGCCGACGACGGGAAGGGAGCGCACGTGGACCTCGACGCGTTCGTCGCCGCGCACCGCGCCGAATGGGACCGCCTCGAGCAGCTGGTCCGCCGCCGCGGCCGCCTGACCGGTCCGGAGGCCGACGAGCTGGTCGCGCTCTACCGCGCGGCGTCCACCCACCTGTCCACGCTGCGATCGGCCGCGCCCGACCCCGTCCTGCTCGGTCGGCTGTCGACGCTGGTCGCCCGGGCCCGTACGGCGATCGCCGGCGCTCATGACCCCGGCTGGCGCGACGTCGTCCGTTTCCTCACCGTCGGATTCCCGGCGGCGGTCTACCTCAACCGGCGCTGGTGGATCGGCGCCGCGCTGGCGTTCGCCGTCGTCTCCGTCGCCGTCGCCTGGTGGGTGGCCGCCACCCCGAGCGTGCAGGCGTCCATCGGAGCGCCGGAGGAGATCCGCCAGCTGGTGGAGCACGACTTCGAGGACTACTACTCGGAGAACCCGGCCGGCTCGTTCGCCGCGCGGGTGTGGGTGAACAACGCCTGGGTCGCGGCGGCCTGCCTCGCACTGGGCGTGTTCCTCGGCATCCCGGTCGTGTACGTGCTCTGGATGAACGCCGTGAACGTCGCCGCGTCGGCCGGGCTGATGGCCGCGGCCGGCCGGCTGGACGTCTTCTTCGGCCTGATCACCCCGCACGGCCTGCTCGAGCTGACCGCCGTGTTCGTCGCGTCCGGCGCCGGCCTGCGCCTGGGCTGGACGGTCGTCGACCCCGGCCCGCGCAGCCGCGGCGAGGCGCTGGCCGAGACCGGCCGGGCGACGCTGGGCATGGCGCTCGGGCTGGCCGGCGTGCTGCTCGTCTCCGGCGTCATCGAGGCGTTCGTGACGCCCTCCGGCCTGCCGACATGGGGGCGCATCACGATCGGCGTGGTCGCTGAGGTG
Organism: Jiangella rhizosphaerae; assembly: GCF_003579925.1. Lineage (GTDB taxonomy): Bacteria > Actinomycetota > Actinomycetes > Jiangellales > Jiangellaceae > Jiangella > Jiangella rhizosphaerae. The sequence continues at coordinate 1,754 of NZ_QUAL01000093.1, read as the reverse complement.
CTGTTCCTCGCCTACGTCTGGGTGTACGGACGGCGGGCCGTGCTGGCCGGCGAGGTCGGCGACATCGACCGCTCCGCCAGCGCCGACACCCTCCCCGTCGCCGGCTGAGCCCGCCCGTCCCAGTTCTGCGTTCCTCCGTCCCCCTGCTGCCCGATTGTCTTGGCCGCGTGCGTGCGCCTCAAGCGGACTATGGAGGCGCTTCGCGCCGGCGATGACCGCTTGACCCGCGCGCCCGCGGCTAAGAACGGGCAGCTATCAGGCGGACGGGGGAAATGTGGCGACGGCTGGCCGTGGCGTTGGCCCCGTTTCGGTGTGAGTTTGGTGTCGTGGGGCGTCCACGTGGTGAGATTTCACCGTGATTCGGGGGCCATCACGAGGATTGTCCCAGCGTCAACACCCTTACAGTCATGGTGATGCTCAGGTAATCCTCGTGATGTAGGCGATCGTCGATGATCATCGCCGTCCATGGCCCTACAAAGTAGGGCGAAACGGGCAAGTCAACCTCGAGTCGTGCCCGCTCTGCCCCCGTCCCCCTGATAGCTGCCCCGTTCTTGGCCGCGGAACCGCGGGTCAAGCGGATCCGCGTCGGCGCGTAGCGCCCCAATGGTCCGCTCGAGGCGCGGTTGCGCGGCTGAGAAAATGGGCAGCAGGGGGACGGCCAACGCCACGAGCCCACGCAGGGAACGCCGTCACAGGCGGCCGGTGGCCTTGAGCTCCAGGTAGGCGTCGGCGACGGCGGGCGGGAGGTCGGCGGGCGGCTGGTCGACGACGTGGGCGCCGCGGCGGGAGAGCAGCTCGGCCAGCTGGGCGCGGGCGAGGCGGTCGTGCTCGGCGGCGGCCGCGGCGTAGACGGCGTCGGAGTCGCCCCGGCCGGCCGCGAGCTCCGCCAGCCGCGGGTCGGCCACCGACGCGACCAGGACGGTGTGCCGGCGGGTCAGCCGTCCGAGGACCGGCAGCAGCCCCAGCTCGACGGCACTGGAGTCCAGGCCGGTGACGATGACGACCAGCGCGTGCTGCCCGGCCCGGCTCAGGATCTCGGCGGTGAGCTGCCGGTAGTCGGTCTCCAGCAGCTCCGGCTCCAGGACCGCCAGCGCGCCGACCATCCGCCGCAGCACATCGGTGGCCTCCAGACGGGCGACGTCGGCGCGGACCTGACGGTCGTACGCGAGCAGGTCGACGCGGTCGCCGGCGCGGGCCGCCAGCGCGCCGAGCAGCAGTGCGGTGTCGATGGCGGCGTCCAGTCGCGGCTCGTCGCCGACCCGGCCGGCGGACGTCCGGCCGGTGTCGAGGACGATCAGCACGTGCCGGTCGCGCTCGGGCCGCCAGGTCCGCACGACGACGCCGCCGTGCCGGGCGGTCGCCCGCCAGTCGATGGACCGGACGTCGTCGCCGCGGACGTACTCGCGCAGCGAGTCGAACTCCGTGCCCTGGCCGCGGATGCGCACCGCCGAGCGGCCGTCGATCTCGCGCAGCCGGGCCAGCCGCGACGGCAGGTGCCGGCGGGCCTGGAACGGCGGCAGCACCCGGACGGCCCACGGGACGGCGTGCGAGCCCTGCCGCCCGGCCAGCCCGAGCGGCCCGAGGCTGCGCACCGTCACGCGGTCGGCGACGCGGTCGCTGCGCCGGGTGGGGCGCAGTACCGTCTCGACCAGCCGGCGCTCGCCGGCCGGGAGGTCGACGGCGACGCGGTCGGCGACGACGCCGGCGGACGGCGGCCAGGCGTCGCGCAGCAGGCCGCGGACCCGGCGCCGGCC
>NZ_QUAL01000095.1 GCF_003579925.1 Jiangella rhizosphaerae | reverse complement strand
CCGGCGCCCAGCCGCCGTCGCCCGCCGCGGCCGGCCCGCCGGCGGCCGAGCCGTCCTCCTCGCCCGGCGCCAGCGTCCGTGCCGCGCCCAGCGGGACCGTGCGGTAGCCGAACGGCGGCACGTCCGGCACGGTGATCCGGTAGCGCAGCAGCCCGTTGCAGTCGGCGAGCACCTCGCCGTCGAGCGTGCCGGCCGGCGCCTCGACCTCGATCTCGACGTCGCGGGCCCAGGCCAGCGGGTTGTACGCGAGCACCGTCGGGCCGGCCGTGGTGACCAGTTCGCCGAGCTGGCTGAGTGCCCGCCGGGTCTCGTCGACGGCGGTGCGGAACCCGGTGTGCACCTGGTGCCGCTTCCAGTCCAGCTGGTCGCCGACCTGCTCGCCGTGCGGGTGGGCGTTGGCGTGCGACCACGTCCACGTGTGCTCGCTGCCGTAGAGCACGCCGTCCCAGGCGGCGTCGAGGGCGGCGCGGTGCGGCCGGTAGGTGTCGTCGGCCCGGGCCACCAGCGCGGCCAGCGCCTCCGCCGTCGGCAGCGCGACCTGCGCGCGCCGGTGCTCGGCGATGACGACGGCGCCGGTGCCCACGCCGTCCTCCCAGTAGCTGCCGCCGTCGCCGTGCCACACCGGCAGCCGGTCGGCCAGCGGGCGGACGGCGTCGAGGTAGCCGGCCATGGTTGAGACGGCGACCCGCGGCCAGGCGTAGACGGCGTTCCAGCGGGCGGCGAACGCGGCGTCGCCGTCGGCGAGGTCCTCGTTGTCGGCGTGCGTGCCGATGACGGCGAGGTCGTGCGGCAGGTAGTCGGGCCGCTCGTACCGATCGAGCAGCCGGACCAGCGCGTGCGCGCCGCCGGCCACAGTCTGCGGGTCGCCGGCCATGAACCGGAGCTGGGAGTAGGTGTCGGAGAAGTGGGTGAGCACCCGCGACCCGTCGACGCCCTCCCACTGGACCGGGCTGGCCAGGTGCTGCAGGTCGCTGTCGGCGTTGCCGCCGCGGTGGTGGTTCTCGATGCCGACGAACGCGTCGATGCCCAGAGCGGTCAGCATGGACGGGACCGCCGCGCTGTAGGACGGCACGTCGGTGAGGTTCGCGTAGCCGACGGGCACGCCGTAGTCGTCGCGCAGCCGGGCGGCCAGGTACGCCGCGCGGTACACCTCCTCCAGGCTCGCGACGCCGGACAGGAACAGGCTGTGGAACGCGTTGACCGACAGCCGGCCCGAGCGCAGCGCGTCGAGCACCCGCTGCGCCCGCTTCTCCGACCGCGTCGCGAGGTACTGCCCGACCACGAGCGAGCCGTCGACGGAGAACGCGAACGCGTCGTCGCGGTCCAGCACGTCGAGGGCGCGGTCGAGGTTGCGGCTGTGCAGCTCCAGCACCTTGCCCTGCACGTCGGTGTAGCCGACGTCGAGGTGCACATGCGGGATGAGGTGGACGGTCCACTTCCGCTGCGGCTGGAGCGTGAACGCGGCGGCCGTCCCGTCATCGACGGCGACGGTGGCCGGGGCCGGCTCGGCCAGCTCGGGCACCGGGAACCGGACCCGCACCTGCCCGAAGTCGCGGCCCTCGCGGCCCAGCTCGATCGTGCGCGTCTCGCCGCCGATGACCACCGTCGCCGCCGACGGCCACGACGCGCCGGCCGGCACGTCCACCGTCAGCTCGGCCAGTTGCCCACCGGCCAGCGGGTAGAGCGGGGTGCCGCGCAGCCGGGCGCTCGGCCCCGCCGTACCGGCCGTCCCGTCCGACGGCTCCAGCCTCAGGCTCCGCCAGGTGATGCCGCTGCCGAAGTGGTGCCCGAACTGCTCGCGGTGCCGCCCGCCGCGCGCGTCGGCGGGCACGTCGACCGGGCCGGTCGCGGCCGCGGCGTCGAGCGTCGTCGTCAGGGCGAGCAGGTGCTCGCCCGGCGCCAGCCACTCCGCCGGGAGCGGGACCTCCAGCACCACCGACCCGGCGATCGGGCCGTGCCGGTACACCTCGGCGCGGTCCTCGCGGACGACCGCCGGGTGGAACAGCCCGCTCCGGCCGTCGAGCTCGACCAGCAGGTCCGGACAGGGACCGTGGCCGGCGTCGAACTCCAGCCGCAGCACGCGGCCGGCGGCCTCGTCGACGGCGAACGGCAGCTCGACCCGGTGGTCCCGCCAGCCGGCCGCGGCGTCGAGCGGCCCCGGCTGGAACGCCGGCACGTCCACTCCGGGGGTCGCGAGGATCATGCCGCCGCCTCCAGCTCGGGCAGCTCGAGCACGGTGCCGTGCTCGGTCAGCGCCGCGGCCAGGGAGGCGTAGTCGTAGTCCTGCACCGCCCGGCCGGTGCGCAGCGACTGCGCGGCCAGCTCGCCGGCGGCCTCGCCGAGCATGCCGTACGCCGGCTCCATGCGCGGCGACAGGATGCCGACGTGGCTGGCGGAAAAGCAGACCGGCACGGCCAGGTTCTCGACGCTCCCCCGCGCCGGGAACAGGCTCTCGGCCGGCAGCTGGTAGAGGTCGGCCGGCGCGTTGACGAACGACCCCGTCGTCGAGCCCTCGCCGACGATGGTGTCGTCGCCCTCGGGGTAGTACTGGACGATGTGGCAGTCGAGGCCGTACTGCCAGCAGCACACCGCGGTGGGCTTGGTGTTGCCGGGCCGGTGGGTGTCGTGCTCGGTGAACACGTGCTCGCCGATCATCCGGCGGGCCTCGCGCACGTAGAGCGCGTGCGGGAAGCCGGCGCCGTAGGGGCTGTCGGTGAACTCGTCGGGCGGCAGGCCGAACGTCCGGGCGTCGGCGCGGAACGACTCCGGCAGCGACGGGTCGTTGGCCAGGAAGTACAGCATGCCCTGGTGCCAGCGGACCTGCTCGGCGATGATCTCGTCGCGCCGCTTCCAGCCGCCGTCGGGGTAGTCCCAGTTCACGCCCGGCAGGTCGAAGCCGATGAACAGCGCCTGGTTGGTCTGGAACTTGCCGTGCGGCAGCGCGGCGGTGTGCGTGACGATCGACGACAGCCCGGGGATGCCGCGGTGCTCCAGCAGGCTGCGCAGGTGGGTGTAGAGCGCGGGGTCGTACCCGTCGGGCTTGGGGAACGGCAGGCGGTCCGCCGCGCGGGTGAGCACGCCGCGGAAGTTGTAGGCCTGCACCTTGGCGTCGCCCTCGCCGGGCGCGGTGTCGGGCACCGGGCCGACCGGGAAGCCGGTGTTCGGCCGGAACGACCGGATGCGGTGCGCCCGCCCGGGCTGGAACCCGGCGTACGTCTCGCCGTACTGCGACGCCGGTTCGCGGCCGACGGCGTACGGCACGCCCGCCGCGGCCATGAGGTCGCCCTCGTAGGAGGCGTCGACGAAGAAGGACGCCCGGCGCCAGCCGTCGTCGGTGCGGACGGCGACGATGCGGCCGCCGCGCACGCCGACGTCGTCGAAGTCGTGGAGGCGCGCGTTCAGCACGACCGTCGCGCCAGCCTCCTCGAGCAGCCGCCACGCGACGCGCTCGGCCACCTTCGGCTCGAACAGGTACTGGGCCTTCGGGTCGTCGAGGCCCTCGGCCGCGTACTCGGCGCCGATGCCGGCGAAGAACCGGTCCTGCGTCAGCCCGGCCAGCGCGGCCGCGACACCCGGCGTGTCGGACTTCACCAGCCCGCCGGCGACGATGCCGCCGACGTGGCCGGTCGGCTCGAGCACCAGGCTGGTGTACCCCCGCAGCTTCAGCCGCAGCGCCGCCATGATGCCGGCCAGCGTCGCGCCGTAGATCACGACGTCGTACCGGCTCTCAGTGGGCTCAGGCACGGCGCACCCGCTTCTCGGGGAGCGCGAGCACCGGGGTCGCGTTCTTCACCGTCTCGGACGGGCGCGTGCGCCGGATGTCGTCGGGCCACCGCACCGGCGCGCCGACGGTCTCGGTGAGCAGCCGCTGCAGGTCCTCGACGCGGGCGGGTGTGTCGCCGACGGCGTGCGGCTCGGTGCCGTCGGCGTGGCACAGCGCGGCCAGCGCCCCGACCGCCTCGCCGATGCTCCACTCGACCGGGTGCAGGCGGTAGCAGCCGTTGGTGATGTGGGTGGTGCCGATGTTCTTGTTCGCCGGCAGCAGGTTGCGGACCCGGACCGGCAGCAGGGCGCCGAGCGGGATCTGGAACGGGTAGGTCTCGAGGTTGACGTAGTTGACGCCGGCGGCGCTCGGGTGCAGGTCGATGTTGTAGTGACCGACCCCGACGGCGTCGGCGAACTGCTCGGCGCCCTCGCCGTCGGGCCGGTCGACGACGGCGACGTGCTGCTCGAGCACGGTGAACCGGGCCTTGATGCGGCGCGCCTCGCGGATGTAGGCGTACTTCGCCAGGCCGTCGTCGGTGCCGGTGAGGTCCGGACGCAGCCGCAGGCCGGGGTAACCCGTGCCGCCGTCGTGCCGCGGCGCCTCGGTCTGCATCCAGTGCAGGTACGACAACGACAGTTCCTTGCACCGCTGCAACGCCTTCTCGCGGGCGGCGTCGTCGACCCCCGGGCCGAGCAGCGGTGCCTCCCAGTAGTCGATGTTCGGCCAGTTGACCAGCGAGATGTCGGTGTCGACGACGTCGCGGCGGAACTGCGTGCGGGCCCGGATGCGGCGGAAGTGCCAGAGGTCGGGCAGCCGGACGGCGTCCATGTCGCCCTCGAAGATGCGGTTGACCTTGCCCGACATCGTGTGGATGTCGATCTTCTCCCAGGACAGCTGCGGCCCCGGCCAGAACGGGTCGACGTGCGTCTTCCAGTGGTCGTAGGAGGCGGGCTTGGCGATGGTGTGGTCCTCGCCCGGCCGGTACTCCAGCGGGAAGCACCAGGTGATGGCCTGCTGGTCGGTGGGGTCGGCGACGGGGGCGGCGTACGGCTCGCCGGTCTGGTCGTGCGACTCCGCGCCGATGACGTGCTCGACGCCGGCCAGCTCGAGCAGGTCGCCCAGCTCGGTGGCGTCGACGATCAGCGGCGCGGTGGCGGTGACCGTCTCGCCGGTGCGGACGTCGCGCAGCGTCACGGCGGTGACGTGGTCGCCGTCGACGTCGGCCGCCACCGGCACGTGGTGGTAGCGGACGCTGATGCGGCCGGCGGAGATCCAGCCGGCCAGCAGCTCGTCGATGACGGCGACACCGACGCGCGGTTCGTGGCAGAGCTTGCTGACGTTGCCCAGGCCCGGGTTGAGCGTGGGGTCGGCCGCCGCCTCGGGCGTCAGCGGGTAGTTGCGGCGGTAGTAGTCGCGGATGCGGGTGCGCAGCTCGGCGTAGCCGGCCGAGATGTGCGGCGTCTCGATCCACGGGTGCTCGTCGGACGGCACCGACTGCGCGGTGAGCTGCCCGCCCAGCCAGTCGGTCTCCTCGGTGAGCACGACGCGCAGGCCCAGCCGCGCCGCCGTCAGCGCCGCCGCCACGCCGCCGAGGCCACCGCCGACGACCAGCAGATCAGTCTTCAGTTCCGTCACAACCGACCTCACTCCGCATGCTGCTGATATTTGCTGATGTGGCACCCGCCACAATGTTTCGGTCACGCTACAGCCACGTCCCGGCTCGGTGTCAAGAGGCAATGTCCGCGCTGAGGCCGTGGAGATCGTCATGCTGATATCAGCGATAGACAACTGGTCGCTGCTGATGCTAGAACCTCAGCCATGACGCCCGAACCCGCCTTGCCCGGCCTGCGCTACTACCATCCGCCCGCCGGACCGCCCGAGGACGCCGAGGCCGACGTCGTCGTCTACGGCGCCACGTCGGGCGGTGTCACCGCGGCGGTGCGGGCCGCCCGCGGCGGGCTGTCGGTGGTGCTGCTGGCCTTCGGCGACCACGTCGGCGGCATGACGACGGGCGGGCTCGGCACCACCGACGTCGGCGACGCCCGGACGGTCGGCGGTCTGGCCCGGGCGTTCTACGACGACGTCGCGGCGGCCTACGGCGCGCCCGCGCCGCACTGGGACGTCGAGGCGCACGTCGGCGAGGCGATCTTCGAGCGCTGGCTGGCCGGCGCCGGGGTGACGGTGCGCCGGCGGCGGCACCTGGCCTCGGTCGAGCGCGACGGCGAGCGGATCACCGAGCTGCGCACCGACGACGGCAGCGCCTACCGCGCGCGGGTCTACGTCGACGCCTCCTACGAGGGCGACCTGCTGGCGGCGGCCGGCGTCACTTATACGCTCGGCCGCGAGGCGTCCTCCGTCTACGACGAGCCGGCGGCGGGCGTCCAGCACAGCATCAACCACCAGTTCCAGCTGCCGGTCGACCCGTACGTCGTGCCCGGCGACCCCGCGTCCGGGCTGCTGCCGGGGATCTCGGCGGACCCGTACGGCGAGGTGGGCGACGGCGACCGGCGCATCCAGGCGTACAACTTCAGGCTGCACGTCACCACCGCGCCCGACCGGCTGCCGTTCCCGCGGCCGGCCGGTTACGACCCCGGCCGCTACGAGCTGCTGCGCCGCTACGTCGAGGCGGGCGGCTACGAGCTGTTCGGCCGCACCACGCCGGTGCGCGGCGACGTCTATGACATGAACAACCACGGCGCGTTCTCGTCGGACCACATCGGCGCCAACTACGACTGGCCCGAGGGCGACTACGTGCGGCGGGAGGAGATCTTCCAGGACCACGTGCGCTACCAGGCGGGGCTGCTGCACTTCCTGGCCACCGACCCCCGGCTGCCGGCGTCGGTGCGCGACGAGACCAACCGGTTCGGGCTGGCGCCGGGCGAGTTCACCGACAGCTCGCACTGGCCGGCGCAGCTGTACATCCGCGAGGCGCGGCGCATGGTGTCCGGCTACGTCATCACCCAGCACGACGCCACCGGCGCGGCCCTGGCGGACGACCCCGTGGCGCTGGCGTCGTACGTCATGGACTCCCACAACGCCAAGCGCGTGCTCGTCGACGGGCAGCCGCGCAACGAGGGCAACGTGCAGCAGCCGCTGACCGCTCCGTTCGGGGTGTCCTACCAGGCGTTGGTGCCGCGTCCGGGCGAGTGCGCCAACCTGCTGGTCGCCTCGGCCATCTCCGCCTCGCACGTCGCGTTCGCGTCGGCCCGCATGGAGCCGGTGTTCATGATGCTCGGCGAGGCCGCGGGTGTCGCAGCGGGACTGGCGATCACCGATAAGGTCGCGTGCCAGGACGTCGAGTACGCCGCGCTGCGGCGCGAGCTCGAGCTCGGCGGCGCCATCCTGGCCGCGCCGGCCGCAGACTGAGGACGGGGGTGACACAGCGGTGACGAACACGGACGACACTGCGGTGAGCCGCCGCTCGCGCCAGGCCGACGTCGCCCGCGAGGCCGGCGTCTCGCAGTCGACGGTGTCCATGGTGCTCGCCGGCGCCGCCGAGCACGCCCGCATCTCGCCCGAGACGCAGCGCCGCGTCGTCGAAGCGGCCCGCAAGCTGAACTACGTCGCGCCCGTGCAGCCGAAGTACGTGGGCTCGCAGGCGGTGAAGCAGCCGGCGTCGCCGCTGCTGCTCGGGGTGCACACCTTCGAGCCGATCTTCCCGACCAGCGCCCGCGACTACTACTTCGAGTTCCTGCGCGGCATCGAGGAGCAGGCCGGCGTCGAGGGCCACAACCTCGTGCTGTTCACCGCCGCGCAGGACGAGGACGGCGTCCGGCGCATCTACCAGGACGGCGTCAACAGCCTGCGGCAGGCCACCGGCAGCCTGCTGCTGGGCCACCACACCCACCGCGACGACCTCGCCCGGCTGGCCGACGACGGCCACCCGTTCGTGTACATCGGTCACCGCGAGGTGCCCGGCGCCGAGATCGCCTACGTCGGCGGCGACTACCGCTCGGCCACCGTCCAGATCGTCGACGAGCTGGTGGCGATGGGTCACCGCACCTTCGCCTACCTCGGCGAGACACTGCGCGACGAACCGCAGATCGACCGGTGGGAGGGGTTCAGCAGCGCGCTCGGCCGGTTCGGGCTCCCGGTGCCCACGCCGGCGTTCGAGCGGCCCGAGGAGCTCACCGCCCAGTGGCTGGACGACCAGCTCGCCGCCGGCACCACCGTCGTCATGATCGAGTCGGTGGCGCAGCTGCGCGTGCTGACCGCCATGGCCAGCCTGCGCGGGCTGTCGATCCCCGGCGACCTCTCGGTGGTCGTGCTGGTCGACGACCCCGGACCGGAGTCCGGCGGGCGCGAGTGGGCGACGCTGCAGGTGCCGCGCAACGCCATGGGGCGCCGCGCGGTCCGGCTGCTGACGTCGCTGATCACCGACCCGCGCGGCGACTACGAGCGGCAGATCCTGCTGCCCTGCACGCACACGCTCGAGGGCTCGGTGTCGCCGCCGCGCCCGGCTACGGCCTGACGACCGCTCTGGCCGCCAGGCGGTGGACCGCGCCAGTGGCGAGCATGGCGCCCGCCGCGACGAGCCAGAAGGTACGTGGGCCATGGGCGAGCGCGGTGCCCATGAGCGGCGGCCCGACGGTCAGCGCGATGCCCCAGATGATGCCGTAGACCGAGAAGTAGGCGGCTCTGGCCCCGTCCGGCGCCAGGCGCGCCACCAGCGTGGGGGCGTACCCGAACAGGAGGACGTCGCCGAGTGCCATCACGATGGTCGCGGCCGTGTAACCGGCGAGGGAAGGAAAGGTGCCGGCGATGGCGAGACCGGCCGCAAGCAGCAGGTACCCACTGACCATGCGCCGGTCGGGATCGGCGCGCTGCCGCAGGAGCGGCTGCACGACCACGATGACCACCGCCCCCAGCGCCGTGAGCAGGCCCGCTTCGGCGGGCTCGCGGCCGGCGGCCGCGAGTGCGATGGGCATGGCCATGGGGATGGCCAGCGCGATGGTGGCGAAGGCGGTGCCCGTGGCCATGAGCACGAGGAGCCGCCGGTCCGCCCAGGGCCGGGCCCTCGCCGACCATGCCTGGCCGTGGCGCGGTGGCGCCGGCATGGCGGTGGCGATGAGCAGAGCGCATGCGAGGGCGGTGGCCGCGTCGATGGCGAACAGCCAGGAGAGGCCGGCGCGCCCCACGACGGCGGCGATCAGTCCGGCCACCAGGCCGGCCGCCGACAAGGCGACGCCGAGCAGCCCGTAGGCGGCCGGAAGGAGATCGTCGGGCGTGACATCGGCGATCATCCCCTGGCTCGCCGGCTCGTGGATCTCGAAGCACAGTCCGAGCAGTACCGCACCGGCCAGGGCGACGACCAGCGCCGACGCGAGGGCGATGACGAGCTGGGCGCCCGCGGTGCCGCACAGCCCGATCACGACCGCGGCCTTCGGCCCCGCCACGGCGGCGAGCCGGCCACCGAGGAGGCGGGAGACGATGGACGCGGCCCCGAACGCCCCCACGACGAGGCCGGCCGTGCGGACGGACGCCCCGTGCTCCTGGACGAGAAGCACGGCAAGGAAGGGCATCGAGAACGCGCCGATCCGATTGACGAACCGTGCGACCAGCAGCACCTTTACGGTTCCGGGCAGCTCCCGGCCCGGCCACGCCCGGCGACTGGCGAACCAGCGTTTGTCAGTCATGACGTCCGACCGTAGAGGCGACGGCTAGACTGCTCAAATGCGTTTTGACAGTCACGTCGTCGACCTGCTCAAGATCGCGGCCGACCTCGTCAACGCCCAGACCTGCGTTCACGCCGGCGGCCGGCCGGCTCACGTCCCGTCCCGACGTGAACTGCGCGACGAGCTGGGCGGCATCCTCGCGCGAGAAGGGCGACGGCCCGCCGTCGAGGAGCGCGACGTGCGCGTCCTCGCACGCTTCGCGCAGGACGCGCGGCGGATCTTCGAGGCCGCCGCCGACGAGGACCTCGACTCGGCCGCGGCCGCGACCAACGAGCTCCTGTCCTGGGCTCGGCCGATGCCGCGGCTGGACAAGCACGGCAGCGCGTGGGACATGCATTTCCACGGCCCCACGGACCGGCTCGGTGACGGCTGGGCCGCCGGCTGCGCGGCCGCGCTCACCATGGCCCTGGGCAGTGCGGGAGCCGGTCGGCTCGGCGTCTGCGCCGCGCCTGACTGCGACCGCGCCTACGTCGATCGCTCGAAGAACGGCACCCGCAGCTTCTGCGGCATCGTCTGTCAGAACCGGGTCAAGAACGTCCGGCACCGCCGGACGCGCCGGGCGTCCCGGCGGGAGCCGACCCGAGGCAGTGCCGCTACGGCTTGAGCACCCGGTAGCGCAGCACCGCGCCGGTGGCCTCGACGAGCTCGAGTTCGACGCGCTCGCGCCCGGGACCGCCGTAGAGCCGGACGCCGTCGCCGAGCAGCAGCGGCGCGATGTGCACGAGCAGCTCGTCGACCAGCCCCGCCTCGACGCACTGCAGGGCGACGTCGGCGCCGAGCACGAGCAGGTCGCGGTCGCCGGCCGCCGCCCGCGCCGTCGCGACGGCGTCGCGGATGTCGCCGGAGAGGAACGTCCGCGACGCCACCGGGTCGGACTCCGGCGGGTGCGTCGTCAGCACGAACTCCGGGCCGGACCACGCGCCCTCGAACGCCTCGCCGCTGCCCTTGCCGACGTCGCGCTGCCCGACGTCGTAGGTGTGGCGGCCGCAGAGGATCGCGCCGACCCGCGGCGCGACGTCGGCCGACGCCTCGGGGGGTGCGGGCTGCTCGAACACCCAGTCCATGTCGTGCTCCGGCCCGGCGATGAAACCGTCGACCGACATCGTCACGTGCCACAGCACCTTGCCCATCCCCCGAACTTATCGGGCGCGTCGCGGGCAGGCGGCCGATCCGTGCCCGCGACGCGCCCTTGGCTCAGCCGGCGTCCTGCTGGCGGTAGGAGTACAGGTGCCCGCCATCGAGGTGGAAGCGCAGGCACACCGTGCGGCCCTCGAGGTCGGACCAGACGCCACGCCGCCAGCGCGCCAGCTGGTCCACGCGGTCGCCGAGGATCGGCCGGGTCTCGTCGAGGCCGAACCCGGGGATCGGGTCGCCGTTCTCGTCGAGAACCTCCACCCGCAGGGAGCCGCGCGTGTTCAACGCGGCGTTGAGCCGCAGCTCGTCACCGGTCGCCACGAACGGGGTCGTCGTCGCGGTGCCCGGCCGATCGCCGCCGTTGATCAGCGAGGCGAACCCGTCGCGACGCCATCGGGCCAGCCCGATGGCGGCCTGCCGGTCGGTGGTGCCGTGCCAGCCGTTCCACGCGCCGTAGTAGAGCAGCAGCTCGTCGCCGGACTCGATGAGCGCGCTGGACGTGAAGACCATGCCGTAGTCCCACGACCCCGGCACGCCGCGCGGGATCACGGGACGGCGGTCGTCGCGGCGCCAGTCCCGCAGGTCGTCGCTGAACGCCAGCTGGACGTCGATCGGCCCGTCGCCCGCGGTACCCGCCTCGCCAGCGCCGGCGTAGGAGTACATCCACGGGAGGCCCACGTAGCGGCCCTCGCACGGCACCACCGGCATGCCGTAGACGTGCGGCTGCTTCCACGTGACGGTGTACAGGCCGGTGTTCGGGTCGTGGAACATGTTGGCGACGTCCGCACCCGGGTCGACCGGGTTGCAGTCGCACGGCGTCCACCGCAGCCCGTCGGGCGAGAAGTAGACGGTGTAGCCCTGCTCGGGCCCGTACTCGAACGCGAGCATCTTGTAGCGGCGGGCCGGGTCGGGGTCGTCGGGGTCCTTGATCACCGTCGGGCTGTGCATGGTGCCGACGATGTTGTTGGCCGTCGAGCCGTCGTACTCGACCAGGCCGAGTGGCGGCTTCGTCCAGTGCCGGCCGTCCGGGGACGTCGCGTAGAGGGTGAAGTAGGTGGCGAGCTCGCGGTTGTACGCGTGGTACCAGAGCTTGTGGACGCCGCGCATTGCCGGGCGGATGCCACCTGGAACGACCTTCCGAGACATCGCCCCTCTGCCGATCGCGCCGTTCGGCTGGCAGGCTGGCCCCATGGCCTACGACGAAGGGCTCGCCACCCGCATCCGCGACATCGTCGCCGACCGCCTCGACGTCGCCGAGAAGCGCATGTTCGGCGGCATCGCGTTCCTGGTCAACGGCAACATGGCCTGCGGCGTCCACCACGACGACCTCATGGTCCGGCTGCCCGCCGACGAGCACGAGGCGGCACTCGGTGAGCCCGGCGCCCGGCCGTTCGACATGACCGGCCGCCCGATGAAGGGCTGGCTGGTCGTCGACGCCGCCGCCCTCGCCGAGGACGACGACCTGCGCCGCTGGGTCGGCCGCGGCCTCGACTTCGCCGGCAGCCTCCCGCCCAAGTAGGCCACTCGCGACCGACGTGCTGGTCCCACGTGGGACGAGCTCGCCGAGCGGATCGGCCCGCATCCGGTCCTGGGAGTTCGACGATCACCGCCCCTGAGCCCGCACGCCCGCCCAGTTCACGTCGAGCATGTTGACGCTGATGCCAACAGTTGGCACCAGTGTCAACACGCCCGATCGCATCACCCGCCCGGCGGCGCCTGGGGCGGCGGCGAGACGGCGGGCGTGGCGGGCCGGGCGGCGAAGGGCTGGCCGAGGATCGCCGACGTGAGGGCCTCCACGGGCTCGACCGGGGACCGCGGGTTCGAGAGCAGGGTGAAGTCGATGTCGCCGAGTTCGGGCAGGCCGACCGAGGCGGGCAGCGCCTGGAGGTCGGCCGGGACCAGGCTGCTCGGGAACACCGCGACGCCGATGCCCGCCCGCGCCGCGGCCAGGACGCCGTTGACCTCCAGCGTCTTGCAGGTGATCTTCCAGCTGCGCCCGGACTCCGCGAGCACCCGCAGCGCCGTCACGCGGCTGACCGACGGCGCGGTGTAGGTGATCAGCGGGATCGGTTCGTCCGGTCGGACCTGGGTGCCGGGCAGCCCGATCCACACCAGCCGGTCGCGGCGGACGACGCGGCCCACGGTCTCGCCGGGGAACTCCTTGATGAAGACGAGGTCGAGCTGATTGGCCTCGAGCCGGCGCATCAGCGTGCGGGTCTGGGTGACCGTCAGCTCCAGGTTGATCCGCGGGTGCAGCTGCCGGAACGCCCGCAGCACCGCCGGCAGCTGGGCCAGGGCGAGGTCGTCGGCGGCGCCGAAGCGGAGCCGGCCGCGCATCGCCGTCCCGGTGAAGTAGCTGGCCGCCTCGTCGTGGGCGGCGAGGATCGAGCGGGCGAAGCCGGCCATCGCCTCGCCGTTGTCGGTGAGCGTGACGATGCGGGTGTCGCGCAGCAGCAGTTGCCGGCCCGCCGCCTCTTCCAGGCGCCGGACGTGCTGACTGACGCTCGGCTGGCTGATGCCCAGCTGCTGCGCCGCCTGGGTGAAGCTCAGAGTCGACGCCACTGCCAGGAATGTCCGCAGATGCACCGGATCGAACACGGGCTACTCCCCGGTCATTGAGTTTCCTGATGACATTTATAGCCCTTATCGGCTTAGTAAATCGACGTTCAGCACCTAACGTTGAACACGGTCCTGCCAGCGTGGCGGGACCGCCGCACGCCAACCATCCGCACCATCACAAGGAACCGCACCGTGAGACCGGCGCCCGCCGCCCTGCACCCGTCCTCACCAGCCCACTCAGATACCCGCTCGGTCGCTCGTCCCAGTACTGACGAGCCGGGCCGCCCGCACTGGCGCGACACGTTCGCCTCCCTGCGGGTCCGTAACTACCGCCTCTACGTCATCTCGCAGGTCCTGACCAACACGTGCGGCTGGATGCAGCGCGTCGCGCAGGACTGGCTCATCCTCAGCCTGACCGGCAACGTCGCCTGGGTCGGGCTCACCGTCACCCTGCAACTCGCGCCGATGCTCGTGTTCGGCCTGTGGGGCGGCGTGGTCGCCGACCGGTTCGACAAGCGCAAGCTGCTGATGATCACGCAGTCGCTGTTCGCGCTGTCCGCGCTCGTGCTGGGTGTGCTGACGCTCACCGGCGCGATCGAGCCGTGGCACGTCCTCGCCAGCGCCGCGTTCCTGGGCCTGGCGATCGTCGTCGACAACCCCGCCCGGCAGGCGTTCGTCCCGGAGGTCGCCGGGCACCAGCACCTGCGCAACGCGATCAGCATCAACTCGACGGTGTTCCAGCTCGGCGCGCTGGTCGGCCCGGCGCTGGCCGCCGTCGGCATCGCGCTGGTCGGCGAGGGCTGGTCGTTCGTCGTCAACGCGCTGGCCGGCGTCGTCGCCGTCGTGCTGCTGGTCGCGATGCGCGCATCGGAGCTGTCGGCCGCGCCGGCGATCAGCCGCACCCGCGGTCAGCTGCGCGAGGGCCTGCGCTACGTCGGCGAGAAGCCGGTGATCCTGTGGTCGGTCGTCCTGGTCGGCTTCGTCGCGATCACCGGCATCAACCTCGCCACCGTCCTGGCCGCCTACGCCGACGACGTGTTCGGCATCGGGTCGGCCGGCTACGGCCTGCTGAACTCCTGCCTCGCCGCCGGCGCCGTCGCCGGTGCGCTGGCCTCGACCCGCCGGCGGAGCCTGCGGCTGCGCACGCTGGTCTACACCGCGGGCGTGCTGGGCGTGCTGCAGATGGTGGCCGGGACGATCGGGTCGCTGCCGCTGTTCTGCGTGCTCCTGGTCGCCGTGGGCGCGGTGTCGCTGCTCTACCTGACCGGCGGCAACACGATGGTCCAGACGGCGGTCGCCGGCACCATGCGCGGCCGCGTCATGGCGCTGTACATCCTGGTGCTGTTCGGCGCGCAGGCCGGCTCCGGCACGCTGATCGGCTGGCTCGCGCACGAGTTCGGCGCGCAGGTGGCGATGATCGCCAGCGGCTCCGGCCCGCTGCTGGGCGCCGTCATCGTCGGGGCCGCACTGGCACGGAAGGGCCGGCTGACCACCCGGCTCATCCTGCGCGACCGGCCCGGCCGCGGCGTGCTGTACGTCGTGCCGCGCGACTCCGTGCCCGAGGCGGCGGTGTCGCTGACGCCGGGCCTGCTCAGCCGTGGTCTGCGCGGACGGTCGCGGCCGACGCATCCGGCGGAGCGACGGCGACGGCGGCAGTCCCGCTCGGTGCCGGGCCGCACGGCGCACCCGCGGCAGCACACCGACCGGACGTGGACCCGCACCGGCCGGCAGCGCTGATCGTCGCGGCGACGGGGCCGGCTACTCGCAGCCGACCCCGTCGCCGTCCGCGTCGAGCTCGTAGATGTCCGAACCCGTGACCTGGACCGGCCCGTCGGCGTACGACGGCCCGTTGCCGCTGCCGCCGGCACAGTCGACGTCGCTGTCGATCGGCACGCAGCCGCTGTAGTTCGGGTCGCACCCCTCGTCCGGCGGCGCCTCGACGAGCGCGGCGGCCTCCTCGTCCTCCGGCTCGGGCTCCGGTTCCGGTGGCGGCGGCGGTTCGTACGTCCCCACCGACGTCACCTCGTCGACCGGCGCGGTCGTGACCTCGTCGCTCACCAGGCTCCGGCCCGTCTCGACGCCGTCGGTCAGCGTGACCTCGTAGGTGAGCGTCCGCACGCCCTCGACCCCGGCGGTCGTGACGTCATCGCGAGCGGAACGATCACGAGAACGCCCGCACGCAGGCGCGATCCTCCGATACCCATGGCCCCCCGGCCCCCCCTGCACGTCGATCGGAAGCCGAGAGGCTATCCCCGGCCCGCGCGCGCGTCAATAGCAGGGTGCCGGGCCGGTGTGACCCTCGGCACCGGCCCGGCAGGCTGCGTTCGGAAGGCGGGGCGTCAGCGCCCGACCGCCTTCTCCAGTTCCTTCTTCGTCATCTTCGAGCGGCCCTTGATGCCCTTCTGCTTGGCCTCGTTGTAGAGCTGGTCCTTCGTCCGCCCACCCGGGCCCTTGCCCGACCGCAGTCCCCCGCGCCGGCCGGACGAGATGTCGTCGGTGGACGAGCGGCTCTTCTCGCGGGCCTCACCGGACCTCGCCCGCTCCTTGTTGACCGTGCGCGCGGCGATCTCCTCGGCGCGGTCGTCGCTGTAGTCGCGGTCCTTCAGGCCTTCCTTGATGTGCTCGTACTGCCGCTCGCGCTTGGCGCTCCACTCTCTCGGCATCCGGATCACCTCCGTCAGCTGGCCCGTACCCGTCCGGGCCGAAAGCAACCGTCGTCGTTTGCGGCCCGCCGCACCGGGTAGCAGGGCCAACAGGGAGGGACGACATGAGCGATCCGTACAGCCCCGACGACGACGCCAACCGCGACCCCGGCGCCACCCAGGAGGAGGCCGGCATCCCGGAGATCGCCGACGACCTGCGGCCGACCGACGACATCCCCGAGCCCGAGGCTCGTCCGGTGCCGGTCGACGCGCCCACCCCCGGCCTGTTCCGGGTCGAGGAGGAGCGGACGCTGGACGACCGGCTGGCCGAGGAGGTTCCCGACGACGCGCCGGCGACCGACGAGACACAGGCCGACGTCGCGGGGGACGGCGTCACCGGCATGCACATCGAGACCGAGCCCGACAGCTGACCCCACCGCACGAGGGAGACACGATGCGACTCGACACCCTCACCCGCATCCTCGACCACCAAGGACCGTTCGCCAGCGCGCTGCTCGACGTCAGCCGGACCACCGAGGACGCGCGCCAGAAGCTGGACCTGCGCGGCCGGGCCGCCCGGGCGGAGCTCGTGGCCGCGGGCGCGCCGCAGGCCGTCGCCGACGACGTGGTCGCCCGGCTGCTGGAGCCGACCGGGACGCCGGGTGAGACGGCGCGGTTCGTTGTCGCGGGACGGGAGGGCGTGCTCGTCGACGAGACGCTGCCGCGGTGGTCCGGGCGTGAGGTGCTGACGTGGGGGCCGCTGCCCGACACGACGGCGTGGCTGGCCTACCAGGAGGCGGCGGTGCCGGTGCTGGTCGTCCTGGCCGATCACCTGGGCGCGGACCTGCACCACTACACCGCCTGGGGCCGCGAGCCGGGCACCGTCCACACCGTGGAGGGCAGCACCGAGAACCTCAGCAAGGTGCCCGACGGCGGATGGGCCATGGCCGACCTGCAACGACGCACCGACGAGGTCTGGCGGTTCAACGCCCGGGCGGTGGTGGCCGAGCTGGAGCGGCTGGCGGGGACCGAGCCGCCGCTGATCGTGCTCGCCGGTGACCCGCGCGCCCGGCACGACGTCCGGACCGGCCTGCCGCCGCACATCGCCGAGCAGGTGGTCGAGGCCGAGCACGGCAGCCGCGCCGACGGCGCCTCGAACGAGGCCTTCGTCGCCGAGGCCGACGCCGCGGTCAGGCGGGTCGTCGACGAACGGCGGCGGCGCGCGGCGGAGCGGCTGGAGGAGCACCTCGGCCGGCAGTACGCCGTCGCCGTCGGCCTCGCCGAGGTGCTGGACATGACCGTCCAGGCCGGCGTCGAGACCGTCGTCCTCGACGGGGACCGCGCGGCCGGCCGCACGGTGCGCCCGGCCGACCACCCCTACCTGCCGCTCCCCGACGGCGTGCGCTCGGCTCCGGCGGTCCGGTCGGACCTGCTGGTGCTCGCCGCGGCGGCGGCGACCGGCGCGGAGGCGGTCTTCTCCGCTCCGTCACTGCTGCCCGACGACGGTGTGGCCGCGCTGCTGCGATGGGACCGGCCGGCCCCGCAGGGGTGACGTGGGCTCAGCTGACGTCGGCCGGCCGCGACGCCAGGATCTGCTCGGCCCGCTGGGTGAGCGTGACGCCCTGATGCCGGGCGCTGTTGCGCAGCATCGCGAAGGCGCGTTCAGCGTCGAGCCCGTAGCGCTCCATCAGCACGCCCTGCGCCTGGCCGATGATGTGCCGTGCGTGGATCGCCCGCCGCAACCCGGACTCGTGCCGGGCGGACACCAGCGCGACGGACGCGTGCCGGGCGTAGAGGCGAGCCAGCTCCGCGCGATCGGTGGGGAACGCGCGGGCCCTCGACGAGTACACGCTCAACGCGCCGAGTGACGTCCGATGGGTGCCCAGACCCAGCGACAGCACGCTCTGGAAGCCCAGCTCGCTGACGGGCCGGCTCCAGCTGAGCCACCGCGCGTCGGCCGCAACGTCGTCGACCAGGACGGCGTCGCGGACACACATGGCCTGCAGGCCGGGACCTTCGGCGCACTGGATCTGGACGAGGTCGGCCTCGGCCGCCTCGGGGCTCGTGGCCGACATCACCGCGGGCCGGCCTGCCTGGCGGATCATGACGGCCACGCCGTCGCCGCCCGTGATCGCCTGGGCATACTCGAGGACGCTCTGGACGGTACTCTCGACATCGGGCTCGCCGTGCAGGTCGGCGGCCGCCTCGGCGAGCTCGGACGTCGGACTGGGATCCACTGCTCCACCCACCTCCTGCCAGGAGCGACACGGCTCCACCACCCACGAACAGACAGTTCTGTCTATCCCGCGACAGCGAGCGGTGTCAACGGGTAGGGTGAAGCGTCATGCAGGCTCCGGAGACCCCCGGCGCCACGCCCACCGCGAGGGAGCGCATCCTGGCGACCAGCTACCGGCTGTTCGCCCGCAGGGGTGTGCTCGGCGTCGGCGTCGACGAAGTCATCGAACGCTCTCATGTCGCCAAGGCCACCTTCTACAAGCACTTCCCGTCCAAGAACGACCTGGTCCTGGCGTTCCTCGACCGCCGGGAACGCGAGTGGACCGTCGGGTTGGTCGAGGCCGAGTCGCACAAGCGCGGCGAGACCGCCGAGGAACGGCTGCTCGCCATCTTCGACGTGTTCGACGAATGGTTCCGCAGCGACGACTTCGACGGCATCGCCTTCATCACCGTGCTGCTCGAGATGGGCAAGTCGCACCCGCTGGGACAGGCCAGCATCCAGCACCTGGCCAACCTGCGCGCCATCGTCAGCAAGCGCGCCGCCGAGGCCGGGCTGCGCGATCCCGAGCAGTTCGCCCGGTCGTGGCAGATCCTCATGAAGGGCTCGATCATCGCCGCGCTCGAGGGCGACCTCGACGCCGCCCAGCGGGCCAAGGCCATGGCCGCCAACCTCATCGAACAGTTCCGCTGACCACCCCCGGCGTACAGTGGCGAACGGGACGGCGCACGCGGTCCCGCGGCGATGGCCATCGCCACAGCGGCGCGACGGGGGCTGAGCACATGACCGGCATCGGATCCATCGGCGACGGAACCCCACCTGGCCGCGAGCTCACCGAGCTCCTCGGTGCGGTGCAGAACCTGCTGCTCGACGCGCCGAAGGTCGAGGAGTTCCTCACCGACCTCGCGAAGCTGGCCGCCGATCTCGTCGAACCTCCGGCGTCCTGCGGCATCACCACCAGCTACGACGGGCAACCGCGCACCGTCGTCAGCAGCGACCCCCGCGCCGCACAGGTCGACGAGGGCCAGTACGCCGGCGGCTGGGGCCCGTGCGTCCACTCCCTGGCCACCGGCGAGGTGGTCGAGATCGCCGACCAGGAGTCCGACCCGCGCTGGCCCGAGTACCGCGTCCACGCCGTCGCGCTGGGCGTGCGGTCGTCGCTGAGCCTGCCGCTGGTCGTCAACGGCGAGGTCATCGGCGCCATGAACCTCTACGACTTCGACGAGCCCGAGGCGTTCGACATCCAGAACAGGCGCCGCGCCGAGACGTTCGCCGCGCAGGCCTCGACCGCCCTGACCCTCGCGCTGCGCCGGGCCCAGGACGCCGAACTGACCGAGCAGCTCGAGCAGGCGCTGGCCACCCGCAGCGTCATCGACCAGGCCGTCGGCATCCTCATGGCCCAGCAGCGCTGCACCGCCGACCAGGCGTTCGCGCTGCTGCGCAAGCACTCGCAGAACAACAACCTCAAGCTGCGCACCGTCGCCGAGCGCATGGTCGCCAAGGTGTCCGGGCAGCCGGCGCCCCAGACGGCCGCGTTCCAGCGGCGTCCGGACGGCATCAGCGGCGACACCAGGCGGGCTCGCCACGGCGAAGCCGGCTAGGCCACTACGTTCGCTTGGTTCGCTGGGCGTTTGGCCATCCCCGGGCGTGGGCCCGTCCCCCTGCTGCCCGATGGTCTTGGCCGCGCACGCGCGCCTCAAGCGGACTATTGGCGCTTCGCGCGACGATGACCGCTTGACCCGCGCGCCCGCGGCAAAGAACGGGCAGCTATCAGGGGGACGGGGGCAGTGTGGCGACGGTCGTCCGGGGCGTTCGGCCGGCTTCTGTGTGAGTTTGGTGTCGTTGAGCGTCCGCCTGGTGAGATTTCGCCGTGATTCGGGGGCCATCACGAGGATTACCCCAGCGTCAACACGCCTACAGTCGTGGTGAAGCTCACGTCATCCTCGTGATGTAGGCGATCGTTGATGATCATCGCCGTCCACAGCCGGACAAACGGTGCGAAACGGGCACGGCAACAGTGAGGCGTGCCAGCGGCCCGGGTGATTTGTCTTTCCGGGTCGCGCTGGGTACCTTGACGGTCTCCGGTTAAGACGTCAGCCGGCGGCAGTACCGCCGCATCAGGCCGACGCACCGAGGTCTTCATGGACACGCCGTCCGAGGCGCTTCCCGAACCCGAGCCGGACACCGTCACCCGGCTCCTGGCGGCCGCCGCGTCGCAGCTCTACCTGCAGCCCGACGTCCATTCGACGGTGACCGCCGTGGTCCACCAGGGCGTCGAGATCGTCGGCGGCGACGCCGCGAGCGCTACCCTGCTGCGCCGGCGCGGCGAGCGCGAACTCGTCGTCGGCACGAGCAGCCGCGCGGATGAGGCCGACACCATCCAGTTCGAGCTCGACGAGGGGCCGTCGATCACCGCGCTGGCCGAGCAGGCCCCGGTGCTGGTCGAGGACACCGCCACCGAGCCGCGCTGGCCGCGGTGGCGGGCGGCCGCCGCGAAGATCGGCTACCGCAGCCTGCTGGCGTTGCCGCTGGACCTCGGGCCGCACTACTCCGGCGCGATCATCGTGTTCTGGGAACTGCCCGAGCAGCCGGCCGACCGGCACGTCGCCGTCGCCCGGCTGCTGCTGCGGCACGCCGCCATCGCGATCACCGACGCCCGCCGGTCGTCGACGCTGCGCGAGGCCATCGACGCCCGCTACCAGATCGGGCTGGCGCAGGGCATCCTCATGGAGCGGTACGGGCTGGACGCCACCCAGTCGTTCGAAGTGCTGCGCCGCTACTCCCGCGACAACAATGTCAAGCTCAGCCGGGTCGCGGCGAACGTCGTGCGCACGAGGTCGCTGCCCGACGCCCACGGCAGCGGCGAGTGATCCAGTAGGGTGGTGGACCGGCGACCGGCTCCGTGCGCCGGTCGCCGCACGGGAGCCGCCGCTTGACCACACGAGCCGAGGTGACGTCGCGACTGGCCCAGGCGGTCGCGGACGCTGGACCGGGCGCGCCACGAGCGGCCCGGCTCGGTGAGACCTGCCGCTCGATCCTCGACGCCGACGGCATCGCCATCGTGCTCGCCTGCACGCTCCCCCAGCGGCTGACCGTCTGCATCACCGACGACGTCGTCGCGCGCGTCGAGAACCTGCAGGACGTCCTCGGCGAGGGGCCGGGGGTCGATGCCTACCGGTCCGGCCGGGCGGTGGCCGCCAGCGTCGGCCCCGACGACGCGGCGCGCGCCTGGCCGGTGTTCGCGGAGGCGGCGCTGCGCGAGGCCGGCCCGCTGACCATGCTCGCGGTCCCGGTACCGGTGGGCGCCGAGGTGCTCGGCGTGCTCACGGCGTACCGCACCGGGCGCGGCCGGCCGGCGCCGGAGGCGGAGCTGACGACGCACCTGGCGGCGGCCATCGGTGTGACGCTGCTCCACGACCTCGAGATCGACCACCACCCCGACCCCGCTGAACCGGACGGCGAGCCCGCCGGCGTCTGGGCCGCACGCGCCGAGGTGCACCAGGCCACCGGCTTCCTGATGGCCCGGCTCGGGCTGTCGCCGGACGACGCGCTGGCGCTGCTGCGGGCCCGGGCGTTCGCCGCCGGTGTCGCGCTGGGCGAGGTCGCGCGGAAGGTCCTCGACCGCGCCGTCGACCTCAACCCGGACGGCTCCACGAGCCGCCCGCCGAAGCGCTGATCGACAGGGACGGCCACTCCGCTCCCGGGAAGGGGGGCTTCGCCGGGAAGCGGAGTGCCGATTCCCCCGTGGACGGATGTGCCGGCCGGCCCTGCACCACCATCCGTCACTATGAAGGAGTCGCCGGCGGGCCGGATCAGCACGCGGCGGTTCCGGTTTTTTTTTCGACTCAGGTCTGCCCGGCGCCGTCGTCGTCCAATCCCGTGACGACGATGCCGGTCAGCTCGGTGCGCGACCGGATGCCGAGCTTGCGGAAGATGCGGCCCAGGTGCGCCTCGACCGTGCGGACGGAGACGAACAGCTCGGCCGCGATCTCCCGGTTGCGCCGGCCGCTGGCGACGAGGGTGGCGATGCGCTGTTCGGCGTCGGTGAGGTCGGCCAGCCGCGTCGTCGGAGCGACCGGCCCGCCCGCCGCGCCCAGCTCCTGACCGGCCCGGCCGGCCAGCGCGATGGCGCCGCTCTCCTGGGCCAGCACGACCGTGCGCTGCAGCCACGACCGGGCATCGGTGCGGCGGCCGAGCCGGCGCAGCCGTTCGCCGAAGCAGAGCAGCGTGCGGGCCTGCTCGACCGGCGACACGGTGTCGGTGGCGGTCTCGACCGCCTCGTGGAACAGCGTCAGCGCCTCCTCGCCCTCGCTCGTCAGCGCGCGGCAGCGGGCGACGGTGTGCCGGGCCCACGCCGTCGGGACGCGTTCGGCGCGCAGCTCGAACTCGGCCAGGGCGGCGCGGGCCCGTCCCGGTTCGCCGCTGCGCACACACGCCTCGATGTAGTCGGGTTCGACGGCGAGGACGGACGGGTCGGCGTGCTCGAGGGCCTGCCGGCGGGCGTGGTCGAGCACCGACATCGCCTCGTCGAACCGGCCGAGCAGCAGCAGGAACGCTCCGGTCTCGGCCTGCATGACGGCCGTCGCCCACGAGTCTCCGTGCCGCCGCGACCCCTCGATGGACTGGCGGCGGCGCTCCCAGGCGGCCTCGTCCTCGCCGAGGTAGGCGTTGACCCGGACCATGTACGCGGGCACCAGCGCGCGGTGGGCGCTGTCGGCGTCGACGCGGTCCCAGGCGGCCGCCGCCTCGGCGGCCTCACGCAGCCGGCCGGCCCGCAGCTCCAGCTGGACCAGCCCGGCCAGCGCCGCCCGCAGCAGCAGTGGCGAGTCGCCGAACTGGCCGCTGGTGACAGCCCGCAGCAGCCGCCGCGCCTGCCCGTACCGCTCGGCCCGGACCAGCACGGTCGCGTGCAGCAGGTTCGTCTCCGCCTCGCCGAACAGGTCCTCGGCGCCCGCGGTGTCGGCCTCGACCAGCTCCACCGCGCGGTCCAGCTCGCCGCTGACGGAGGCGAGCAACGCGGCCGTACGCCGGTGCGTGGCCCGGGTCGCGGCGTCGAAGTCGTCGCTGAACCGCTCCGCCAGGGCCAGGAAGCGGGCCGCCTCGGCCTGTTCCATGCGCCCGGCCAGCCCCTGCGCGGCGGCGAGGTCCAGCGCGGCGGCGCGGGTGGGGTCGATCGGCGCGACCTCCTCGACGTGCCGGCTGACCAGACCGGTCGCGACCTCGCCGTCGAGCAGGTTGCGCGCCCGCACCTCCAGCAGGGCGAAGTCGGCACGCTGCTCGGGCGTGGTGTCCAGCCGGAACCGCTCCCGCGCGATGTGGACCGCCTCGTCCAAGCGCCCGGCGAGCACGGCGAACCGCCCCGCCTGCAGCAGCCGCCCGACCCGCTCGCTGGGCTTGGACGTGAGCCGGACCGCCTCGCGCGCGAACGCCAGCGACCGCTCCACCTCGCCGCGGACCAGAGACTCGGTGGCCACCTGCTCCAGCCGGGTCGCCAGCTCGTCGTCGTGGTCGTGCCGGGTCTGCGCCAGGTGCCAGAGCTGCCGGCCGGGGTCGGAGTCGGCGTACGCGTCAGCCAGCGCCTGATGGGCGGCGTCGCGTTCGACCATGGTGGCGGCCTGCCAGATGATCGAGCGGACGGCCGGGCGTTTCAGCGTGAACGTGCCGTCCGAACGATTCAGGTGCTCGGCGAAGAGCCAGGCGATGTGCGGCGCGTCCGGCGAGCCGAGCGCGTGCAGTACCGGCGCCAGGCGGTGGTCCTCGCTGCCGGTGGCCACCAGCAGCGCGAACCGCTGGTCGTCGCTGAGCGCCCCGAGCTCGGGCAGCTGCAGCGCCTGCAGGACGGGCGAGTGCGGCAGGTGCCGGTCCAGTTCGACCTGCCCGAGCAGCTGGACGTCCGGGATGCGGCCGACGACGTCGAGCAGGGCCCGCGGGTTGCCGCCGACGCGAGCGGCGATGCGCGCCGCGACGCTGTGCAGAGTGTGCGAGCCGGCCGCCCGGCGCACCAGCTCGGTCGCCTCGGTGGCCGACAGCTCCCCGAGGCGGATCAGCGGCAGTCCGAGCAGCGGGGGCACCCGCTCGGCGGTGTCGACGACCACCAGGAACACCAGCGGCGAGGTCCCAACCCGGCGGGCCACGAAGCCCAGCACCTCCAGCGACTGCGGGTCGAGGCGGTGCGCGTCGTCGATGACGATGACCAGCGGCCGCCGGACCCGGCTGATCAGCGGCTGCACCTGGACGGCGATCTCGTACGCCGACGCGGTCTGGTCCAGCTGCGTCGTCAGATCGTCGACCAGCCGCGCCGCCTGCCGCTGCTGCTCCGGCTCCAGCGAGCCGACGACCGCCGACAGCACGAGGTGCAGTCCCGAGAACGGCCAGCCGCGCTCGGAGTCGGCGGCCACCACCGACGACACCGTCACCTCGTCCAGCCCGGTCAGCCGCCCGGAGCGCGCGTCGTCGGCCACGGCACGCACCAGCGCGCTCTTGCCGACACCCGCGGTCCCCTCGACGACGACCGCACCCCCCTCGCCGGCCGCCAACCTCAGCAGGACTTCCCGGATCCTGGTCTGTTCACTGTCGCGACCGATCAACGCGTCGCGTACGTCCTTGTCCACCCGTTCCCCTCACCCTGCGATCACCACCATCGCCGGGCCCCCCATCGCGATCTTCACCCCCAAGCATCGCGTCCGGCACCCTCCCATGACGGCAGAAGCCGACACTGCTGACGGGTCCGCGGGGGTGGATCCTGGGGTGAGGAAGGGGGTGAGTCTAAGATCGTCATCGGGGGGACGGCGGGGGGAGAACGCGCGATGCAGGGTGCCGAGGGTGACCGCCGGCGGGCCGGACCACGCCCCGTTCTGTCCCGCCCGCGCCTCAGCGAGCCGCTGACCAGGTCCGACGCGGCACCCATCGTCGTCGTCCAGGGCCCGCCCGGGCTGGGCAAGTCGATGCTGCTCGACGATGTCGCCCGCCGGCTCGGTCCCGGCCGGGTGGCGCGCGTCGATCCGAGGGCCGGCGACGAGCTCGGCGCCGTCGTCGACGAGATCCTGGCCCACGCGGTCGCCGATGACGCCGCCGACCCGCCGGCGATCCTGCTCGACGACGTCGTCCGGCCCGACGGCGAGGGCGTGCGGGCCGCGCTGCGGTCGGTCCGCGATCACGACACCCGGCTGCTGCTGAGCACGCGGACGCTGCCCGGCTGGGTGACGGCCGACCGGCTGCTCGACGGCACCATCCAGCTCGTGGGGCTGCCGGACCTGCTGTTCGACGCCTCCGAGGTCCAGCAGCTGGCCACCCGGTTCCGCGTCGCACTGACCGCCGACGACGTCGCGGAGCTGGAGCAGACGGCGGACGGCTGGCCGGCGCTGGTGGTCGCGTGGCTGCGGACCCGCCGGCCGGACGCGACGCTGTCCGAGCGCAAGCTGCACGACCTCATCGACCGCTTCGTCCGCATCGAGGTCCTGGGCGACCTCGGCCCCGCGGACCGCGCCCTGCTCACCGACGCGGCGGCCGCGCCGCGGTTCGACGCGACCGTGCTGGCACTGCTGCTGGAGGACCAGGCGGTGCCGGCCTACGCGGCGACGCTGATCGACCGGTGGGCGACGGCCGGCCGGCTGGTCCCCGCCTCCGACGACGGCCACTGGCGGCTCCCGCTGCCGGTCCGCCGCTGCCTGCTCGACCAGCTGGACCTGGAGCAGCCGGGCCGGCGCACCGAGCTGGTGACCCGCGCGGTGCGGCTGCTGGTCGCCCGCGGCCGCACCACCGACGCGCTGCCGCTGGTGGTCGACTCCACGCTGGACAAGGCGACCGCCGGCAGCGTGGTGCGGGCCAGCTGGGAGCCGGCCGTCGCCCGCGGCCAGTTCGACGACCTGCTGCCGGCGGTCAACACGCTGCCCGACGACGTCGTCGCCGCCGATCCGGTGTTGTTGCTGCTGGCGGCCATCTCCGCCGTCGCGCCGCCGCCCGACCTCGACACCTTCGCCCGCCGGGTGGCACAGGCCGACCGGCTGGTCGACCAGCACACGCTGAGCGGCACGCTGCTCACCATCAGGTGCTTCCAGATGGTGCTGGCCCGCGCTCGCGGCGACGCCGCGGCCGCGCTCGCCGTCGAGCGGAACGGCCGGGCGCTGATCGACGCCGCGACCGACGAGCAGCGGCGCGAGCACCTCGACCGCGTCGTCTACTTCGACTGGCAGACCGGCGCCAACCGGCTGGCCGGCGGCGACCTCGACGCCGCCGAGCGCATCCTCGGCCACACCGCCACCCATGCCCGGCACCACGGCATCGCCTGGCACGAGGCGAACAGCGAGGCGCTGCGCTCGTACACGTCGTTCCTGCGCGGCGACCTCGCCGGCGCGACCCGGCAGTCGCGGTCGGCGGCGGAGATCGCCCGGCGGAACGGCTGGTCCGACAACCAGTTCACCGACCACGTGCACCTCACCCGCGGCGCGCTCGACCTCGAGTACGGGCGCACCGCGGGAGTGGCCGAGCGCCTCCACCGAGCTCAGCGCCGGGTCGACCGCGACGCCGTTCCGCCGGCCGGCCGGCTGGCCCTGGTGTGGTCGGTGCTCGCGCTGCTGACCGGCGACCGCACGGCCGCCGGGCACGCCGAGCTGCTCACCGGCGACGACTACGAGACCAACCGGCTGCCGCTCAACCGGCTGCTCGCGACCATCGCCCGGGCACATGCGCTGCTGGCCCGCGACGACCCGAAGGCCGCGTCCGACGTGCTGGAGAGCGCGATCGCGCCGCCCGGACACGCCGCACTGCTCGCCGTCGCCCAGGCCCGGGCCCTGCTGGCCGCCGGTGACCCGCTGGCGGCGAGCCGCGAGCTCGCGGCGCTCGGCGACCTCGGCGCCGTCCCGCTGACCGTCCGAGCCGATGTCTACGCCCTGCACGTCGAGTGCGCCCTGCAACGCGGCGTCACCACCGACGGCGACGTCCACCAGCTGCTCGCGCTGGTCGAGCGCACCGGCGTCCGGAGGCAGCTGCTGCTGGCTCCGGCGCTGCGGACGGCCATCGTCGGTGGCGACCTGCCGCTGCCGTCGTCGGGCCCGCTGAGCACGCTGCCCGTCGAGCTGGCCGCACTGCACCGGGCCAACACCACCGGCACGCCCGCGCTGTCCGAGCGCGAGACCGAGGTGCTGCTGTCGCTGGACGGCCCGGCCACCCTCAGCGAGATCGCCAAGTCGATGTACATCTCCGGCAACACGCTGAAGACGACGGCCCGGTCGCTGTACCGCAAGCTCGGCGCGGCCGACCGCTACGAGGCCGTCACGGTGGCCCGGGCGCTGGCGATCCTGCCGCCCGTCCACTGACACCCGCCGGTCGATGGGGACGCCGCCCCACCGCACTGTTGGGTGGGTGTGCGAAGGGCCCGGCCGCCGCGTGGTGGCGGTGGCCGGGCCCTTGGCGGGTCAGGTCAGCTGGTCAGGCCTCCCGTCCGGGTGTGGCGGCGGGTGGCGATGAGGGCTGTGGCGCCGGCGAGGAGGAGCAGGGCGCCGGCGAGCAGCAGCGGGGTGGAGGTGCTGCCGGTGTCGGCGAGGTCGTCGTCGCCACCGTCGTTCCCGCCACCATTGCCGCCGTCGTTCCCACCGTTGTCGTTGCCGCCGTCGTTGCCGGTGTCGTCACCGTCGTCGCCGCCGGGGGTGTCCGGCGGGGTCGGCGGGTCGACCGGAGCGCAGGCGTCGGCCTCGAGCTCGTGATCGTTGTGGTCGACCAGGCCCAGGTTGAGCAGCCCACCGGTGTCGCCCTCGCCCGGGTCCTCCGGGCACTGGACCGACTCGGCGGTCGCCGTCGCCGGGTCGACCGTCACGGCCACCGTCACCTCGTAGGTGTGCGTGGTGTCGACGTCGATGGAGACCTCGCCGGTGATGGCGTTCTCCGGCGCGTCGGGCTCGGCGCCCTGGCCGGTGAACGTGTCCAGCACCGGGACGTCGCCGGGCTCGGTGTTCGCCGCCGTGACGTCGACGATGTCGATGCCGGCGCCATAGTTGAGCTGGTCGGACAGGACGTAGTCCCCGGCGGCGGCGCCGTCGTTGGTGACCTCCAGCTCGTAGGTGATGGTGTACGCGTTGGTGCCGGTCGAGGTGGGCCCGGACGCGATGGTCTTGTCCAGGTGGATCGACGGCAGGTCCGCGCAGTCGGTGTCGGTGATCTCGTCGCCGCCCTCGGTGGTGAGGGTGGCGCCGTTGTTCAGACCGCCGTTCTCCCAGTTGTCGCCCGGCTCGCCCTGGCACGCGGCCTGAGTGTTGCCGTCCTCGTCGACCTCGAAGGCCGGCGGGACGTCGGCGACCACGGTGATGGTGTAGACGTGCGGCGCGTAGGCCTCGTCGTTCATCCCCGCCAACGGGACGTCCTCGGCGATGAGGGTGTCCTCGAGACCGTCCCAGTCCTCGTTCACGTCCACCCCGTCGGGGTAGTCGGTGACCTCGGCGTAGTCGACCTCGACGGTGTCGCCGAAGAGCAGCTCGTCCTCGAGGTCGTAGGTGGTCTCGCCCGGGAGCAGGTTGTTCACCGTGAGGGTGTAGACGACCTGCCACTGCCCGTCACCGACCGGCTCGGCGGACACCAGCTCCTTGTCGAGGTCCGGCTCACCGAGCGAGAGGCAGGCCTCGTCGTCGTCGGTGAGGTCGTTGTGCTCGATTCCGGTGCTGTTGGCCAGCCCGCCGTTCTCGCCGGAGTCCGGTTCCGGGCAGGCCATGGACTCCTCGGTGAGGGTGTCCTCGTCGAGGGAGAACACCACCTGCACCTGGTAGGTGTGCACCCCGCCCGCGGACAGGGGCACGTCGGTGGCGATGACGTTGACGGGGTCGCCGTCCGGGCCCTGGCCGGTCCAGGTGTCCAGCGCGGTGACGCCGTCGGGCGTGGTGATCACCTGGGCGTCCTCGACCACGATGCCCTCGCCGTAGCGCAGGCGGTCGGAGATGTCGTAGTCGCCGTCACCCTGGCCGGTGTTGCTGGCCACCAGGTCGTAGGTGATCGTCCAGGTGCCGTCGCCGTTGGCGGTCGGCCCGCTGCTGATCGTCTTCTCGATGTCGATGGACGGCAGCGGCGCGCAGGCCTGGTCGTCCTCCTCGAGGCCGGCCTCGTCGGTCAGCGTCGAGGTGTTGTTGAACGCCGTGTCGGCCGTCGGGTCCTCACCCTCGGCCGGGCACGCCGTCGGGTCGGCGCCGCCCTCGCCGATCTCGAACTGCAGTGGCGCCTCGGCGATCACCGTCAGCTCGTAGTGCTGCGGCGCGTAGCCGTCGTCGTCGGTGCCCAGGATCGGCACCTGCTCGGCGATGACCAGCTGGTCCTGCCCGTTCCACGGCGGGTCGAACAGCGTCGCCTCGGCCGGCGACGCGGTGACGTCGGCGGTGACGATGGTCACCTGGTCGGAGAAGTGCAGCTCGTCCTCCAGGTCGTACCAGGTCGCCTGGACGCCCTTGTTGACCACGTCGATGCCGTACACGATCTGCCACTGGCCGTTCCCGATCGGCTCGGCCGAGATCAGCGACTTCGTGTGGGTCGGCTGGCCGACCTCACGGCACTCGGTGTCGGTGTCGGGGTAGGAGTTGAACGACGAGTTCGCGTCGTTGTACAGCCCGGTGCCGTCCTCACCCTCGCCGCCGGCCAGCGTGCAGTCCGACGGGTCGGGCTGGGCGGGCGGGTTGGGCAGGTTCACCGTGAACTGCACGGTGACGGTGTACTCGTGTGATTCCAACGCGCCGATCGGCTCGTCCTCGACGATCAGCAGGTCGGTCACGCCGTCGTACTCCGGCCGGGTCGTGATGCTGCCCGGGACGGTGTTCGCCGCGACGACCGAGCCGTCGACGATCTCGATGCCCGTGCCGAAGCGCAGCGCGTCCTCGAGGTCGTAGTCGGTCGGCACCTCGGACTCGTTGGTGACGGTGAGACCGTAGGTGATCTCCCAGACGCCGGGCTGGTTCTCCCGGTCCACCACGTGCGGCTCGGTCACGACGGTCTTGTCGAGCGTGACGATCGGAAGGTCGCCGCACTCGTCGTCGGTGAGGTCCTCGTGGTTGTCGGGGGACATCGTGGCGTGGTTGAACAGCCCGGTCGTCGCGTCGCCGGCCTGCTGGCCGTCGGTGCACGCCAGGTTCTCCGGCAGCGCCGTCACCTCACCGGTGTCCGGGTCGGTGGTGAGCCGGACGGTGACCTCGAGCGTGTAGACGTGCTCGGTGCCGTTCTCCACCGTCGACTGCGGCGCAATCGGCACCTCGCCGGTCACGACGTTCAGGTCGGTCGTGCCGTCCCAGTTCGGGTTCAGCAAGCCAGCCGCTTCGGGCGGACCGCTGACGACCTGGGTGTCGACCACCTCGACGCCGTCGCCGTACCCGGTCAGGTCGTCGGTGAGCAGATACGCCCCCGGGATCATCCCGGTGTTCTCGGCGACCAGCTCGTAGACGACCGTCCATGTGCCGTCGTCGTCCGGGGACTCCGTCGGACCGGACACCGTCCGCTTGTCGAACTCGTAGTCGATGTTCGAGTAGCCGAAGTCGATCGTGTGGTCGTTCTCCCCCGGACCGCCGGTGGTGATGGCGGCGTACGGGAAGTCCCCGTCCGGTGTGGTCTCCACGATGCCGTCGGAGTCGTTCCGGTCCGGGTCGACGGAGTTCGGGTCGCCGGTGTCGGGGACCGTCGGGTACCAGTTCTCCAGCGGCCCGCCGGGTTCGTAGTCGGCCGGGTTGTCCACGCCCACCACGTAGTCGGTGTGCGTCTTCAACTGGTAGTTCTGATCGTTGGACGAGAAGTAGTACTCGCCGTTCGCGTCCGTCGTCGTGGTCGAGACGAGCGTGCGGTTGCCGTTCTCGTCCACCTCGTACAGGTTGACCGTCGCGCCCTCGACCACCGGCTCGTCCGGATCCTGCACACCGTCGTTGTCGATGTCGTACCAGACGTAGTTGCCGATCTCGATCGGCGCCGCCGACGCCATCGCGGTCAGCTCGCCGACGCCGTTGCCCTTCATCGTCGCGTTGATGCCGATGTTCATGTCGGTCATGACGGCCGCACCACGCGGATCGACGACCGAGCCGGTGTTCTGCTCGAACCGCCGTGTACCCACCTGATAGGAGCCCTCGGCCACATGGATGCCGGTCTCCATGACGCCGTCGTCGCGGCTCTGGATGACCAGCGTGGCGCCCAGGTGTTCGACGCCGTTGACCCAGGTGTCCATGAAGAACTTGCCCTGTTGGCCGTTCGGCCCGTTCAGTGTCACACCGTTCGCGAACGCGCCCTGCACGCCGTTGACCACGCCGTTCTGCTCGATCGACCACGTGCCGTCGCCGTTGGAGCCCGCCTTGAGCAGCTCACCACCCAGCGACCGTTCGGCCACTAGCCGAGGGTCACCCGGAGCCAGAGCGGACTGCCCGCCGAACAGGTCACCGCCCAGGTCCCGGATGCCCACGATCAGGTCGCCGTGCAGGTAGCGCGCGTCGGCGACGATCGGCACCGCCGTGTTCATGACGAAGCTGTACGGCAGCGCGGCCGGCTGCCCGAACTGCAGCCAGAACGCCGGGTTGGTGTTCCACGGCTGGTAGTCCGCGCTGAACTGGTTCGCGAACAGGCCGCGGGTGTAGCCGAGCGGGAAGTCCAGCACCTGGGTCAGGTTCGTCGGGTCGGCCGGATCGAACGAGTACACGTAGGCGTGCAGGTCGGCCCGGTTCTGGGTCGACTCCGCCGTGTTCGTGACCGTCAGGTACATCTCGTTGGTCAGCGGGTTCGCCGAGATGCCGTGCGGACGCAGGTCGCTGCTGTCCGGGAAATATTGGTCCAGCTCGTGCTCGGTCACGTCAGTCACCTGCGTGCCGTCCCGGCTGATGCCGATCTCGACCAACGACCGGTTGTGCAGGTTCACGACGAACAGCGACTCCTGGTCGTTGGAGATCTCCATCGCGCCCAGACCCTCACGACCGACCCGGTCCCACGCCTGAGCGTCGGTGCCCCAGTCGTAGACGGGGTTCTCCAGGGTGAGCGCGGGGCGCAGCCCGTTCGGGTCGCCCGCGACCGCGCCGGGGTCGGAGTCGGAGCCGACGTCGATGCCGTAGTCGGAGAGATTCACGAAGACGTCACCGCTGGCGGTCGGCGACGACGGCGTCCCACCATCCGGGGTGATCCGGTAGATCGCGTCGACACCGCCCGGGCCCATGCCGGTGTGCCGCCGGACGTACGCCGAGGCGAACACGGTCCCGGTGCCGCCGGGCTCCTCGGCCCGCTGCCACGCGGTCCCGTAGGTGGTGCCGATCTGATTGAAGGGCACCTGCATGCTGAGCGGGACCGCGGTGTTGGTGTTCGGGCTGACCGCCTCGTACTCGTGCGCCGCACCGCCGAACAGGCCGCCCTGGGCGCCGTCGCTGGCGCCGAACCGGAACGCCGGCAGGAAGACGTACGGGTTGTTCTCCATGAAGGCGCCCGGCACCTGGAAGGAGAAGTCGATGTCAGAGGCCGGGACCGTGTCGATGAACTGGACGGTGGTGCCGTTGCTCTGGCCGGCCGCGCGGCCGACGACGGAGTCGCGCCACTCCTCCCACTCCGGGGTGTCGGGCACGTTCGCCTCGACCCGCCACGGGCCGGCGTCGCTGGTCACCGGCAGCGAATAGTTGCCGCTCGCGTCGGTGATGGCCGGACCGGCGACGTTGCCGGCGGCGTCGTAGGCGTAGACCTCGATGCCCTCCAGCAGACCGGACGCCTCGAAGGTGTCGTACATGCCGTCGGAGTCGTAGTCCTGCCAGATGGTGCCGGTGATCGGGTCGCCGACGGCGGCCTCGGCCGGCAGCGTCGACGCGCCGGCGGCGCCGAGGACGGAGCCCACGACGCCCAGCGCGGCGAGCGTTCCCACCGCTGCGCGGGCTCGTGTCGGGCGATGGTGGGATGGCCGGCCGCGGCCTCGTTCCTGGAGCGCTCTCACAGGGTCCTCCGTTGCTGTCGTACAACTGCGCTGCACGTCCTGGCGCCACCGGGCCGCCCCGGGGTCGGGGTACACGAAGGCGCCGACCATGAAGAGTCGGTTCGCATGGCGATCAGCACGCGCTGTGACGCAGATCACGTTTTGGATCGGAACTTTGCGCTCGCGGTGTCCGAAATGCCAGGTGAGCGCATCGCGCCCGTGCTTACACTCGGCGGCATGACCACCACCGGCCACCACCGCGCCGGCCCGCCCGCACGCCGGTTCGGGCGCGCCGCCGCGCTCGCCGCGATCGCCGTCCTCGCCCTGACGGCGTGCTCGGGCGACGACGAGCCGGGGACGTCGCCGAGCGCGTCGGAGTCCGGCGACGGGCCGCGGCCGCTGACCGGGGACGAGGCGCAGCGGCTGTCGATGATGCGCTACACGAACTACACCGACGGCGTCCGCGGACTGAGCTTCGAGGTGGTCGACAACGGCCGCACGTTCACCGTCGACGGCTGGGCCGACTTCGCCCAGCACGTCGGCTACGCGCACGTCAGCCAGGACGGCTCCGACCCCGAGCTCGTGGCGTGGACGCTGTCGCAGATCACGTCGCACGCGCCGGTCGGGCCGGCCACCGACGACCCGCCGCTCCCACCGCCCGACGACACCGCGTGGACGTCGTCGACGCTGGCGCCCGAGCAGTCCCGGCTGCACGCGATGCTGGCGCTGGTCTTCCAGGCCGCCAGCGACCGCCCCGACAACCCGCTGCTGCTGCAGCAGACCGACGCGCGGTGGCTGCGGTCCGACGAGGTCGACGGCGTCCGGGTCGACGTCGTGGCCGGGCCGACCGCCGACCGCGCCTACGACCCCGCCACCGCGACCACCGCGGCGGACGGCAGCGACGCGACCGTCCGGTACTGGGTCGACGAGGAGGGCCGGCTGCTGCGGCTCGAGGCCAGGCTCGGGGGCACTGGCGACTGGACCGCCGTCGACTT
Organism: Jiangella rhizosphaerae; assembly: GCF_003579925.1. Classification (GTDB taxonomy): domain Bacteria; phylum Actinomycetota; class Actinomycetes; order Jiangellales; family Jiangellaceae; genus Jiangella; species Jiangella rhizosphaerae. The sequence goes on along the minus strand of NZ_QUAL01000095.1, from coordinate 173 downwards.
CACCGACGCGCCGGGCGTGGACTTCGCCGGCGCGTTCCTCACGACCACGGCGAGCGGCTGATGAGCGAGCCGACCACGGAGCAGCAGCCCGGCGAACACCCGCCGCCTCGCCGCACCCGCCGCCGCGACCTGCTGCGCGGGCTGGCCGCCGCCGGCGCCGCCGCCGGCTTCGC
>NZ_QUAL01000006.1 GCF_003579925.1 Jiangella rhizosphaerae | reverse complement strand
GGCCGCGGCGGTCGCGTCCGCCGCCGGGCTGCCGCCGTCGGCCGTGCTGGCCGGCCGCCTGTCGCTGACGGGACTGGCGGCGCTGGTCGCGCGGGCCCGGCTGGTCGTGTCGAACGACACCGGGGTCGCGCACCTGGCCTCGGCCTACGGCGTGCCCTCGGTGGTGCTGTTCGGGCCGACCCCGCCGGCGGCCTGGGGACCGCCGGCCCACGGCCCGCACGTCGCGCTCTGGCACGGACCGGCCGGCGATCCGCACGGCCGGGAGCTCGACCCGGCCCTGGCGCGCATTCAGCCCGGCGAGGTCCTGGATGCCGTTGCCACGCTGCTGCGCTGACCGGCCGGGACGCCGTCGATCCCGGCGTCGGCGAACCACCGCACCGTCTGCGCGAGCCCGTCGCTCAGTCGCACTCGCGGCCGCCACCGCAGCAGCCGGCTCGCGCGGGTGAGGTCCGGACGGCGCAGCCGCGGGTCGTTCTCCGGCAGGTCGACGAACCGGATCCGCGAGCGCGACCCCGTCATCGACCGGATCCGCTCGGCCAGCTCGAGCACCGTCACCTCGTGCGAGCCGCCGATGTTCACCGGGCCGGGATGATCGCTGCCGGCCATCGCCAGCAGCCCGCCGACGGTGTCGGCGACGTAGCACAGCGTCCGGGTCTGGCTGCCGTCGCCGGCGACGGTGAGCGGCTCGCCGGCCAGCGCCTGCCGGATGAACGTCGGCACCACGCGGCCGTCGTGGGCGCGCATGCGCGGGCCGTAGCTGTTGAAGATGCGCACGATGCCGGTGTCGACCCCGCGCTCGGACCGATAGGCGCTGGACAGCGTCTCGGAGAAGCGCTTGGACTCGTCGTAGACGGCGCGCGGCCCGATCGGGTTGACGTTGCCCCAGTAGTCCTCCGGCTGCGGATGCCGCAGCGGGTCGCCGTACACCTCCGACGTCGAGGCCAGGACGAACCGGGCGCCCTTCTCCAGCGCCAGCTCCAGCGCGTTCGTCGTGCCCGCCGAGCCCGCACGCATGGTCTCCAGCGGCAGCCGCAGGTAGTCGACCGGCGAGGCGGGCGAGGCCAGGTGCAGCACCAGGTCGACCGGCCCGTCGACCCGGATGCCGTCCGAGACGTCGCAGGACACGAACGAGAAGCCGGGCTCGTCGACCAGCCCGGCCAGGTTCGCCGGCGTCGACGTCACGTGGTTGTCGAGACAGACCACCTCCGCGCCGGCGCCGATGAGCGCCTCGCAGACATGCGAACCGAGGAAGCCCGCTCCGCCCGTGACGACCACGCGTGCACCGTTCATGGCGAACCGGTACCCGGGGCCGGCGACCTCACGCCGGCGGTGTGTCGCCGTCGGTCTCCGGGACGATCGCGCCCTCGCCGGCGTCCTCCGGGTCGGGGACGCGCAGGTCGCCGTCGGCGCCCATGACCTGCTCGGTCTCGTCCGGTTCGCCGTGCACGCGGGTCTCGTCGTCGACGGAGTGCACCGCCATCGCGCGGTCGCGCTCCTCCTGCGTCGTGTGGCGCACGCCGTCGGTGTGTTCGGTCATCGGTTCCTCCCAGTGCCGTGCCCGGGCCGTACACCCGGGCACCGGCCCCGTACCCGCGAAGGGGCGGTGTCAGCCACTGGCCGGCGACCTGACCCGGAGCCTTCGATCTTCATCCAGGATCGACCACGCCATCACGTGGTCGATCCTGGATGATCCCACCGAGACAGCCGAGGCGGGCTCAGCCGGCCCACTCCAGCAGCGGCTGGTGCCGCGCGGGGTCGCGGAGCTCGGCCAGCGCCAGCTTCTCCAGCTGCCGCACCCGCTCCTTCGTCAGGCCGACCCGCTCGGCCACCTCCTGCAGGGTGTGCTGCTCGCCGTCCTCGAGGCCGAACCGCATGGAGACGATCAGCGCCTCGCGCGGGGCGAGCGTGTTGACCAGGTCGCGGACCTGCTCACCGAGCGCCTGGAACTCGACGACGTCGGTGGCCTGCGGCGTCTCGGTGTCCTCGATGAGGTCGCCGATGCTCGCGCTGCCCTCGTCGCCGACCGGGGTGTCCAGGCTGACGGTGTCGCGCGAGATGCGGCGCAGCTCGATCACGCGAGCCGGCGGGAGGTCGGCCTCGGCGGCCAGCTCCTCGGCCGTGGGCTCGCGGCCCAGGGTGACGGCCAGCTTGCGCTCGGCCTTTCCGATCTTGGACAGCGTCTCGAGCACGTGCACCGGCAGCCGGATGGTGCGGGCGCGCTCGGCCTTGCCGCGCTCGATCGCCTGCCGGATCCACCACATCGCGTACGTGGAGAACTTGAACCCCTTCGTGTAGTCGAACTTCTCGACCGCACGGATCAGGCCCAGGTTCCCCTCCTGCACGACGTCCAGGAACGGCAGACCGCTGTTGCGGTAGTACTTGCGCGCCGCGGACACGACCAGCCGCAGGTTGGCCCGGATCATGTGGTCCTTCGCCCGCTCGCCGTCGCGCACCAGCGCCTCCAGCTCCTCGCGCGGACGCCCGGAGTCGCCGGACTCCAGCAGCTGCGCCGCGTAGACGCCGGCCTCGATGCGCCGCGCCAGCTCGACCTCCTCGGCCGCCGACAGCAGCGGCGTCGCGCTGATCTGCTTCAGGTACTGGCCGACCAGGTCGTAGTCCTCCTCGCGCACCGCGTCATTGCCCGCTGGCGCGCTCGGTCGCCCGATGCGCCCACGGCCGTCCGGGGCGCGGACCTGCTCCTCCACCATCGTCATCCTTCGTCTCCTCGCTCGTCACAACGTCGTCGTGGGCGCCCACGCCAGGCCCACGCCGACGGCCCCGCGCACGAGGGCGCGGGCCGTCGGTGGCTGCGTAGGTGGGTTGCCCTGCGGGAGCCCGCGGATCTCTCGATCCGGCTCCCGAAGCCCCGGGCCGGTGCCGGCCTATCGGGGACTTCCAGCTATCAGAACGTCCCGGTGGCGCCGGCTATTCCGGCGTCGTGCTTGTCGGCGGGGTGCTCCCCGGCGACGATGGAACGGATGAGCGACGACGATGGTTCCGGCGGGCTCGCGGAGTACCAGCGCAAGCGGTCCTTCGACAAGACCCCGGAGCCGCGCGGCCGCGACCGGCGGAAACGGCGCGGCAAGGACGCCCCGCCGCGGTTCGTCGTCCAGGAGCACCACGCCCGCCGGCTGCACTGGGACCTGCGGCTGGAGCACGACGGCGTACTGGCGTCGTGGGCGCTGCCCCGCGGGTTCCCCCGCTCGCCGGACGAGAACCGCCTCGCCGTCCACACCGAGGACCACCCGCTCGAGTACCTGACGTTCGACGGCGAGATCCCGGCCGGCGAGTACGGCGGCGGCAGCATGACCATCTGGGACCACGGGACGTACGAGGCGGAGAAGTTCCAGGACGACAAGGTCGTGGTCCACCTGCACGGCGAGCAGGTGGACGGGCGGTTCGCGCTGTTCCGCACCAAGGGCGAGGACTGGATGATCCATCGCATGGACGCGGCGGCCGACGACGGCGACCCGATGCCGGAGTCGCTGACGCCGATGGCCGCCACGTTGTCCACGCTGCCGCCCGGCCAGGACGAGTGGGGCTTCGAGATCAAGTGGGACGGCGTCCGCGCACTCGCCTTCGGCGAGCCCGGCCGGCTGCGGCTGGTCGGGCGCAACGGGCGCGAGTTCACCCGGCAGTATCCCGAGCTGCGCCCGTTGATGAACGCCATCGGCGCCCGCCGCATGGTGCTCGACGGCGAGATCGTCGCCTTCGACGAGAACGGCCGGCCCAGCTTCCAGCGCATCCAGCCGCGCATCCACCTCGGCGCCGAGGCGGACATCCGGCGCCAGGCGCAGCGCATCCCCGTCGTCTACGTCGTCTTCGACCTGCTCTACCTGGACGGCCGGTCGCTGCTGGACCGGCCGTACGAGGAGCGCCGCCGCGAGCTGGCCACGCTCGAGCTGGCCGGGCCGGCCTGGCAGGTGCCCGACTACCAGCGCGGCGACGGCGACGTCCTGCTCGACGCCACCCGCGAGCGCGGCCTGGAGGGCATCGTCGCCAAGCGGCTGGCCAGCCCGTACCGGCCGGGCCGGCGAAGCACCGACTGGCTGAAGATCAAGAACGTGCGGCAGCAGGAGGTCGTCATCGGCGGCTGGGTGCCGGGCCAGGGCCGGCTGACGCGCTCGCTCGGCGCGCTGCTGGTCGGCTACTACGAGGACGACGAGCTCCGCTTCGCCGGCAAGGTCGGCACCGGCTTCGACGACGCCACCCGCACGCGCCTGCTCGAGCGCCTGGAGGAGCTGCGCACCGACACCAGCCCGTTCACCGGCCGCCAGCCGCAGCGCGACGCGCTGTTCGTCCGGCCGGAGCTGGTCGCCGAGGTCGAGTTCGCCGAGTGGACCAACGCCGGCACGCTGCGTCATCCGTCGTTCGAAGGGCTGCGCGAGGACAAGCCGGCCCGCGACGTCGTCCGCGAGGAGCCGGTGCCGCCGCCCCGGAACTGAACCCGGACATTTCGGGTACGGACCCTGTGCCGCGGCCACCGAGACCGCGGCGGAGGGAAGGTGTGCTGACATGAGTACCGAGCTGGTCATCCTGTTGATCGTGCTCGTGGTGCTGATCGCCGTCGCCGCCTGGCTGATCGGCCGGCGCCGGACGCGCGGCGCGGCGGCTCGCCGCGAGGCCGCCATCCAGGAGCGCAAGGAGGCGGCGGCCAGGGAACGCGCCGCCGAGCTCCACCACGCCGAGGCCGAGGAGCTGGCCGCCCGGGCGCGGCGCGAACGCGCCGAGGCCGCGGAGAAGGAGGCCGAGGCCGAACGGCTGCGGGCGAGGAGGCCGGCGCAGCGGCGGAACGCCGGCGCACGGCCGACGCGCTGCATCCCGGTGAGGACGGCTCCCGGACCGACTGGACCGCACGTTCGGCGGACGACAGCGTCGCCGACGACACCGACGTGGTCGCCGACGACGGCGACCGGGGCGGCCGCGGCTGGTAGCCGGCGGTGACCGGCGGCCGCGGAGCCGGTCCGCGCGGTCAGCTGGGGCGGGGCTTCCCCGGTCGCCGCCGCTCCAGCTGCCGCCGCTCCTCGGTGTCCAGCCCGCCCCACACGCCGTACTGCTCGTCCCTGGCCATCGCCTCGTCGAGGCAGGGCTCCCGCACCGGGCACATCTGGCAGATCCGCTTGGCCTTGGACTCCTGGGCTCGTTTCCGGCTGGGCGACACCCCGTCGGGGACGCAGAACAGGTCGGCGTCCCATGCCCGGCACAGTCCGTACTCCCACCACGACGCCGAGTCGACCCGCGCGCCCGGGTCGTCCGGACTCGGCACCGTCACATCGCTGCGGCGGCCGGTCTCGGTCCGCCTGACGATCCGCATCACCCCGACAGTCATCACCCCCGGATACCCAGGGTGCGACGCGGCAAACCGGAGATGGCGGCCGGATCAGGGCTCTTCGGGCAGCCGTCCGGTGGCGATGACCCGCTCGGCGACGACCCGCAGTTTCACGTTGCTGTTGCGGGAGTAGCGGCGCAGGACGGCGAACGCGCGGTCGGCGTCGAGGCCGTAGCGCTCCATGAGGATGCCCTGCGCGAGTCCGATGAGGTGCCGGGCGCCGATGGCCTGGCGCAGTCCGTCCTCCTCGCGCGCCGACGCGAGCGCGATGGACGCGTGCCGGCCGAAGATCTCCGCGACGTCGACGTCGTCGTGGTCGAACATGCCGGGCCGGTGGCCGTAGAGGTTCAGCGTGCCGAGCGTGGCGTTGCCGGTGTGCAGGTGGACCGACAGCACGCTGCGCAGCCCGAGGTCGGCGGCCTGCGGACCCCACGACGGCCAGCGCGGATCGCCGGCGGTGTCGTCGACCAGGATCGTCGCCCGGTTCTTGACGGCCAGCCGCGCCGGGCCTTCGGCGAGCGTCGTCTGCAGCTCGTCGGCCTTGCGCACCCGGGGATCGGTGGCCACCGCGGTCTCGATGCGGCCGCCGCCGTGCAGCAGCATCAGCCCGGCGTCGTCGCACACGGTCGCCTGCTGCGCGTACTCGACGACCCGCTCGAGCGTCTGCTCGACGTCGGGTTCCTCGTGCAGCGCCAGCGCCATCTCGGCGAAGTCGCCCGCATCAGGTTCGGTCACGCCGCCCTCCGCCACCTCGTGCCCCACGACGCCATCATCCTCCATGATGCGAACTGCGGTGTCGATCCTTCCCCATCGGGTACGCAGCCAGACATGGTGGGCAACGGCGCTGGGCAACCGCATGCGGTGGTCACGGGTGGAGCCGGCTTTCTCGGCTCGCACCTGTGCGACGCCCTCATCGCATCCGGATACCGGGTCACCTGCGTGGACAACTTCGAGACCGGCCGGGCCGCGAACCTCCGTCACCTCGAGGGCGATCCCCGGTTCACGCTGCTGCGCCGCGACCTCAAGGACTACGGCGACGCCGACCTCGCCGGCCCGGTCGACGTCGTCTACCACCTCGCGGCGCCGGCCGCGCCCGCCGACTACCTGCTCGACCCGGTCGCGACGATGCGGATCGCCAGCACCGGTACGCTCAACGCGCTGGACCTCGCCCGCTCGCGGTCGGCACGCTTCGTGCTGGCGTCGACCTCGGAGGTGTACGGGCCGGCGGGCGAGGCGCCCAGCCGCGAGGACAGCGTCGGCCAGGTCGACCCTGCCGACGGCTACGGTGCCTACTACGAGGCGCGCCGGTTCGCCGAGGCGCTGACGACGGCGTACCGCGCCACCTACGACCTGCGGACGGCGATCGCGCGGATCTTCAACACCTACGGGCCGCGGATGCGGCTCGACGACGGCCGGGTGCTGTCGCGGTTCATCCGGCAGGCGCTGGCCGGGACGCCCCTGACGGTGCCCGGGCCGGGCACGCAGACCCGGTCGCTCTGCTACGTCGACGACGCGGTGGCCGGGCTCCTGGCGCTGGCCGACGGCGGCTATCCGGGGCCGGTGAACATCGGCAGTCCCGAGGCGGTGTCGGTGTTCTCGATCGCCCAGGAGGTCGCGGAGATCGCCGGCCCCGCCGCCGAGATCGTCTTCGTCGAGCCGCCGGTCACCGACAGCCAGGCGCGCCTGCCCGACATCAGCCTCGCCACCCAGCTGCTGGACTGGCAGCCGCGCACGTCGGTGCACGACGGCCTGACGGCCACCCTCACCTGGTTCCAGCGCGTCGGGGCCCGCCGTGGCTGAGGGCGCCGGTGCGGCGCCGGCCGTGATCCCGCGGACGCGGTCGCTGGCGCGGCTGCGCGCCGCGGCGGCGGAGTGCCAGGCCTGCGATCTGTACCGCGATGCCACCCAGACGGTGTTCGGGGCCGGTCCGCGCGACGCGCCGCTCATGCTCGTGGGCGAGACGCCCGGGGACGTCGAGGACCGCGAAGGGCGGCCGTTCGCCGGACCGGCCGGCCGGCTGCTGGACCGCGCGCTGGCCGAGGCCGGCCTGGACCGCGACCAGGCCTACGTCTCCAACGCCGTCAAGCACTTCAAGTTCCACCGCGAGGGCAAGCGCCGCATCCACGAGAAGCCCGACGCCGGCCAGATCGCGGCCTGCCGGCCGTGGCTGCGGGCCGAGCTCGCCGTCGTCCGGCCACGGGTGCTGGTGGTGCTCGGCGCCACCGCCGCCGCGTCGATCCTCGGCCCGTCGTTCCGGGTGACGAAGCAGCACGGGCAGCCGCTGGAGTGGGCCGACTACGCCGCCACATCGCCGCTGACGACGCCGGACGGCCCGCCGATCGACGACGCGGTGGTGGTGGCCACCGTGCATCCGTCGGCGGTGCTGCGCTCGCGGGAGCGGGACGCGGCCTACGCCGGCTTCGTCGCCGACCTGCGGGCCGTCGCCGACGTGCTGTCCTGAGGGTCAGGCCGTGCCGCGCGATGGCGTACCCCGACCGCGTGCTTTCGCCGATGCGTGGGTACGTCGGCAGCAGAGAGTCGTGCCGACGTGGAGGGGAGCCCCATGGCGCACTGCGACGTCGCGCTGTTCGCACCCTCGCCCGTGCTGACGCTGACCGTCGAGGACCAGGCCGGCCGGCCGGACATCCACGTCCACGCGGGCAGCCAGGGCGTGTGGCAGGCGCGGATGCTGGTCACGCTCGGCGCGTCGGTGACGATGTGCTGTGTTCTGGCCGGAGAGACCGGCATGGTGCTCCGGCACCTCATCGAGGACGAGGGCATCGTCGTCAAGGCGGTGGAGGGCACCGGCCGCAACGGCGCCTACATCCACGACCGTCGCGGCGGCGAGCGGGTCGAGGTGGCCGAGGCGCCGTCGGACCCGCTCACCCGGCACGAGCTGGACGAGCTCTACGGCCTCACGCTGAGCGCCGCCCTGGACGCGGGCGCGGTGCTGCTCAGCGGTCCGTCGGACAACGGCGCGGCGCAGGACGCCGTCCCGGCCGACGCGTACCGGCGGCTGGCCGCCGACCTGCGCACCGTCGGGAAACCCGTCGTGGCCGATCTCGCCGGCGACCGCCTCACCGCGGTGCTGGAGAGCGGGCTGACGGTGGTCAAGGTCAGTCACGAGGAACTGCTCGCCGACGGCCGGGCCGCGAGCGACGACCAGAACTCACTGGTCAAGGCGATGTACGAGCTGCGCGAGCAGGGCGCCGACCACGTGATCGTCACCCGGGGCGACCAGCCGCTGCTCTTCCTCACCGGCGACACCGTCAGCGTGGTGCGCAGCCCCAAGCTGCAGGCCGCCGACACGCACGGGGCCGGTGACTCGCTCATCGCGGGCGTGACGGCGACGCTGGCGCGCGGCGGCGCCATCGAGGAGGCGATCCGGCTGGGCGCCGCCGCGGGCATGCTCAACGTCACGCGCCACGGCCTCGGCACCGGCGACGTCGAGGCGGTGCTGAAGTTGCGCGACCTGGTCCACGTCGAGCCGCTCGGGCACCACGAGACCGGTCCTCCGGTCACGATGTCCCCGCGCGACCTGGCCGAACGGGCACGCGGATCGTGAGCCCGGCGAAGCGCGCCCTCGTCACCAACGACGACGGCATCGATGCACCCGGCCTGCGCGCGCTCGCCGCGGCCGTCCGTGAGGCCGGCCTCGACGTCGTGGTCGCGGCTCCGGCGGTGCAGTCCAGCGGTAGCAGCGCGTCGATCATCGCCGGGCTGGAGGAGCGCGACCGCATCGCGCTCGAGCGGCGCATGCTCGACGGGCTGGACGACGTGCCCGCCTACGCCGTCGGCGGCGCACCGGGGCTGATCGCGCTGATCGCCTCGTACGGCGCGTTCGGCGACCCGCCCGACGTCGTGCTGTCCGGCGTCAACCACGGGGCGAACGTCGGCCGGGCGATCCTGCACTCCGGCACGGTCGGCGCCGCCCTCACCGCCGGCATCAACAACCGGCGCGGCCTGGCCGTCTCGCTCGACGTCGGCCTGGAGGTCGAGTTCCACCTGGAGGCGCCCACCGTCGAACCGCGCTGGGCGACGGCGGCGCAGCTGGCCAGCCGGATGCTGCCGTACCTGGTGGAGCAGCGGCCGGGGACGGTCCTCAACCTCAACGTCCCCGACCGCGAGCCGGACCAGCTGGCCGGTCTGCGCGACGCGCCGCTGGCCGAGTTCGGCATCGTCCAGACGACGATGAGCGAGCACGCCGACGACTTCATCCGGCTCACCGTCGCCGACGCGACCGAGGAGCCCGGCCCCGGAACCGATGCCGCCCTGCTCGCCGAGGGCTACGCGGTGGTCACCGCGGTCCGCTCGGTGTGCGAGACGAACGATCCGCCGCTCGGCGAGCTGGTCGACGCGGTGCGGGCGGAGGCCCTGCGGTGAGCGATCAGCGCCGGTCCAGGCGGACGGCGTACCCGTGCCCGTCGCGCTCCCAGCGTCCGACGGACCACGGCGAGCCGTCGACCAGGGCGCGCAGCTCGGCCTCGGAGACGAACAGGTAGTCGAACCACTCCGTCGCGAGCCGGCCGTCGCGCAGCCGGATGCGGCACTGGCCGGGCAGGCGGCCCCGCTCGCGGTTCCACCGGTGGTAGTCCAGGTGCTCGGCGTCGTCGGTCTCGAACGGGTCGATGCCCGACAGCAGCAGGCGCCCGCCGGGCACCGTCACCCGAGCCAGCTCCGCCAGCACCACGGGTGCGGTCTCGGCCGAGCCGAGCAGGCCGACATTGTTGCCGAGCAGCAGCACCGCGTCGAACGCGCCGAGGCCGGTGGGCAGCGCCGTCGCCGAACCCAGCCGCGCGTCGACGCCGCGCTCGCGGGCCACCGCCACCGCGCCCGGCGACGTGTCGACGCCCACGACGTGCAGGCCCGCGGCCGCCAGCACCGCGGCGTGCCGCCCGGCGCCGCAGCCCACGTCCAGGACCCGGCCCGTGAGGCCGGCGCAGATGCGCCGCTCGGCCTCGGGCCACTCGTCCCGCCCGGAGAAGTACGCCGCGGCGTCGTGCACACCGATGTGCCCGTCGTCACGCTCGACCACCGCGAACGCGACCCCGGGCCGGCCGCCCGCCGCGTGGCACCGCTCGAGCACCCGGCCGAACGCGTCGCCCACCACCGTCTCCATGTGATCAAGGAGACCGCTCCACCCCGTGCTCGCGCCACCCGATTTCGCCGCGGCCCTCCGTGGCGTTCGCCGGGGTTGTGACGTTGGCCGTCCCCCTGCTGCCCATTTTCTTAGCCGCGCAACCGCGCCTCAAGCGGACCATTTGGGCGCTTCGCGCCGACGAGGACCGCTTGACCCGCGGCTGCGCGGCCAAGAACGGGCAGCTATCAGGGGGACGGGGGCAGAGCGGGCACGACTCGAGGTTCGCGTGCCCGTTTCGCCCGGTTTGCCGGGCTGCAGACGGCCATGATCACCCATGATCGCCTACATCACGAGGATTACGTGAGCATCACCACGACTGTAGGGGTGTTGACGCTGGGGTAATCCTCGTGATGGCCCCCGAATCACGGTGAAATCTCACCAAGTGGACGCTCCACGACACCAACGCCACACCGTAACGGGGCCAACGCCGCGGGAGCCGTCGCCGCTCTTCCCCCGTCCCCCTGATAGCTGCCCGTTCTGAGCCGCGGGCGCGCGGGTCAAGCGGTCATCGCCGGCGCGAAGCGCCTCCATAGTCCGCTTGAGGCGCGCGGACGCGGCCAAGACAATCGGGCAGCAGGGGGACGGGCCCACGCAAGAAACGACCGAACCCGCCGACTTTCGCCGACGATTGGACGAGTTTCTCAATTCATCCGGCGAAAGACCTTCCGCTCATCCGGCAAAGATCGCTACCATCCGGGCAATCGCTTTCCACGGCCGCCGACGTTCGGATGGTGACGCGCATGCCCGCACCCGAACCCACCCGCCGTTCCGTCCTGGGCGCCGCCGGAGCCGGCGCGTTGTGGCTGGCCGCCGGCGCTCCCACCGCCGACGCGGCCCCGGGTCCAGCCACGGAAGCCGCGGAAGCCGCGAATGCCGTCGTCGGGCCGGGGCAGCACCCCGGGCTGCGCTACTGGTACCCCGTCCCTCGCGATCCGGGCGTCGTGCGCACGGACGTGTGCGTCTACGGCGGCACGTCGGCCGGGGTGACGGCGGCGGTGCGAGCGGCGCAGGCGGGCCGGAGCGTCGCCCTGGTGGTGTTCGGCCGGCATCTGGGCGGCCTCAGCTCCGCCGGACTGGGCGCGACCGACACGGGGCGGATCGAGTCCATCGGCGGGCTGAGCCGGGAGTTCTACCGCCGTCTCGGTCAGCACTACGGCCGTGCCGAGGCGTTCACGTTCGAGCCGCACGTCGCCGAGAGCGTGTTCGACGCGTGGGTGGAGGAGGCCGGCGTCCAGGTCTTCCGCGACCACCGGCTCGAGGACGTCCGCATGGTCGGCGGCCGCATCCACTCGCTGCGCACCGAGAACGAGAAGGTGTTCGTCGCCCGGATGTTCATCGACGCCAGCTACGAGGGCGACCTGATGGCGGCGGCGGGCGTCAGCTACACGGTCGGCCGCGAGTCCAACGCGACGTACGGCGAGACGCTCAACGGCGTCCAGTTCCGCTCCGGCCACCAGTTCCAGCGGCAGATCGACCCGTACGTCGTCGCCGGCGATCCGTCGAGCGGGCTGCTGCAGGGCATCTCGGCCGACCCGCCCGGGACGAACGGCGAGGGCGACCACCGCATCCAGGCGTTCAACTTCCGCATCTGCCTGACCCGGGCGGCCGACCGGCGCCCGTTCCCGCGGCCGCCCGGCTACGACCCGGCCCGGTACGAGCTGCTGCTGCGCTACCTGCAGGCCGGCGTGTGGGACGCGATGCGCCTCAACACGCCGATGCCGAACGGCAAGACCGACATGAACAACAACGGCGCGGTGAGCACGGACAACATCGGCCGCAACTACGCCTGGCCGGACGGCGACTACGCGACGCGCGAGGCGATCTTCCAGGACCACGTGACTTACCAGCAGGGGCTGCTCTGGTTCCTGGCCAACGACCCGCGGGTGCCGGAGACGATCCGGGCCGAGGTCAACGGCTGGGGCCTGACGAACGACGAGTTCACCGGCACCGGCGGCTGGTCGCACGAGCTGTACATCCGCGAGGCCCGCCGCATGGTGGCCGACTACGTCATCACCGAGCACGACTGCCGGTGGACGGTGGCGGCGCCCGACCCGGTCGCGTTGGCGTCGTACACGATGGACTCGCACAACTGCAAGCGCGTGGTGGTCGGCGGCTTCGCCCGCAACGAGGGCGACGTGCAGGTGCCGCCGGCGGGCCCGTACGGCATCTCCTACCGCGCCATCGTCCCGGCCCGCGGCGAGTGCCAGAACCTGCTCGTCGCCTGCGCGATCTCGGCCTCGCACATCGCGTTCGGCTCGGCACGCATGGAGCCGGTGTTCATGGCGACGGGGCACGCGGCGGCGCTCGCGGCCGACCTCGCCATTACCGCCGGCGTCGCGGTGCAGGACGTCCACTACCCGGCGCTGCGGCAGCGGCTGCGCGCGGACCGGATGGTCATCACCTGGCCGCCGAACGCCGGCGTGCTCGCGTTCGACGCGCCGGACGAGCTGCGCCCGGGCGCCGCCGCGGACGTCACCGTCACGTTCGTCAACGATGAGGTGACCACGGCGACCGGCGTGCGGCTCGAGCTGGCCGCCCCGGCGGGCTGGACGGTGGCGCCGTCGACGCCGGTCGAGGCCGCGGCGGTGGAGCCCGGCGAGGAGTTCGCCGCCATCTGGCGGGTGACGGCGACGGCGCCGTCCGAGCCGGTCGCACTCTCGACGCTGGAGGCGACGGTGACGTACGCCGCCGGCGGCGCGGACGGCGTCAGCCACGGCGCGGCGCACGCGGTCGCCGTCGCCGAGCCGGTCCAGGCCCCGCTGCAGACGGCGGCGTCGACACGGGCGCACTTCGGGCAGCGCGGCAGCCGCCTGGCCGTCCTCGGCAACGGCGCCGACCTCTGGACCGGCGTCGACCACTACGGCGCGATCTTCCACGACGGCGCGGGCGGCCCGTCGACGACGGCGACGGTCACCGTCGTCTCGCAGGAGGCCACCGACCCCAACGCGCGGGCCGGGCTGGTCTTCCGCAACGACCTGCGGGGTGCCGGCACGTCCACCGGGTACGTCGCGCTGGTGATCAAGCCGGAGAACGGCCTGCTGCTGCTCTGGGACGCCGATGGCAGCGGGACGGTGGAGTCGGTGCTGCGGGCCCAGCTGAGCCCGTCGCCGTACCCCGTCCACCTGCGGCTGGCCCGCGAGGGGCAGCGGTTCCACGGCTCGTACAGCGTCGACGGCACGACGTGGCAGGCGATCGGCTCGATCGACCTGCCCACCGCGGCCGCCACCCAGGACGTCGGCGTGCTGTCGTGCGCCCACGTCCAGGACCGGCTCGGCCTGGCGGTCTTCGAGAACCTGTCCGTCAGTCCGTGAAGGTCGCGACGACCGGGGCGTGGTCGGAGTCCGCGGCCGCGGCGCGCGGGCGGGGGTCGTCGGTGACCGAGGGCAGGCCGCGGTCGACGAGGCTGTCGGCCTTCTCGATGCGCCGCAGCAGCCGGTGCGAGACGAGCACGTGGTCGATCAGCTCGCCACGGCCGCGGTAGACGCGGCTGTACCGGCGCGCCTCGGGGATGAGCGGCGCGGTGTTCCACAGCCGCCAGGCGTCGCCGGCGTCCGGCCGGTCGACGCCGGGGGTGCCGATCTCCGAGCCGCCGGGGCCGAGCAGGATCTGCGTGGTCGCCGCACCCGGCTCGTCGTTGAGGTCGCCGCAGACCACCAGTGAGCGGTCCTGGCCGTCGCCGTCGAGGAGGGTGTTCGCCCACTCGCGGACGGTGGCCGCCTCGGCCGCGCGGCGGTACAGCGCGAAGGCGCCGTAGCGCGCCCGCTCGGACTCGTCGCGCGGGGCGAACCGGCCGCCGGGATAGCTCAGCAGCTTCGACTTGAGGTGACAGGTGACGACGTCGACGGCGTCGCCGGCGGCCGTGCGGACCCGGGCCCGGAACGCGCCGCGGCCCATCTCAGCCGACAGCTCGCCGCCGTCGGTGGCGCGCACCGGACCGACGCCGCCGGCGTAGGCGACGAGATCTTCGGTCTCGTCGACCGGCAGCCGCGAGATCACCCCCACCCGGATGCCGCGGCTGTCGGGATGCGCCGACACGTGCGTGGTCCAGTCGCCGTCCAGCCGCTCGACGAGGTCGTCCAGCGCGGCCGACTCGCCGACCTCCTGCACGGCGAGGACGTCCGGCGCCATCCGGCCGACGGTGCCGGCCAGCGCGTCGAGCTTGGCCTCGTACGTCGCCTGGTCCGGCGGACGGCCGTCCTCGGCGCCGGGCCGGAACAGGTTCTCCAGGTTCCACGTGCCGATCACCGTCACGGGCCCGACGCTAGCGGAGCCGGCGGACGGCGGCCAGAGCCGATCCCACGCCCAGCGCCACGACCACCACGACGAACCCGGCCAGCGCTCCCTCGAGGCCGGTCGCCCGGGTCGCGATTCCGAGGCCGAGCACCGGAACGGCCAGCCCGAGGTAGCCGGCGAGGAACAGCCCGGCCAGCGCCTCGGCCCGCCCCGTCGCACCGGCCAGCCCGGAGACGACGGCGACACCGGCGGCGAACAGCAGCCCGGCCCCGGCGCCCGCGACGACGCCGCCGGCCAGGAACCCGGCCAGCGACGACGCGTACACCGACGCCACCAGCACCGCCAGCCCCGCGGCCACGGCCGCCGCACCGGCCGGCAGCGTCCGCCGTGGCGGCCGCCGGGCCAGCAACACCTGCCCGGTCGCCCCCGCCGCGAACGTCGCGAACGCCACCGCGCCGGTCAGCGTGTGCGACGGCGCGTCGAGCATGCCGGCCAGCAGCGCCGGCGCGACGGAGGTGAACAGCCCGAACACCGCGAGCGCCGCGAACGCCGTCAGCGCCGCCGCGTAGTACAGCCCGCGCTCCCCCGCCGGCACCCGGACGCGTTGCGGCCGGTACGGCCCCGGCTCGTCGAGCAGCGGCGCGGTCTCGGGCACCAGCGACAGGCCGATCGCCGCGACCACCAGCAGCACGCTGACGACGAAGTACGGCAGCCGCAGCGGGTCCGCGGCGACGTCGGCCAGCAGTCCGGAGACCAGCGGCCCCAGACCGATGCCGCCGAGGTTCGCGGCGACGGCGACGATCTCGGCGCGCCGCCGGCCGGCCTCCGGGCGGGCGGCCCGGTGCAGCTCGGCGAGGTGCACGGTCGCCGTCGCGGTGATGGCGCCGACGGCGATCCCCTGGAGCACTCGGGCCAGCAGCAGGCCCGGCAGCGTCGGCCAGAACAGGAACACGAAGCC
Source organism: Jiangella rhizosphaerae (assembly GCF_003579925.1). GTDB lineage: Bacteria > Actinomycetota > Actinomycetes > Jiangellales > Jiangellaceae > Jiangella > Jiangella rhizosphaerae. The sequence continues at coordinate 9,036 of NZ_QUAL01000006.1, read as the reverse complement.
GGCCAGCACGGACACCAGCACCGCCGGCACCAGCACGCGCCGGCGGCCGAACCGGTCCGAGACGTGGCCGACGAGCAGCAGGCTGGCCGCCACGCCGAGCGCGTAGACGGCGAACACGACGGTGACGGTGGCGGCGGAGAAGTGGTCGCGGTGCTGGTAGTCGACGTACAGCGGCGTCGGCACGGCCGAGAACGCCATCGTGACGGTGAACGCGTAGGCGGTGAGCCAGAACCCGGCGCCGTGCGGGACGGTGCCGCGCTCCGGCCGGGTCAGGACCTCGGTGGTCATCTTCACCCTTCTCGTGCGGTTGACGTCCCCAGCGTGCGCGCGAGAAGATCCATCTTGCCAACAGATCTTTTCGATTCTACTCATCGAGATCACCGATGGAACTGCGTCAGCTCGAGCACTTCGTCGTCCTCGCCGACGAGCTGCACTTCACCCGCGCGGCGGGCCGGCTGCACATCGTCCAGTCGGCGCTGTCGGCGTCCATCCGCGCGCTCGAGTCCGACCTCGGCGCGCCGCTGTTCCACCGCAGCACCAAGCAGGTGCGGCTCACCGAGGCCGGCCGCGCCCTGGTGCCGGAGGCGCGCCGGACGCTGCGGGCGGCCGCGGTGGCCCGCGAGACCGTGGCCGCGGTGCGGGGCGTCGTCACCGGGCGGCTGGTGGTCGGGTTCATGCAGGCCTCGCACAGCTACGACCTCCCCGACCTGCTGCGCCGGTTCCACACCGCGCACCCGAGGGTGCAGCTGCGGCTGCGTCAGGCCCCGAGCACCGAGCTGGTCGAGGGCGTCCGCACGGCCCAGCTCGACCTCGCCTTCGTCGGGCTCAGCGGCCGGGTGCCCGCCGGCGTCAGCGTCCGCACCCTCAGCGTGGGGACGATGCCGCTGGCCTGCCCGCTGGGGCACCGGTTCGCCGTGGCCGCCCCCGTGCCGCTGGCCGACGTCGCCGGCGAGCCGTTCGTCGACTTCGTGCCGGGCTGGGGCGCTCGCACCTCGACCGACGAGCTGTTCCGGGCCGCGGGCCTGCAGCGCCTCACGGCCTTCGAGGTCAACGACATCCCGCTCTTCACCGACCTGGTCGAGCAGGGCCTCGGCGTCGGCTTCGTCCCGCCCGGCATGGCCGCCGCGGCCGCCCGGCTCGAGTACGTTGCCGTCGATCCCGCACCCACCTGGCGGGTCGCCGTCGCCCACCCGCCCCGGGAGCAGCTCTCGGCGGCCGCTCGCGCGATGCTGGACCTCATCGGCTGAACGACGCCTATGCTCGGCAGGGTCAGTGACCGGACCGAGCCGTGGGAGAGGCCGATGCAGGAGGACGACATCAGGGCCAGGATCAGCGCGCTGGTCGAGGACGAGCACGACCTGCGGCAGCGGCTGCAGGCCGGCGAGATCTCGACCGACGAGGAGCACTCCCGGCTGCGCCTGCTCGAGGAGCAGCTCGACCAGTGCTGGGACCTGCTGCGCCAGCGCCGCGCCCGGGTCGAGGCGGGGCAGAACCCCGACGAGGCGGCCGTCCGGCCCGTCGACGAGGTGGAGAAGTACCTCCAGTAGCACACTGGACCCATGAACCTCGACGACGCGGCGGACGAGCTCTACGCCCTCCCGCCCGAGGAGTTCGTCGAAGCCCGCAACACGCTGGCCAAGCGGCTCAAGGGCGAGGGCGCCGGCGACGTCGCCGCGCGGGTCAAGGCGCTGCGCAAGCCGACGGTGGCGGCCTGGCTGACCAACCAGCTGGTGCGCCGCCACCGCGACGAGGTCGCCGCGCTCATGGAGCTGGGCGGGCGCATGCGCAAGGCGATGTCCGCGATGGACGGCACGGCGCTGCGCGAGCTCACCGCGGAGCGCAAGAAGCAGGTCGACGCGCTGCTCAAGGCGGCCCGGAAGGTCGCCAAGGACGGCGGGCAGCGGGCGAGCGTCGAGCTGATCGAGGCGGTCGCCTCCTCACTCGACGCCGCCATCGCCGACCCCCGCGCCGCCGAGCTCCTGCAGGCCGCGCAGCTGTCGCACGGGCTGGAGCACGTCGGGTTCGGTGCGGTCGAGGACGACGGCGAGGCCGAGGTCATCTCGCTGTCCGAGGCCCGGGTCGCCCGCGGCCAGCGGCTGGAGACCACCCGGCGGCCGCGCGCGACGGCGCCCGCCGAGGAGACGGCTGAACCTGTTGCCGAGGAGGCCGAGGCGCCCGACGAGACGGCGGGTGAGGGCGACGACGAGCTCGCCGGCGCCGAGCGCGAACTGGAGGAGGCCGAGGCCGCCGTCGACGCCGCCGAGGAACAGGTCGACGACGCCGAGGCGGCCTTGGACGACCAGCGGCAGCGGCTGGCGCAGGCTCAGGAGACGGTCGAGCGGCTGACGGAGGAGCTGGCGGCCGCCCGCCGCGAGCTCGAGCAGGCCCGCGACGACGTCGAGTCCGCCGAGGACGACGTCGAGGCCGCCCGCAAGGCCTCCGAGGCGGCCCGTCGCCGGCGCCGCGAGGCCAAGCAGCAGCTGAGCCGGCTCTCGTAACGCGGCGCGAACCTCGCGGACCTAGGATCACCGGCATGGCGACCGGGCAGACCCCGCGGTCCCGGCGGCTGGCCTCGCCGATCCGCGAGTTCATCGCGACGCAGAGTTCGGGCGCGGTCGTGCTGCTCACGGCCACGGTCGCCGCGTTGGTGTGGGCCAACTCTCCGTGGCCGGACAGCTACGAGGAGTTCTGGCACACCGAGCTGGCCTTCCGGCTCGGCGGCGCGGAGCTGTCCCTCGACATCCGCCACTGGGTGAACGACGGCCTCATGGCGCTGTTCTTCTTCGTCGTCGGGCTGGAGATCCGCCGCGAGTTCGACATGGGCGAGCTGCGCGAGCGCCGCCGGGTCGCGACGCCCGTGCTGGCCGCGCTCGGCGGGATGGCCGTCCCGGCGCTGCTCTACCTGGCCGTCAACGCCGGCGACTCCGCGGTGCACGGCTGGGCGATCGCCATGGGGACGGACACCGCGTTCGCGCTCGGGGTGCTGGCGCTGGCCGGCCGGCGGGCGTCGCCGCGGACCCGGACGTTCGTACTGACCGCGGTGATCGTCGACGACGTCGTGGCTCTGGCGATCATCGCGGTCGCGTACTCCGACGACGTCTCGCTGCCGGCGCTGGGCGTCGCCGTCGCCCTGTTCGGCGTGGTGGTGGTGCTCAAGCACAGCGGCGTCCGGCACGGGGTGCCGTACTTCATCGTCGGCACCGGCGTCTGGCTGGCCACGCTGATCTCCGGCGTGCACGCGACGCTGGCCGGCATCGCGTTCGGCCTCATCGCCTCGGCCTTCCCGCCGTCCCGCGCGGACCTGGAACGCGCCGGCGCGGTCTGGCGGCTGTTCCGGGAGCAGCCGGTGCCCGAGTACGCCCGGACCGCCAGCCGCACCCTCGCGACCGCCATCTCGCCGAACGAGCGGCTGCAGCACCTGTTCCATCCCTGGGCCAACTACCTGATCGTGCCGGTGTTCGCGCTGGCCAACGCCGGCATGGTGATCAACGGCGACGTGCTGCGCGAGGCGGCGACGTCGCCGATCACGCTGGGCATCGTGCTGGGCCTGGTGGTCGGCAAGCCGGTCGGCATCGTCGGTGTGACCTGGCTGGCCAGCCGGTTCGGCTTCCCGCTGACGGTGCCGTGGCCGCAGCTGGTGGGCGCCGGGACGATCGGCGGTGTCGGGTTCACCGTCTCGCTGCTGATCGCGGGCATCGCGTTCGAGGGCGCCCAGCTCGACGACGCGAAGCTGGGCATCCTCGCGGCGTCGGTCATCGCCACCCTGCTCGCGTTGCTGGTGTTCCGGCTGATCGGCCGTCTGCCGCAGCAGGCGCGGTCGGCCGGGCAGGAGCGCCTGGCCGCGCCGATCGTCGACCTCGCCGACCCGGTCGACCCGGAGGTCGACCACATCCGCGGCCCGGTGGACGCGCGGGTCACGCTGGTCGAGTACGGCGACTTCGAGTGCCCCTACTGCGGCCGGGCCGAGCCGGTGCTGCGCGAGCTGACCCAGGCGTTCGGCGACGACCTGACCTTCGTCTTCCGGCACCTGCCGCTGACGGACGTGCACGAACATGCCCAGCTGGCCGCCGAGGCGGCCGAGGCGGCCGGCCGGCAGGGCCGATTCTGGGAGCTGCACGACCTGCTGCTCACCCACCAGGACGCGCTCACCTATCCCGACCTGCTGCGCTACGCCGAGGAGCTGGGCCTGGACGTCGACCGGTTCGCCCGCGACCTGTCGTCGCGGCGCTTCGCCCTGCGGGTCACCCGCGACGTCGAGAGCGCGGAGCAGAGCGGGGTCGCCGGCACGCCGACGTTCTTCGTCAACGGGCAGCGCCACCACGGCCCCTACGACCTCGAGTCGCTGCGCGCCGTGATCACCCGCGAGCTCGCCGCCGCCCCGCGGCGCGTGACGTGACGGACGCCGTCGCCGCTCGAGAATCACACACGGGTGACTCAACCCGGCGGAAACGTTCTGGGCGCATGATCGGCGCAGCGCCGAGCTGAGGAGGACACCGTGACCGCCGATCGTCTCCCCGTCGTCTTCGTCCATGGCCTGTGGCTGCACGCCGACTCGTGGCAGCCGTGGGTCGAACTGTTCCGCGACGCCGGCTACGACGCCCAGGCGCCGGGCTGGCCGGGCGACTCGCCGACGGTCGAGGAGACCCGCGCCCACCCGGACCGGGTCGCCGGCATCGGCATCGACGCCGTCGTCGAGCACTACGCGGGCGTCCTGCGCGGCCTGGGAGCGCCGCCGGTGCTGGTCGGCCACTCGTTCGGCGGGCTGATCGTGCAGCGGCTGCTCGGCCGGGACCTCGCCGCCGCGGCCGTCGCCCTCGATCCGGCGCCGATCAAGGGCGTGCTGTACCTGCCGCCGTCGTCGCTGCGCGTGGCGTCGATCGCGCTGCGCAACCCGGCCAACCGCGGCCGGGCCGTCGCGCTGACCCGCGAGCAGTTCCGGTACGGCTTCGGCAACGCGCTGCCGCAACGGGAGTCCGACGAGCTGTACGAGCGCTGGACCATCCCGTCGCCGGGCCGGCCGCTGTTCGAGGCCGCGGCCGCCAACCTCAACCCGTCGTCGCCGGCCAAGGTCGACACCCGCAACGCCACCCGCGGGCCGCTGCTGCTGACCCTGGGCGGCAAGGACCACACCGTCGCGCCCGCGATCGTGCGCACCACCGCGCGGCTGTACCGGAGGTCGCCGGCGGTGACGGAGCTGCGGCAGTACCCCGACCGCGGGCACAGCCTCGGCATCGACAGCGGGTGGCGGGTCGTCGCCGACGACGTTCTCGCCTGGCTGAAAACCCAGGGCTTCTGACGCCGTACCCTTGGGGCACCGAGCGTTCGGCGCGAGTTGGAGGGGCAGTGCCACGACAGGGACCTGTGCTGCTGACCGTCGAGGACGATCCGGCCGTGAGCCGGGCGATCGCCCGCGACCTGCGGCGCCGCTACGGGTCGGACCACCGCGTCGTCCGGTCCGAGACCGGAGCCGGCGCGCTGGAGGTCCTGCGCGAGCTCACCCTGCGGGGCGAGCCGACGGCGCTCATCCTGGCCGACTACCGCATGCCCGGCATGAACGGCATCGACTTCCTCGAGCAGGCCATGGACGTCGTGCCGCAGGCCAAGCGGGTGCTGCTGACGGCGTACGCCGACACCCAGGCCGCCATCCGCGCCGTCAACGACATCGACCTCGACCACTACCTCGTCAAGCCGTGGGACCCGCCCGAGGAGCACCTCTACCCGGTGCTCGACGAGCTGCTGGAGCAGTGGGCGCGCGACAGCCGGCCGGGCTTCGAGGGCGTCACGCTGCTGGGCCACCAGTGGGCGGCCGAGACCCAGGACCTCAAGGAGTTCCTGACCAGCAACCAGGTCCCCTACCGGCACCTGCGCGGACCCGAGGGTGCGGCGCTGCAGGACACCGCGGCCATCCCCGACGACGCCCTGCCGGCGGTCATCATGCCCGACGGCGTCGTGCTCACCTGCCCGCCGCTGCGCGACGTCGCGGAGCGGCTGGGCCTGGCCACGACGGCGGGCAGCCCGCTCTACGACCTCGTGGTCATCGGCAGCGGCCCGGCCGGGCTCGGCGCGGCCGTCTACGGCGCCAGTGAGGGGCTGCGCACGCTGCTGGTCGACCGCGCCGGCGTCGGCGGCCAGGCCGCACGCAGCAGCCTCATCGAGAACTACCTGGGCTTCCCGCAGGGCGTCTCCGGCGCCGAGCTGGCGCAGCGGGCCCGCGACCAGGCCGTCCGGTTCGACGTCGAGATGCTCACCGCGGCGGCCGCGGTCGACGTCGTCGCCCAGGGCGAGGGGCGGGTCGTCCGGTTCGACGACGGGCACGAGGTCACCGCGCACGCCGTCGTCATCGCCACCGGCGTGTGGTGGTCTCAGCTGCCCGCCGAGGGCGCCGACGACTTCGCCGGACGCGGCATCTACTACGGCGCGTCCGCCCACGAGGCGCCCGGCTGCAAGGGCGAGGACGTCTACATCGTCGGCGCGGCCAACTCCGCCGGCCAGGCCGCGCTGCACTTCGCCAAGTACGCCAACCGCGTCATCATGCTGGTGCGCGGCCCCGACCTGCGGCTGCGGATGTCGGAGTACCTCGTGGAACGCATCGAGGCCGACCCGCGCATCGTGGTGCGCACGTGCACCGAGGTCACCGCCGCCGAGGGCGACGGCCGGCTCGAGCGCATCGTCGTCACCGACACCCGCACCGGCGGCGCGCAGACGCTGCCGGCGACTCGGCTGTTCGTCTTCATCGGCGCCGAGCCGCCGACGTCCTGGCTGGGCGAGGAATTCGCGCGCGACGAACGGGGTTTCCTCCTGACGGGGCCGGCGCTTCTCGATGCCGACGGGCGACCGCCACGCGACTGGCCGCTGGCCCGCAACCCGTACCACCTGGAGTCCAGCGTCCCTGGCGTGTTCGTCGCCGGCGACGTCCGCGCCGAGTCCGTCAAGCGCGTCGCGTCAGCCGTCGGCGAGGGCGCCATGGCCATCACGCTGGTCCACCGCTACCTGGAGGCGACGTGACCATGGGTACGCCCATCGACGCCGAGGAGCTGCGCACGCTGTTCCTCTTCGAAGGCATGACCCCCGAGCAGCTGGCCGAGGTCGTCGCGAGCTCCGAGGTGCGCACCTACCCCGCCGGCAGCACGGTCTACCGCGCCGGCGAGCCGTCCATCGCGCTGTGGGTGCTGCTCGACGGCACCCTGCGGCTGGTGCGGCACGCCGACGGTGAGGAGGTCGTCGTCAACCAGACCGACCACCGCGGCTCGTACGCCGGCGCCGTCCGCGCCTTCGCCACGTCCGCCGGCGCCGCCGCCTATCCGACGTCGCTGCACGCGGTGACCGACTGCCGGTTCCTGCGCTGGCCCGCCAACGACTTCGCGGCCTTCGTGCACAAGTGGTTCCCGATGGCGGTGCACCTGTTCGACGGGCTCTACCTCGGCATCCGCACCACCGAGGCGACGGTGCGGCAGCGCGAGCACCTGGCCCAGCTGGGCACGTTGTCGGCGAACCTCGCGCACGAGCTGAACAACCCCGCCGCGGCCACCGTCCGGGCGGCCGGGCAGCTGCGCGACCGCGTGGCGCACATGCGGCAGAAGCTCGGCATGATCGCGTCCGGCACGCTCGACCCCGCGATGATCGCCCGGCTGATCACCATCCAGGAGCGCGCCGTCGAGATCGCCTCCAAGAAGCGCGACCCGCTGAGCCCGCTGCAGGAGAGCGACCTCGAGGACGAGATGGTCGACCACCTCGAGGACCTCGGCTTCGACCACGCCGTCGACGTCGCCCCGGTCTTCGTCTCGGCCGGCCTCGACACCACCTTCTTCGACGACGTCGCCGCCGAGGTGGGCGACGCGCTGCCGTCCGCGCTGGCCTGGCTCGGCTACACGCTCGAGACCGAGGCGCTCATGGACGAGATCGAGGACGCCTCCAACCGCATCTCCACGCTGGTGGCGTCGATCAAGCAGTACACCCACCTCGACCAGGCCGCCCACCAGGAGGTCGACCTCCACCCCGGCATCGACAGCACGCTGGTCATGCTGGGGCACAAGCTCGGCGACATCGAGGTCCACCGCGACTACGACACCACGCTGCCCCTGGTGCCCGCCTTCGCCGCCGAGCTCAACCAGGTGTGGACCAACCTCATCGACAACGCCGTCGACGCCATGGACGGTCACGGCGTGCTCGAGCTGCGCACCTACCGCGACGGCGACTACGCCGCCGTCGACGTCACCGACCACGGGCGCGGTGTCCCCGAGGAGGTCCAAGGCCGGCTGTTCGAGCCGTTCGTGACGACCAAGCCGGTCGGCCAGGGCAGCGGGCTGGGCCTCGACAACGCCAAGCGCATCGTCGAGAAGCGGCACCGCGGCACGATCGGCTTCACCACCGGCCCGAAGGGGACGACCTTCACCGTCCGCCTCCCCCTGACCGGCAACTAGCACGGTCCGCAACAAGATGAAGACCCGACGCCGAAGGCGCCGGGCTGTTCCGGCCCGGCGAGAACGTGCTGACGCTGGTCAAGGACGAGGGATCCTGGATCGCCTGGGACACCATCGGGGTGTTCACCGTCTAGGTTGGTGACGTGACGACGCTGACCGCCGCCGCGCTGCTGTCCCTCATCTCCGCGGCCGACGGCGCGCTGCCGCGCCCCAGCACGGTCGACGGCGTCGTCGCGGGCGACCCCGGCACGGTCGTCGCCGGGGTGGCGGTCACCACGCTGGCGACCCTGGACGTGCTCGACCGGGCCGCGGCGGCCGGCGCGAACGTCGTCATCACCCACGAGGCGCCGTTCTACGACCACCTGGGCGCCGCGAACGACGACCTCGAGGCCGAGCAGGACCCCGTCTACCTCGCCAAACGCGCCTTCATCGCCGGACGCGGGCTGGCCGTCTGCCACTACCACGACGGCTGGCACCGGCGCCGTCCCGACGGCGTCGACGAGGGCGTCGCGCGGGCCCTCGGCTGGGCGCTGGACCCGGAGCCGGCCGCCGCCGGGGTCGCGCTGTGCACCGTCGCGCCGACGACGCTCGGCGCGCTCGCGGCGCACGTCGCGAC
>NZ_QUAL01000097.1 GCF_003579925.1 Jiangella rhizosphaerae | reverse complement strand
CACGCCGTCGGGGCCGTCGAGGTCGCCGGGCCTGCCGTCGCCGTGCCGGTGGCCGGCGCCGGCGCCGTCACCGCGTTCTGCGCGGCGCTGGCCGCCGCCGGCCTGACGCCGGAGGACGTCGCCGTCCGCCGGCCCACGCTCGACGACGTCTTCGTGCACGTGAACACCGCCGAAGGGCAGGTTCGATGAATTCGCTGGTCCACGACTCGCTGGTGCTGGCCGGCCGCACGTTCGCGCACTGGCGGGCGCAGCCGGTGCCGTTCCTCGTCACGCTGCTGTTCCCGGTGCTCGTCGTGCTGATGATGGGCGGCCTGTTCGGCGGTGCGATCGCCGGCAGCGCGGCCGGCTACGTGCCGTTCGTCGTGCCCGGGGTGCTGGCGCTGACCATGCTGTTCGGCCTCGAGACCACGATGATCGCGATCACCACGGATGCCCAGCGCGGCGTGACCGACCGGTTCCGGTCGCTGCCGCTGCACAGCGGCGCGGTACTCGCCGGGCGGTGCCTGGCCGACCTCGCGGCGTCTGTGGCCGGGCTCGCCGCGATGACCGTCGCCGGGTTCGCTCTCGGCTGGCGGTGGTCCGGCGATGCCGGTGACGTGCTGGCGGCGTACGGGCTGCTGCTCCTGCTCCGGTTCGGGCTGTTGTGGGTCGGCGTCTGGGCCGGCCTGAAGGCACCCGGGCCGGAGGCCGTCGCCGGCGTCCAGATCATGGTCTGGCCGGTCGGCTTCCTCTCCACGGTGTTCCTCGACCCCGCGACCATGCCGTCGTGGCTGGGCGCCGTCGCGGAGTGGAACCCGCTGTCGGCGACGGCGGACGCGGTCCGCGAGCTATTCGGCAATCCCGGCGTGACCGGCGGAAGTTGGCCGGCCGATCACGGACAGGCGTTGTCAGTGATCTGGCCGATCCTGATGGTCGTGGTGTTCGCACCGCTGTCCGCCGCTGCCTATCGGAGGCTGAACCGATGACGTTGGCCGATCACGGCTACATCGAGGTCCGTGGTGCCCGTGAGCACACCCTGAAGAACATCGACGTCGACATCCCGAAGCACCAGCTGACGGTCGTCACCGGCGTGTCCGGGTCGGGCAAGTCGTCGCTGGTCTTCGACACCCTGGCCGCGGAGTCCCAGCGCCAGCTCAACGCCACGTTCAGCGCGTTCGCGCAGAGCCGGCTGCCCAGCTACGGCCAGCCCGACGTCGACCGCATGGCCAACCTGTGCGCCGTCACCGTCGTCGACCAGAAGCGGCTCGGCGGCGCCCGGTCCACCGTCGGCACGGCCACGGACATCGGGGCCCGGCTGCGGCTGATCTACTCCCGGGCGGGCCGGCCGTTCGCCGGCTACTCCAACGCGTTCTCGTTCAACGACCCGCAGGGCATGTGCCCGCGCTGCCAGGGCCTGGGCGTGGTCAGCGTGGTCGACGAGACGCAACTGGTCGACCGCGACCGCTCGCTCGACGACGGCGCGCTGACGTTCCCGGCGTTCGGCGTCGGCCAGTGGTTCTGGCGGTCCTACGCCAGGAGCGGGTTCTTCGACCCGTCGGTGCCGCTGCGCGAGTACAGCGACGAGCAGTGGCGCATCCTCATGTACGCCGAGCAGGGCGAGCTGAAGGCGCCGAACCCCGACGTCACCAGCTACGAAGGGGTCATCGCCCGGTTCCACCGGCTCTACCTGCACAAGGAGCCCGAGTCGTTCAAGGGGAAGACGCGCGAGGCGTTCGAGCGCATCGTCACGCGTGGCACGTGTCCGGACTGCGGCGGCACCCGGCTGGCCGAGGCGGCGCGCTCGTCGCTGATCAACGGGCTGTCCATCGCCGACCTCAACGCGATGCAGGCCGACGACCTCGTCCACGCCATCCGGGCCATCGACGACCCCAGCGTCGCGCCGCTCGTGCAGGACGCCGCGGAGCAGGTCGAGCGGCTGGGCATCCTCGGCCTGGGCTACCTCAGCCTCGACCGTGCGACGTCGACGCTGTCCGGTGGCGAGTCGCAGCGGGTCAAGATGGTGCGGCACCTCGGCAGCAGCCTGTCCGACCTGCTGTACGTGTTCGACGAGCCGACGGTCGGGCTGCACCCGCGCGACGTGCACCGGCTCGGCGAACTGCTGCTCGAGCTGCGCGACAAGGGCAACACGGTCGTCGTCGTGGAGCACGACCCGGAGATCATGGCGATCGCGGACCACTGCATCGACATGGGGCCGGGGGCCGGGCGGGCGGGCGGCACCGTCACGTACGAGGGGCCGTACGACGGCCTGGTGAAGTCCGAGACGCGGACGGGACAGGGGCTGCGGGCGCCGCGGGTCTCGCGCGACGGCGACGCCGTGCGGACGCCGTCGGGGCACGTCCGCATCGAGCACGCGTCGACGCACAACCTGCGCGACGTCACCGTCGACCTGCCGCTGGGGGTGCTGACGGTGGTCACGGGGGTGGCGGGGTCGGGGAAGAGCAGCCTCATCCGCGGCCACCTGCCGGCCGTGCGGCCCGACGTCGTCATGCTCGACCAGAGCCCGGTCCGCGGGTCGCGGCGGTCCAGCCCGGCCACGTTCACCGGCATGCTCGACCCGATCCGGACGCTGTTCGCCCGCACGACGGGCGCGCCGGCGGCGTTGTTCAGCCCCAACTCCGACGGCGCCTGTCCCGAGTGCCAGGGCGCCGGGGTGATCTTCACCGACCTCGCGTTCATGGACGGCGTCACCACCGTGTGCGAGGTCTGCCGCGGGCGGCGCTTCAAGGACGAGGCGCAGCAGTACCTCGTCCGGGGCCGGTCCATCGCCGACGTGTTCGAGATGAGCGTCGCCGAGGGTCTGGAGTTCTTCACCGAGAAGGCGATCCGGACGATGCTGACGCGGCTGAGCGACGTCGGCCTCGACTACCTCACGCTCGGCCAGACCCTCACCACGCTGTCCGGCGGCGAACGGCAGCGGCTGAAGCTGGCCAGCGAGCTGGTGGTGGGCGGCCGGTTCTACGTGCTCGACGAGCCCACCACCGGCCTGCACCTCGCCGACGTCGAGCACCTGATCGCGCTGCTGCACCGGCTGGTCGACGACGGCAACACGCTGATCGTCATCGAGCACAACCTCGACGTCGTCGCGGCGGCCGACTGGATCGTCGACCTCGGGCCCGGCGCCGGCCACGACGGCGGCCGGGTGGTGTTCGAGGGGACGCCGGCGGCGCTGGCCGCCGACGGGTCGACGTACACCGGTCGTTACCTGGCCCGTCATCTCGCCGACTGAGTTCGGCGTTCATGGAGAAGCTCCCCGTCCCCCTGCTGCCCGATGGTCTTGGCCGCGGGCGCGCGCCTCAAGCGGACTATGGAGGCGCTTCGCGCCGGCGATGTCCGCTTGACCCGCGCGTCCGCGGCTCAGAACGGGCAGCTATCAGGGGGACGGGGGAAGTGTGGCGACGGCTTCCGGGGCGTTCGGTCGGCTTCCGGGTGGCGTTAGTGTCGTTGAGCGTCCACCTGGTGAGATTTCACGGTGATTCGGGGGCCATCACGAGGATTACCCCAGCGTCAACACCCCTACAGCCATGGTGAAGCTCACGTAATCCTCGTGACGTGCACGATCCTAGATGATCATGGCGGTCCGTAGTCCGGCAAAACGAGACGAAACGGGCACGCCAACGCCANATGGCGGTCCGTAGTCCGGCAAAACGAGACGAAACGGGCACGCCAACGCCAAGTCGTGCCCGCTCTGCCCCCGTCCCCCTGATAGCTGCCCGTTCTTGGCCGCGCAACCGCGGGTCAAGTCCAAGCGCCCCGACCACAGCGAAGCCCGACCACCACGCGCGCGGACTTGAGGCGCGGTTGCGCGGCCACGAGGATGGGCAGCAGGGGGACGGCCGACGTTAGCTGCTCCAGCTCTCTTACGATGGCGGCGATGATCCTCTCCGCGGCGCCGGACGCCCTCGTCGCGTCGTACGGGCGCGACGACGCCGGCCGGGCCTGGCTGGCCGGGCTGCCCGGATTGCTCGACCGGACGCTGGAGCGATGGAGGCTGCGCCCGGACGGCCCGCCCGGCAACGGGATGGCGGCGCTGGTCCAGCCGGTCACCCGGGCCGACGGCACGCGCGCGGTGCTGCGGCTGCAGCCGTCCGGTGAGGAGACCACCGCCGCCGTGCTCGGGCTGCGCACCTGGGACGGCGACGGCGTCGTCCGGCTGCTCGACCACGACGCCGGCACCGGCGCCATGCTGCTGGAGCGCCTCGACGCCGCCCGGCCGCTGGCCGCCGTGCCCGACGACGACGCCGTCATGACGGTCCTCGGCGGGCTGCTGGTCGAGGCGCCGGCGCCGGACGGCCTGCCGCGGCTGGCCGACGTCGCCGCCGCGACGGTGTCCGCCGCGCCGGGAGCCGTGCCGGCCCTGCGCGACGCCGCCGAACGCCGGCTGGTCGAGGCCTGCGCCGCCGCCGTCACCGGCCTGCTGTCCGACGCCGGCGACCGGCTGCTGCACTGGGACCTGCACGCCGAGAACGTCCTGGCCGGCGAGCGCGAGCCGTGGCTGGCGATCGACCCGGTGCCGCTGGCCGGCGACCCCGCCTTCGACCTCTGGCCGGCCCTGAACAGCCGCTGGGACACCGTCGTGGCCGGTGGGGTCGAGCGGGTCGTGCTGCGCCGGTTCGACCTGCTCACCGAGCTGGTCGGCGTCGACCGCGAGCGGGCGGCCGGGTGGACGCTGGGCCGGGTCCTGCAGAACGCGCCATGGGAGATCGAGGACGGGAAGACCGCCCTGGACCCCGCCGACGTCGCCCTCGCGACGGTCCTGCTGCGCCATCGGACCTGACCGCGCGTGCCGCCCCGGTCTGTCGGCGGCCGCGGGTAATGTTCCGCACGTCGTTCCCCGAAGGGAGAGGGTGCCTGTGCTCGCGAAGTTCGCCGGCCGGTGTGGTGCGTGCGGCGGAGACATCCGGCCCGGTGAAGAGATCGAGAGCTCCGGCAGCGGCCGCAACCGGGCCTGGGTGCACGCGGCCTGCGCCGGTGCTCCCGCGCTGATCCCGGTGCCCGCCGGCGCCGACGCCGAGCCCGCCCTCGTCCCGGCCGAGCCGGTCGCCAAGGCGACCCGCGCCCGGCGGCC
>NZ_QUAL01000094.1 GCF_003579925.1 Jiangella rhizosphaerae | reverse complement strand
CGGGCCGGCGAGCGCGGCGCGCTCGAGGCCGGCGCCCTGCCGAACCTGCTGCCCGGCGGCCGGCCGGTCGCCGACCCGGAGGCCCGGGTCGACGTCGCCGCCGCCTGGTCGGTCGAGACACTGCCGTCGCTGCCCGGTCGCGACACCACGGGCATCCTGTCCGCACTGAGCAGCGGGGTGCTGGCCGGCGCCCTGGTCGCCGGCGTCGAGCTGGCCGACCTGCCCGACCCCGCCGGCGCCAGGCGCGCGCTCGAGGCCGCCGGCTTCGTCGTCAGCCTCGAGGTGCGGCGCAGCGAGGTCACCGAGCTCGCCGACATCGTGCTGCCGGTGGCGCCGCCGGTCGAGAAGGCCGGCACGTTCGTCAACTGGGAGGGCCGGGCCCGGCCGTTCCCCGCCGTGCTCGCGCACACGCCGTCGCTCAGCGACGCCGCCGTGCTCGATGCCATCGCCGGTGAGCTGGGCGTCCACCTCGGCCTGCGCGACGTCGACGACGTCCGCGCCGAGATCGCCGAGCTGGGCGTCTGGGACGGCGCCCGGCCGGAGTCCACCGACACCCCGCCCGCCGGCCCGCCGCGGCCCGGTGAGCGCGAGGCGGTGCTGGCCAGCTGGAAGCTCATGCTCGACGGCGGCCGGCTGCAGGACGGCGAGCCGCACCTCGCGGCGACGGCGAAGAAGGCCGAGGCGCGCATCTCCGCCGGCACCGCCGCCGAGGTGGGTGTCGCCGACGGCGAGTGGCTCACCGTCCGGACGGCGACCGGCTCGGTCACCGTCCCGGTGCGGGTGACGGAGATGCCTGACCGCGTGGTCTGGCTGCCGGAGAACTCGAACGGCTCGACGCTGCAGGTGTCGCTGGGCGCCGGCGCCGGTTCCGTGGTCAAGCTCGCAGGTGGAGGTGTCTCGTGATCGCGCTCGCCGCGGAGACGACCGGGAACGAGGTCGCCGGGTTCGGCAACGATCCCTGGTGGATCATCGCCATCAAGTGCCTGGCGATCTTCGTCCTCTGTGTCGTCCTGACGCTGTTCAACATCGTCTTCGAGCGCAAGGTCGTCGCGCGCATGCAGCACCGCGTCGGCCCGAACCGCACGGGGCCGTTCGGCAGCCTGCAGAGCCTCGCCGACGGCGTGAAGCTGATGTTCAAAGAGGACATCATCCCGAAGGCGGCCGACAAGATCGTCTACATCGCCGCGCCGCTGGTGGCGGTGATCCCGTCGTTCCTGATCCTGTCGGTGATCCCGCTGGGTCCCGAGGTGTCGATCTTCGGTCACGAGACCCGGCTGCAGCTGACCGACATGCCCGTGGCGGTGCTGTTCACGCTGGCCATCGCGTCGGTCGGCGTCTACGGGCTGATGATGGCCGGGTGGTCCAGCGGCTCGACCTACCCGCTGCTCGGCGGCCTGCGCTCGACCGCGCAGGTCATCTCGTACGAGCTGGTCATGGGTCTGTCGTTCGTCGGCGTCTTCCTCTTCGCCGGCACCATGTCGACGTCGGGCATCGTCGCCGAGCAGGAGCGGCTCTGGTACGGCATCATCCTGCTGCCGTCGTTCCTCATCTACCTCATCGCGATGGTGGGCGAGACGAACCGGGCGCCGTTCGACCTGCCCGAGGCCGAGGGCGAACTGGTGGCCGGCTGGGGCACCGAGTACTCGTCGATCAAGTACGCGATGTTCTTCCTCGCCGAGTACATCAACATGGTCAACGTCTCGGCCATCGCCACGACGCTGTTCCTGGGCGGCTGGCGGGCGCCGTGGCCGCTGTCCGCGGTCAACGACGGCATGTTCAACACCGGCTGGTGGCCGCTGCTGTGGTTCTTCGCCAAGGTGATCCTGCTGATCTTCGTCTTCGTCTGGCTGCGCGGCACGCTGCCCCGGCTGCGCTACGACCAGTTCATGCACTTCTGCTGGAAGGTGCTGCTGCCGATCTCGCTGGTCTGGATCGTCGCGGTGGCCGGCATGCGGCTGGCGTTCAACGAGGGCATCGAGCGCAACCAGATCCTCCTGTACGGCGGCATCGCGGTCGCGGTGCTGCTGATCGGCAGCCTGCTGATCCCGGAGAAGAAGCCGGCGGAGGAGGACGAGCAGGCCGCGACTCCGGAGTTCGACGCGTTCGCCGGCGGCCACCCGGTGCCGCCGATGCCGGGCCAGGAGTTCGTGGCGGCGCGCATCCCCGTGACCCCGACTGGGGCCACCACCAAGACTGACGACCGTACCGAGGAGAGCAGTCGTGCCTAAGTTCCTCGACCCGGTGGCGGGGTTCGGAGTCACGTTCCGGACCATGTTCCGCAAGCCGGTCACCGAGCAGTACCCGGAGCATCCGCATCCGGTGGCGCCGCGCTTCCACGGTCGGCACCAGCTCAACCGCCACCCCGACGGCCTGGAGAAGTGCGTCGGGTGCGAGCTGTGCGCATGGGCCTGCCCGGCCGACGCCATCTACGTCGAGGGTGCCTCCAACACCGACGACGAGCGCTACTCGCCGGGTGAGCGGTACGGCCGCGTCTACCAGATCAACTACCTGCGCTGCATCCTCTGCGGCCTGTGCATCGAGGCGTGCCCGACGCGCGCGCTCACGATGACCAACGAGTACGAGCTGGCCGACCACACCCGCGAGAGCCTCATCTACGAGAAGAAGGACCTGCTCGCGCCGCTGCTGCCCGGCATGGAGGAGCCGCCGCACCCGATGCGGCTCGGCGACGACGAGCGCGACTACTACCTCGGCGCGGGACTGGGCCGCACCAGCGGGCAGGGGGCGTGATGGGCGAGGCAGCCCTGTTCTGGATCATGGCGCCGATCGCCGTACTCGGCGCCCTGGGTCTGGTGTTCTCGCGCAAGGCCGTCCACGGCGCACTGTGCCTGGCCGCCACGATGGTGTCGCTGGCGCTGTTCTACATCGCCCAGGAGGCGCCGTTCCTCGGCGTCGTGCAGATCGTCGTCTACACCGGCGCGATCATGATGCTGTTCCTGTTCGTGATCATGCTGGTCGGTGTCGACTCGTCCGACTCCCGGGTCGAGACCATCCGCGGCCAGCGGGTCGCGGCGACGCTCGCCATCCTCGGCGTGGTGCTGCTGCTGTCCGCGGTGACCATCCGCGCCACGCTGCCGGAGGAGCCGGCCGGGCTCGCGCAGGCCTCCCCGGACGGCAACGTGCCGGCCATCGCCGACCTCATCTTCGGCACCTACTTCTGGGCCTTCGAGGTGGTGGCCGCCCTGCTGATCACCGCCGCCGTGGGCGCCATGACGCTGACCCACCGCGAGCGGATCTTCCACCGGCCCACCCAGAAGGAACTGTCGATCAAGCGGTTCAGCGAGGGCCCGCCCGAGGAGGCGGCCGGTCTTCCGGTCCCGGGCGTCTACGCGCGCCACAACGCCGTCGACACCCCGGCGCTGCTGCCCGACGGCACGCCGAGCGAGGCGTCGATCAACCGTGTGCTGGTCGCCCGCGGCGCGGCCCGCTCCAGCGACGAGTTCCGGCACCACCCGACCCCGGCCGACGTCGAGGCGGCGGCCGAAGGCGAGACCGACGAGCCGGCCGGCCAGATCGGCGCCGACGACGACGCACGCGGAGGTGAGCGCGCATGAACCCGACCAACTACCTGGTGCTGTCGGTCATCCTGTTCGCGATCGGCGCGTCCGGCGTGCTCATCCGGCGCAACGCGCTGGTGGCGTTCATGTCCGTGGAGCTCATGCTCAACGCGGCCAACCTGGCGTTCGTCACCTTCGCCCGGATGCACGGCAACCTCGACGGCCAGATCGTGGCGTTCTTCGTCATGGTCGTGGCGGCGGCCGAGGTCGTCGTCGGGCTGGCGATCATCGTGACGATCTTCCGAACTCGCAGGTCCGCGTCGGTCGACGACGCCAGCCTGCTGAAGCTCTGACGGGCGTGAGGAACCAGTGACTTCCACACTCAGCGCGCTGGCGACGGCTGTCGCCACCGAGGGCGGGCACGGTGGCGGCCAGGCGGTCGCCGAGGCCACCGGCGTCTTCGACCTCACCTGGCTGCTCATCGCGTTCCCGCTGCTGGGCGCCGCGATCCTGCTGCTCGGCGGCCGGCGCACCGACAAGGTGGGCCATCTCATCGGCTGCGCGGCGTCGATCGCGTCGTTCGTCATGGGCGTGGTGCTGTTCTTCGCCATGCTCGGCGAGCCCGCCGACGGCCGTGCGTTCACCGTCCAGCTCTGGGAGTTCGTCAACGCCGGCGGCTACAGCGTCGACGTGAGCCTGCTGCTGGACCAGCTGTCGATCTCGTTCGTGCTGCTGATCACCGGCGTCGGGTCGCTCATCCACGTCTACTCGATCGGCTACATGGAGCACGACGAGCGGCGCCGCCGGTTCTTCGGCTACCTGAACCTGTTCGTCGCGGCGATGCTGCTGCTGGTGCTGGCCTCGGACTACCTGGTCCTGTTCATCGGCTGGGAGGGCGTCGGCCTGGCGTCGTACCTGCTGATCGGGTTCTGGCAGCACAAGAACTCGGCGGCCGTCGCGGCCAAGAAGGCGTTCGTCGTCAACCGCGTCGGCGACATGGGCATGGTCCTGGCGATGGCGTCGATGATCACGGTCTTCGGCTCGACGGCGTTCGACGCGGTGTTCGCGTCGGCCGAGGGCGCCTCGACCGGCTGGCTCACCGCCATCGGCCTGTTCCTGCTGCTCGGCGCCTGCGGCAAGTCGGCGCAGTTCCCGCTGCAGTCCTGGCTGCTGGACGCGATGGAGGGCCCGACCCCGGTGTCGGCGCTCATCCACGCGGCGACCATGGTGACCGCCGGCGTCTACCTCATCGTCCGGTCCGCGGCCATCTACGACCTCGCACCCGACGCCCGCACCGCGGTCGTCGTCGTCGGCGCGATCACGCTGCTGATGGGTGCGATCATCGGATGCGCCAAGGACGACATCAAGAAGGCGCTGGCCGGCTCGACCATGAGCCAGATCGGCTACATGACGCTCGCCGCGGGGCTCGGCCCGGCCGGGTACGCGTTCGCGATCTTCCACCTGCTGACGCACGGCTTCTTCAAGGCCAACATGTTCCTCGGCGCCGGCTCGGTGATGCACGGCATGCACGACGAGGTCAACATGCGCCGCTACGGCGGGCTGCGGATCATGATGCCGATCACGTTCGTCACGTTCGCGATGGGCTACCTCGCCATCATCGGCATCCCGCCGTTCGCCGGGTACTTCTCCAAGGACCGCATCATCGAGGCGGCGTTCGCGGACAACTGGATCACCGGCCTGGCCACGCTGCTGGGCGCCGGCATCACCGCGTTCTACATGACCCGCCTCATGCTCATGACGTTCTTCGGCAACCGGCGGTGGCAGCACAGCGAGCCGCCGCACGAGTCGCCGTCGGTCATGACCGTCCCGCTCATCGTGCTGGCCGTGCTGTCGGTCGTCGGCGGGTTCGGCCTGCTGTACCTGGGCGCGGACATCGTCGACTGGCTGGCGCCGGTCACCGGTGAGGAGCACCACGAGCTGCCGATGCCGCTGTGGCTGCTGATCACCATCACGCTGGCCACCGTCGTGGTCGGGGTCGCCATCGCCTGGGCCCTGTACGGCCGCCGCGCCGTTCGCGAGGACGTCCCGGCCGGCAACCCGCTCACCGTCGCCGCCCGCAACGACCTCTACGGCGACGCGTTCAACGAGGCGGTGTTCATGCGGCCGGGCCAGTACCTGACCCGCTCGCTGGTCTACTTCGAGAACCGCGGCGTCGACGGCGCCGTCGTCGGCACCGCCACCGCCGTCGGCGGTCTGTCGGGCCGGCTGCGGCGCTGGCAGACCGGGTTCGTCCGTTCCTATGCCGTGACGATGCTCGGCGGCGTCGGCGTCGTCGTGCTGGCCATGCTGTTGGTGAGGCTGCCGTGACCTTTCCCTGGTTGACCACGCTCATCGCGCTGCCGGCGCTCGGGGCGGTGCTGACCGCCCTGGTGCCGACCGGGCGGGGCACGCTCGCCAAGCAGGTCGCGACCGGTTTCGCGCTGCTGACCCTGGTGGTCGGCGCGCTGATCAGCATCCAGTACCTGTTCGACGTCGACATGGGCGTCGAGCCGGAGACCTACGAGTGGATCCCCGAGTTCGGGGCCTCGTGGGCGCTGGACCTGCACGGCATCAGCCTCGCGCTGGTCGCGCTGACGGTGCTGGCCACCCCGATCGTCGCGCTGTCCATGTGGCACGAGGCCGAGGACGAGAAGCGCGACCCCAAGGCGTTCTTCGCGCTGCTGCTGGTGGTCGAGGCGCTGACGCTGACGGCGTTCCTCTCGCAGGACGTGCTGCTGTTCTACGTCGTCTTCGAGGCCATGCTGATCCCGCTGTACTTCATGATCGGCATGTACGGCGGCCCGCAGCGCCGCTACGCCGCGGTGAAGTTCCTGCTGTACAACCTCGTCGGCGGGCTGGCCATGCTGGCCGCCGTCATCGGGCTGTACGTGCAGTCGGTCGAAGCGGGCGACCCGTCGTTCTTCCTGCCCGACCTCGTCGCGCTCGACATCGACACCACCACCCAGTGGTGGCTGTTCGTCGGGTTCATGCTGGCGTTCGCGATCAAGGCTCCGCTGTGGCCGTTCCACACCTGGCTGCCCGACGCCGCGGCCGAGGCCACGCCGTCGAACGCGGCGTTCCTGTCCGGCGTCGCCGACAAGGTCGGCACCTACGGCATGATCGCGCTGGTGCTGCCGCTGTTCCCCGACGCGTCCCGCGACGCCGCGCCGGTGATCGTCGTGCTGGCGGTCGTGAGCATCATCTACGGCGCACTGCTGGCCATCGGCCAGACCGACATGAAGCGGCTGATCGGCTACACGTCGATCTCGCACTTCGGCTTCATCGTGCTGGGCATCTTCGCACTGACCGGCCAGGCCGCCACCGGCGCGACGTTCTACATGGTGAACCACGGGCTGTCGACCATCGCGCTGTTCGTGGTCGTCGGCTTCCTCATCCGCCGGCGCGGGTCGCGGCAGGTCGACGACTTCGGCGGCGTGCAGAAGCCGGCGCCGAAGCTGGCCGGCGTGTTCCTGTTCGCGGGCCTGTCCGGGCTGGCGCTGCCGCCGCTGTCGACGTTCCTGTCCGAGTTCCTGGTCATCTCCGGGACGTTCCTGCGGTACCGGCCGGCCGCGATCGTCGCGACGCTCGGCATCGTGCTGTCCGCGCTGTACATCCTGTGGCTCTACCAGCGGACGATGACCGGCCCGGTGCGGCCGGCCGTGGAAGGCATGCCCGACCTGCGCACCCGCGAGGTCGCCGTCGTCGCCCCGCTGCTGGCGCTGCTGCTGGTCGTCGGGTTCTTCCCGAAGCCGCTGACCGACGCCATCGACGAGGCCGTCGAGCCGACGCTCGTCGAAGTCGGCGTCGACCAACCCGAGCCGCTGGCTCCCGTCGCTGAACACGCCGAGGAAGGGACTGGCCGGTGAACGCCCCGACCATCGAGTACGCCGAGCTGGCGCCGCTCATCACGATCTTCGGCGCCGCGGTCGTCGGCGTCCTGATCGAGGCGTTCGTCCCGCGCAAGCTGCGGCACCCGATCCAGGTCGGGCTGGCGCTGCTGGCGCTGGTGGCGGCGCTGGTCCAGGTGATCCTGCTGGCCGGCACCGGCATCGTCGCCGCGGTCGGCGCGGTCGCCGTCGACGGGCCGGCGCTGTTCCTGCAGGGCACCATCCTGGTGCTGGCGATCATCAGCGTCGCGTTCTTCGCCGAACGCAAGCTCGAGGCCGGCGGCGACGCGTTCGCCCCCGCCGCGTCGTCGCTGCCCGGCAGCGAGGAGGAGCGGGTCCTCGTCCGCGAGCGGATGCTGCAGACCGAGGTCTACCCGCTGGTGCTGTTCGCCGTCGGCGGCATGATGCTGTTCCCCGCCGCGAACGACCTGCTGATGCTGTTCATCGCGCTCGAGGTCATGTCGCTGCCGCTGTACCTGCTGTGCGGCATGGCGCGCCGACGCCGGCTGCTCTCGCAGGAGGCGGCGCTCAAGTACTTCCTGCTCGGCGCGTTCTCGTCGGCGATCTTCCTGTTCGGCATGGCGTTCGTCTACGGCTACGCCGGCACGCTGCGGTTCGGGGAGATCTCCGAAGCGCTGACGGCGAACATCGGGCAGGACGGCATCCTGCTCGCCGGCGTCGGGCTGATGGCCGTCGGCCTGCTGTTCAAGGTCGGCGCGGTGCCGTTCCACTCGTGGACGCCCGACGTCTATCAGGGCGCGCCGACCCCCGTCACCGGGTTCATGGCGGCGTGCACCAAGCTCGCCGCGTTCGGTGCGCTGGTGCGGCTGTTCTACGTCGCCTTCGGCGGGCTGCGCACCGACTGGCAGCCGATGCTGTGGGCCGTCGCGATCGCCACCATGCTGGTCGGCGCCGTCGTCGCCCTGACGCAGACCGACATCAAGCGGATGCTGGCCTACTCGTCGATCGCGCACGCCGGGTTCGTGCTGACCGCGATGGTGGCCGCGGACTCCTCGGCCACCGGCGCGATCCTGTTCTACCTGGCGACCTACGGCATCGCGACGCTGGGCGCGTTCGCCGTCGTGACGCTGGTGCGCGACTCCGGCGGCGAGGCCACCCACCTGGCCAAGTGGGCCGGGCTGGGGCGGCGTTCGCCGGTGCTGGCGGCCACGTTCGCGCTGTTCCTGCTCGCCTTCGCCGGCATCCCGCTGACCAGTGGCTTCGTCGGCAAGCTGACGGTGTTCACCGCGGCCGTCGACGGCGGCGCCGCGCCGCTGGTCGTGGTCGGCGTCATCGCCAGCGCCGTGGCGGCGTTCTTCTACGTGCGGGTCATCGTGCTGATGTTCTTCAGCGACCCCGCGCCGGAGGGCCCGACCGTCGCGGTGCCGAGCCTGTGGACAGCGGTCGGCATCACGCTGGGCGCCGCGGCGACCCTGCTGCTGGGCATCGTGCCCGGCCCGCTGCTGGACCTGGCGCAGCAGGCGTCCATGTTCGTTCGTTAGAGTTGAAGCTCCTGCCGGGTGAGGGTGCCCGGCTACGAGGGAGGGGCCGGGGTTGAGCAGCGGTCTGGGCATACCGTCCGTCGACGCCGCACTCGAGGCGTCCATCAGCGCCGGTCTGGACGACGTCGAGGCGCGGCTGCTGGCGGCCGTCAAGTCCGACGACGCCATGCTCAGCGAGAGTTCGCGGCACCTGGCGCAGGCCGGCGGCAAGCGATTCCGGCCCATGCTCACGCTGCTGGCGGCCGGCTTCGGCGACATCGACGCGCCCAAGGTGGTGCCGGCCGCCGTCGTCGTCGAGCTCACCCACGTGGGCACGCTCTACCACGACGACGTCATGGACGAGGCGCAGCTGCGCCGCGGCGGTCCCAGCGCCAACGCGCGCTGGGGCAACAGCGTCGCCATCCTCACCGGCGACTTCCTGTTCGCCTGCGCGTCGGACCTGCTGGCCGACCTCGGCGCCGAGTCGGTGCGCATCCAGGCGCGCACGTTCCAGCGCCTGGTGCACGGTCAGCTGCACGAGACCCTCGGCCCGCGGGAGGACGAAGACCCCGTAGCGCACTACCTCTCCGTCCTCTCCGACAAGACGGCCTCGCTGATCGCCGCGTCCACCCGGCTCGGCGCCCTGCACGCCGGCGTCGACCCTTCGCAGGTCGAGGTCCTCGGCCAGTTCGGCGAGCGCATCGGCATGGCGTTCCAGCTGGCCGACGACCTGCTCGACATCGCCGGCTCCGAGCGGCTGTCGGGCAAGACGCCCGGCACCGACCTTCGCGAGGGTGTCGCCACCCTCCCCGTCCTGTACGCCCGCCGGGCCGCCCGTCCCGGCGACGAGCGGCTGCTCTCGCTCATCTCCGGCCCCGTGGTCGACGACGCCGACCACGCCGAGGCGCTGGAGCTGCTGCGCGCCCACCCGGCCATGGCCGAGGCCTCCGCCGACGTCCGGCGCTGGGCCGACGACGCCCGGGCCACGCTGGCCGGGCTGCCCGACCTCCCCGCCCGCGCCGCCCTGCACGCCCTCTGCGACACCGTCGTCACCCGCATGTCCTGACCCCCGCCTCTTCCCAGCGTGGAACCAGGGGCTGCGCCGGCCGAGAGCGATCGGAGCGGCCACATCTCACCCGCTGCGGCGACCGAACCGGGACCACGACGCCACGACATGCGGCGCTGTGTCGAGTGAGGTGCGCATCGTGCGGGTGACCTCACCCCGCTGCGGTGATGCGGCGTCACTGTCGTCGCCACAGAGGATTCACATCGTTCCCGCGGCCGTTCCTCGAGGCGCGGCGAGCGGCACCGACCCTGGTGCGCGCCGGATGATCACGTTCAGCACGAGATCTCGTGCCATACCACGCCTGCAATCGTGGTGACGCTCGGGGAATCGTGGTGATGACCCGTTCGCCCGCTCACGCCGTGCGGGCCAGCACGCCCGCTGGCGGCGGCTGGATCGGCTGGATGCGGCATACGTAGCCGCCGGTCGCCGGCATCCAGCCGCCGAGGCGCTCGAAGCCGAGTTGGCGCAGCGTGACGTCCCAGCCGCGGGTGCCGGTGGTGCCGTAGGGGAGCGGGCGGTTGGTGATGGTGGTGCCGTCCTGATCGGTGACGACGATCTCGTCCAGCAGTCGCGCCGGCGGACGGCTCCACAGCAGCCAGCCGGTGTAGGTCTCCTTGCGCATGTGATGACTTTAAGTGGCAATGTAGACCTTTGTATAGCTCAGTGTCTTTGTGCAGGTCAGCAGAGCTTCTATCGTGGGCGGCATGGTGGACGTCCCGGAGTTCCGGCCGCAGGGCCACGAACTGCTCTACGTCGCCATCGCCGACCACATCGTCGCGCGCATCGACGCCGGCGAGCTCCGGCCCGGCGCCCGGCTCGCTCCCGAGCGCGAACTCGCCGTCGAGTACGGCGTCGCCTACCTGACGGTGCGGCGGGCCATGCAGGAGCTGCGCGAGCGCGGCCGCATCCTCACCGTCCACGGCAAGGGCACCTTCGTCGCTCCTGACCAGCCCGCCGGCGAACCGCCGCCGGCCCCGGACCGGTGACGATCGTCGTGCCCGCCGCCTTCCAGCGGGTCACGCGGCCCATCACGAGGACTTCCCGAGCATCAACACGATCACAGGCGTAGTACGACACGAGATCTCGTGCTGAACGTGATCATTTCGGGCCGGTCAGGCGGCACTCGTCGGGTCGAGCACCAGTCGATCGACGGCGGCCCGCCGCGCGCGCTGCCGCCGCACCAGCACCTCGGCGGTCAGGATGGCCAGCGCCGTCCAGATGAGCGCGAACCCGACCCAGCGCACCGGGGGCACGGTCTCGCCGTAGACGACGACGCCGAGCAGGAACTGCAGCGTGGGTGTCAGGTACTGCAGCGTCCCCAGCGTGCTCAACGGCACCCGCACCGCCGCCGCCCCGAAGAACAGCAGTGGCACCGCCGTCACCACTCCGCAGCCGGCCAGCAGCAGCGTCGTGCCCCAGCCGGCCGTGCCGAAGTCGCCGGTGCCGTTGGCGCCCAGCACCACGAGGTACGCCAGCGTCGGCAGGAAGAGCACCGCGGTCTCGACCGCGAGGCTCTCGACGGCGTCGACGTCGGCCTTCTTCTTGACCAGGCCGTAGGCGCCGAACGAGAACGCCAGGGCCAGCGCGATCCAGGGCGGCCGGCCGTAGTCGACGGTCAGCACGACGACGGCGACGGCGGCCAGGCCGAGCGCGGCCCACTGCAGCCGCCGGAGCCGCTCGCCGAAGACCACGACGCCCAGGACCACGGTGACTAGCGGGTTGATGAAGTAGCCGAGCGACGTCTCGACGATGTGGTCGTTGTTGACGCCCCAGATGTAGACGCCCCAGTTGACGCAGATGAGCAGGGCGGCCAGGGTCAGCAGCCCGTACGAGCGGCGGCCGAGGGTGCGCAGCTTGCCGAGGTTCCGCGCGGCGGCGAGCAGCCCGAGCACCAGGACCAGCGACCAGACCACCCGGTGCGACAGGATCTCGATCGCGCCGGTGTCCTCCAGCAGCTTGATGTAGAGCGGGAAGACACCCCAGAGCGCGTACGCGCCGAAGCCGTACAGCAGGCCGGACCGGGAGGTGCTCACCAGCGCATGTTACGGGTATGCCAGCAACCACCGCACGGTTGGCTCATGACGCGAGACGCGTCACGGGTCAGCCGACCGTCCAGGTGTCCTTGCCGCGCAGCAGCGCCTGCAGGTCGCCCTCGCCCTGCGTGGCGGCGGCCTGGTCCAGCTGGGCGGCCATGAGGTCGCCGTACGCCGGCCGCTCGACCTGCCGGAAGATGCCGATGGGGCTGCGCGCCAGCGTGCCGGGGTCGGCCAGCCGCGACAGCGCGAACGCCTGGGTGGGGTCGTCGGCCGTGGCGTCGTGGACGATGACGCCGGGGTCGTCACCGGCGCACACCTCGAGCGCGCCCGTGGACGGGTTGCGGCGGACGCCGTGCTGCCCGTCGGCCCCGAACCTCACCGGCTCGCCGTGCTGCAGCCGGATGAGCACCTCGTCGCGGCTGTCGCGGTTCTTGAGGATCTCGAACGCGCCGTCGTTGAAGATGTTGCAGTTCTGGTAGATCTCGACCAGCGACGTTCCGCGGTGCGCCGCCGCGGCCGACAGCACCGACGTGAGGTGCTGGCGGTCGGAGTCGATGGTGCGGGCGACGAACGTGGCCTCGGCGCCGAGCGCCAGCGACACCGGGTTGAACGGCGACTCCAGCGAGCCCATCGGCGTCGACTTGGTGATCTTGCCCTGCTCGCTCGTGGGCGAGTACTGGCCCTTCGTCAGCCCGTAGATGCGGTTGTTGAACAGCAGGATCGTCAGGTTGACGTTGCGGCGCAGCGCGTGGATCAGGTGGTTGCCGCCGATGGACAGCGCGTCGCCGTCGCCGGTGATGACCCAGACGGAGAGGTCGGGACGCGACGCGGCCAGGCCGGTCGCGATGGCCGGCGCGCGGCCGTGGATCGAGTGCATCCCGTAGGTGTTCATGTAGTACGGGAACCGCGAGGAGCAGCCGATGCCGGAGACGAAGACGATGTTCTCGCGGGCCAGCCCGAGGTCGGGCAGGAAGCCCTGGACGGCCGCGAGCACGGCGTAGTCGCCGCAGCCGGGGCACCAGCGGACTTCTTGGTCGCTGGTGAAGTCCTTCTTGGTCTGCTTCACATCGGTGGTGGGCACCCCGGCGAGGCCGGGCAGGCCCAGTTCGACGGGTGCGGTCACAGCGCACCCACCTCCTCCATGATCACGTCGGCCAGCTCTTCGGCCTTGAACGGCAGGCCGCGCACGCGGTTGTACCCGACGACGTCGACGAGGTACTTGCCGCGCAGCAGCAGGGCGAGCTGCCCGAGGTTCATCTCCGGCACCAGCACGCGGTCGTAGGACCGCAGCACGTCGCCGGTGTTGGCGGGCATCGGGTTGAGGTGACGCAGGTGCGCCTGGGCGACGTTGTGGCCGGCCTTGCGCGCCCGCCGGACCGCCGCGCCGATGGGCCCGTACGTCGAGCCCCAGCCGACCACCAGCAGGCGGGCCTCGCCGCTGGGGTCCTCGACCTCGAGGTCGGGGATGCCGGCGATGCCGTCGACCTTCGCCTGGCGCACCCGGACCATGCGGTCGTGGTTGTTGGGGTCGTAGGAGATGGTGCCGGCGCCGTCGAGCTTCTCGATGCCGCCGATGCGGTGCTCGAGGCCGGGCGTGCCCGGGACCGCCCACGGCCGGGCCAGCGTCTCGTCGTCGCGCAGGTACGGCCAGAACTCCGCCTCGCCGTCGGTGGCATGGTTGGGCTCGGTGGCGAAGCCGGGCTCGATGGTCGGCAGCGAGTCGACGTCGGGGACCCGCCACGGCTCGGAGCCGTTGGCGAGGTAGCCGTCGGACAGCAGGAACACCGGCGTGCGGTAGGTGACGGCGATGCGCACGGCCTCGATGGCGGCGTGGAAGCAGTCGGACGGCGACGACGCGGCGACGACCGGCACCGGCGACTCGCCGTTGCGGCCGTAGATGACCTGCAGGAGGTCGGCCTGTTCGGTCTTCGTCGGCAGGCCCGTCGACGGGCCGCCGCGCTGAACGTCGACGATGACCAGCGGCAGCTCCAGCGACACCGCCAGGCCGACGGTCTCGCCCTTCAGCGCGACGCCCGGCCCGGACGTGGTGGTGACGCCCAGCGCCCCGCCGAACGACGCGCCGAGCGCGGCGCCGATGGCGGCGATCTCGTCCTCGGCCTGGAACGTGCGCACGCCGAACCGCTTGTGCTTGGACAGCTCGTGCAGGATGTCGGACGCCGGCGTGATGGGGTATGACCCCAGGAACAGCGGCAGCCCGGACTGGCGCGCCGCCGCGACCAGGCCGTACGACAGCGCCAGGTTCCCGGTGATGTTCCGATAGGTGCCGGCCGGCATGGCGGCGGGCTTGACCTGGTACGAGACCGCGAACTCCTCGGTGGTCTCGCCGTAGTTCCAGCCGGCCTTGAGCGCGGCGATGTTGGCGTCGCGGATGGTCTCGCGGGTGGCGAACTTCTCGCGCAGGAACGCCACCGTGCCCTCGATGGAGCGTCCGTACATCCAGGACAGCAGCCCGAGCGCGAACATGTTCTTCGACCGCGAGGCGTCCTTGCGGGACAGGTCGAACGGCGCCAGGGCCTCCATGGTGATGCCCGAGAGGTCGAGCGCGTGCACCTTGTAGGCGCTGAGGGTGTTGTCCTCGAGCGGGTTGGTGTCCCAGCCGACCTTCTTCAGCGCCCGCGGCGTGAAGTCGCCGGTGTCGACGATGATCGTCGCGCCCTTCGGCACGTCGGGCAGGTTGGCCTTCAGCGCCGCCGGGTTCATCGCCACCAGCACGTCGGGCGCGTCGCCCGGCGTGAGGATGTCGTAGTTGGCGAAGTGCAGCTGGAAGCTGGACACGCCGGGCAGCGTGCCGGCGGGCGCCCGGATCTCGGCCGGGAAGTTCGGCAGTGTGGAGAGGTCGTTCCCGAAGGAGGCGGTCTCGGCAGTGAATCTGTCGCCGGTCAGCTGCATCCCGTCACCGGAGTCGCCAGCGAATCGGATCACCACACGGTCGAGCTCGCGTACGTGCTTCACCGTCACCGTGTGTCGACGCCTCCTTATGACGTTCGGTGTCGCCGGGGTGTCCCCGGCTCGAATCCCGACCATCCATGCTACGGCGACTTTCCACAGGAGCCGTCCTGCCGTCCGAAGCGTGAGAGATGACACGTCCGAGCCATCTCTCGACCCATCGGACATCTGCGCGTAACCTCTACGGTCACCATCGCAGCACCCGGATCAGTTCGGAGGTCGTCATGGTCGACACCGTCCGTACCGAGCCCGCCCCGCCCCGGAGGCGTCCTCCGCTCAGATCGATCGTGGTCTGGACGCTGGTCGCCGTCGTGGGCGCGATCGCCTGGGGCGTCGTCGCGCTGAGCCGCGGCGAGGACATCTCGGCGCTGTGGCTGCTGGCCGCGGCGCTGGGCTCGTACGCCATCGCCTACCGCTTCTACGCGCGGTTCATCGCCCGCCGGGTCCTGCAGGTCGACGACACCCGCGCGACGCCGGCCGAGACGCTGCGCAACGACACCGACTTCCAGCCGACCGACCGGCGGGTGCTGTTCGGCCACCACTTCGCCGCGATCGCCGGGGCCGGCCCGCTCGTCGGCCCGGTGCTCGCCGCGCAGATGGGCTATCTGCCGGGCACCCTCTGGATCGTCGTCGGGGTGATCTTCGCCGGCGCCGTCCAGGACATGGTCGTGCTGTTCTTCTCGATGCGGCGCAACGGCAAGAGCCTCGGCCAGATGGCGCGCGAGGAGATCGGCGTCGTCGGCGGCGTCGCCGCGCTGATCGGCGTGTTCACCATCATGATCATCCTGCTCGCCGTGCTGGCGCTGGTGGTCGTCAACGCGCTGGCGCACTCGGCGTGGGGCACCTTCTCGATCGCGATGACCATCCCGATCGCGCTGTTCATGGGCTTCTACCTGCGCACGCTGCGGCCGGGCCGGGTGATCGAGACCAGCCTCATCGGCGTCGGCCTGCTGCTGCTGGCGATCGTCGGCGGCGGCTGGGTCCAGGACTCCAGCTGGGCCGACACGTTCACGCTGTCGCCCGAGGCGCTGGTGCTCGCGCTGGTGATCTACGGCTTCGTCGCCTCGGTGCTGCCGGTGTGGATGCTGCTGGCGCCGCGCGACTACCTGTCGACGTTCATGAAGATCGGCACCATCATCCTGCTCGCCATCGGCCTGCTGCTGGCCCGCCCGGTGCTGCAGAACGAGGCGGTCACCGACTTCGCGTCCAGCGGCGACGGCCCGGTCTTCGCCGGGTCTCTGTTCCCGTTCGTGTTCATCACCATCGCCTGCGGCGCGCTCTCCGGCTTCCACGCGCTGATCGCCTCCGGCACCACGCCGAAGCTGATCGAGAAGGAGTCGCAGGTCCGGATGATCGGCTACGGCGGCATGCTGATGGAGTCGTTCGTCGCCGTCAGCGCGATGATCGCCGCGTCGGTCATCG
The DNA here is from genome assembly GCF_003579925.1 of Jiangella rhizosphaerae. Lineage (GTDB taxonomy): Bacteria > Actinomycetota > Actinomycetes > Jiangellales > Jiangellaceae > Jiangella > Jiangella rhizosphaerae. The sequence goes on along the minus strand of NZ_QUAL01000094.1, from coordinate 45,552 downwards.
ACCCCGGCCTCTACTACGCGATGAACGCGCCGGCCGGCTTCCTCGGCGACTCGCTGGAATCGGCGTCACAGGCCGTCGCCAGTCTCGGGTTCTCCATCACCCCGGACCAGCTGGCCGCCGCGGCGGCCGCCGTCGAGGAGTCGACGCTGGTCGCCCGCACCGGCGGCGCGCCCACCCTGGCCGTCGGCATGTCGCAGATCTTCTCCGACGGGTTCGGCACCGGCGGGCAGGCGTTCTGGTACCACTTCGCGATCATGTTCGAGGCGCTGTTCATCCTGACGACGGTCGACGCCGGCACCCGGGTCGGACGGTTCATGCTGCAGGACACCCTCGGCAACGTCTGGAAGCCGATGCGCGACGTGTCGTGGAAGCCCGGCCTGTGGGTCACCAGCGCGCTGGTCGTCGGCGCGTGGGGCTACTTCCTGTACGCCGGCGTCACCGACCCGCTCGGCGGCATCAACCAGCTGTTCCCGCTGTTCGGCATCGCCAACCAGCTGCTCGCCGCCATCGCGCTGACCGTCGCGACCACCATCCTGATCAAGAGCGGGCGGCTGAAGTGGGCATGGGTCACCGGCATCCCGCTGCTGTGGGACGCCGCGGTCACGCTGACGGCGAGCTGGCAGAAGGTGTTCTCCGACGATCCCACGCTCGGGTTCTTCGCCCAGCGCGACCGCTTCTCCGAGGCGCTGGACAATGGCGAGATCCTGCCGCCGGCGCGGTCGCTGGAGGACATGGAGCAGGTGGTCACCAACTCCACCGTCGACGGCGTGCTGGCGGCGTTCTTCGCGCTGCTGGTGGTGATCATCATCGCCGACGCGGCCAGGGTCTGCGTCAAGGCCCTGCGCGACCCGTCGGCGGCCACCACCACGGAGGCGCCGTACGTCCGGTCGACGATCGTCGCGCCGTCCGGGCTGATCCCGACCCGGGCCGAACGCGAGCTCATGGCGGCGGCCGCCACCCGCGGCGAGCGGGACGGTGACGGATGAGCGAGCTGGTGGGTGTGGTGCGGCGCGCCGCCTCGGGCGTGTGGTGGTACCTGCGGGAGGTCAGCGGCGAGACGGCCTACGATCGCTATGTCGAGCACTGTCGCCGGCACGAGGCGGTCCGGGTGCTGTCGAGGCGCGAGTTCGAGCGTCGCCGGCAGGACGACCGCGACCGCTCGCCGCAGCAACGCTGCTGCTAGGGCGCGTGGAACCCCGCGGCTCCACCGCGCGTTGACCCGCAGGGCGCCGTGCTCGTCGCGACGGGCGCCCGAGAGGTGGACGTGCAACGCAATCGTGTGAAGGCCGTAGTGCTGCTGGCCGGGCTGTCGGCGCTCGGCCTGCTGGCCGGCTCGTGGTTCGGCCCGGCCGGACTCCTCGTGGCCGCGGTCGTCGTCGTGGGACTGAACTGCTACGTCGTCCGGCGTTCCGACACGATCGCGCTGCGGGCCATGCGGGCCTACCCGGTCAGCGAGGCCGAGCAGCCGGTGCTGCACCGCGTGGTCCGCGAGCTGACGGCCCCCGCGCGGGTGCCGATGCCGCGCCTGTACGTCAGCCCCACCCGCGCGGTGAACGCGTTCGCGACCGGCCGCGACCCCGCGCACGCCGCCGTCTGCTGCACCGAGGGGATCCTCGAGCTGCTCGACGAGCGCGAGCTGCGCGCCGTCGTCGGGCACGAGCTCGCCCACATCCGCCGCGGCGACACCGTGGTCTCGTCGATGGCGGGCGCCGTGGCCAGCGTCGTCATGGTCGCCGCCGGCCTGCGCGTCCTCGGCGGCGGGCGCGACGGCGGCCAGGCCGGCCCGGTGGGCCGGGCGCTGCTGACGGTGCTCGGGCCGGTCGCGGCGGCCGTCGTCCGGGCGACGGTCATGCCGGCCCGCGAGTACGAGGCCGACGCCGAGGCCAGCCGCATCACCGGCGACCCCCTCGGCCTGGCCGCCGCCCTTCGCAAGCTCGACGCCAGCACACGCCGCCTGGTGCTGCCGCCCGAACGCGACATCGTCGCCACCAGCCACCTGATGATCGCCAGCCCGCTGCAGCAGACCGGCCTCGCCAAGCTGTTCGCCTCGCACCCGCCGATGGCCGAGCGGGTCGCCCGGCTGGAGCAGCGGGCCGGCTACCGCCGCTGACGGCCCGCTACGATCGACCGCGACGATACTCACGGCCCGGCCAGGCAGGAGGGGTCGGAGCCGGTGCCCTTGCACGCGTTCGTCGACGAGTCGTTCTCCACCGACTATGTGGTGGCGGCCGCCGTCGTCCCCGCCGCGGACGTGAACGCCGCCCGGGCGGCGCTACGCGGTGTCCTGCGCCCTGGTCAGCGGCGCATTCACTTCAAGGACGAGCGGCCACGGCGCGAGGACCAGGTGCTGTCCGTGATCGAGAGTCTTGAGGTCACCGCGACGGTGTATGTGACCAAGAATGAGCGGAAAGCCCGCGGTGTGTGTCTCGAGCGCATGGTGCCCGACCTCGCGGCAGCCGGCGTCTCGCGGCTGGTGCTCGAGCGCGACGAGTCGTTGGTGCGGTTCGATCGGCAGGTGCTCGCCCGGCTGACGCGGGAGTACTGCCCCGGCCTGGTGTACGAGCACCTGCGCGCTCATAGCGACTTGCTGTTGTGCGTGCCGGACGCGATCGCATGGTGTTGGGCGAAGGGCGGCCGCTGGCGCCAGCGTGTAGCCGGCTACACGGTCGAGAGCCGGACGTAGGGAGCGCGAAGCCCCGCTCACCAGTCGTCCGGCTGGCTGCGGGGCTCACTTCCTCAGGCTACTGCCCTGGCATCGGTCATCCTACGCTCGTCGGGCGGGTGCCGCCAAGGCGAAACGACCGGCGCCCGAGCCATGCGGGGTGCACGGGCCGGGCGCCGGCGCGGTTCAGCCGTCAGTCCTCGACGTCCTCGGCGGCGGCGGCGCCGAGGTCGGGGTTGTCGGTGAAGAAACCGTCCATGCCGGCCTCGAGGAACACCTGGATCTCGGCCTCGACGTCACCGATCCCGGCGGGGTCGGCGGACGAGCGGAACTCCGCGGGCAGGAACTGGTTCTCGCGGCGGAACGTCCACCCGTGCACCTCGAGCCCGGCCCGGTGCGCGTCGCGGATGACCGGGGTCGGCGAGCCGAGCGTGCCGTCGGCGTCGCGCGGGATCATGACGTTCTTCTCCAGGCCGACGCCGTCGGCGTAGCGCGCGATCGCCCGCAGGCCGGCGGCCGTCGCGAGGTCGGCGTACGTGCGCGGGTCGCCGGCCGCGACGAGGTCGTACGGGGCGCCGCTGGAGCTGATCAGCTGGGCGATCCGCACGTCGGTCATCCGGTCCAGCTGCTCGAGGTTGCCGGTCTCGAACGACTGCAGGATGACGGGGGCGTCGCGGTGGTCCATCCCGTTCGCCCGCAGCTGCGCGACCAGCGGCTCCTCCAGCGACAGCCCGATCGTGTCGAAGTACGTCGGGTGCTTGGTCTCGGGGTAGACGCCGACCGGCCGGCCGTCGCAGGTGCGCGAGTTCCGGGCCAGGTCCAGCACCTCGTCGAGGGTCGGGATCTGGTAGAGCCCGTCGAACGCGGTGTTCTGCGGCCGCGTGGCGGGGATGCGCTCCTCGGCCCGCAGCGTGCGCAGCTCGGCGAGGGTGAAGTCCTCGGTGAACCAGCCGGTGATCTGGGTGCCGTCGATCGTCTTGGTCGTGCGGCGGCCGGCGAACTCCGGGCGGCCGGCGACGTCGGTGGTGCCGCCGATCTCGTTCTCGTGCCGCGCGACCAGCACGCCGTCCTTCGTCGAGACGAGGTCGGGCTCGATGTAGTCGGCGCACTGCAGGATCGCGGTCTCGTACGCCGCCAGGGTGTGCTCCGGCCGGTAGCCGGACGCGCCGCGGTGCCCGACGACGGTGACGCCGTCGTCGGTGGGACGGGCCGGGCGCAGGTCGATGACGGCCATCTCGGTGTCGTCCGGCGTGCCGGTGACGCGCGCGTCGTTGCCCGGGTAGTTGTTGTCGTTGCCGATGAGGATGCGGCCGTCCTTCAGCCGCAGCACGGTCTCGAACGACTGGACCGGCAACGCGAACGTCTCGCCCAGGCCGTAGCCCTCGCCGGCGTCGATGCCCAGCGGGTTGTCGATGCGCAGCGCGTCGAGGACCAGCGACTTGCTCACGTATCCGTCGCGGTCGCGGCGGTTGAGGTCGACCTCGTAGACGCGCTTGATGACGGACTGGTCGCCCTCGAAGTCGTCGCGCTCGATGATCCAGAACTTGCCGCGGCCGACGGTGAACGCGTCGCCGATGACGTTGGCCTCCTGGTGGGTCTGGTAGCTCCAGGTGCGGCCGGTGTACCGGTCGCGCCTGGTGTCGAACTCATGGATCTCGCGGCGGCGCTGGTCGGGGTCGTTCACGTAGGCGCCCTCGACGATCGGGTACAGGTACCGGCCGTCGGGCGAGGCGGCCATCGCCTCGAACCCGCGGCTGGACCGCACCAGCGGCGTCTCACCGGGCCGCAGGTACGGGCTCTGCGGCGACTTCAGGTCGTCCGGCAGCGGGACCGGCGGCTCCAGCAGCGTGCCGTCGGCGGCGAAGTGCAGGATGAACGGGCCGAACTCCTCGCCCACCCAGAACGTGCCGTCCTTGGCCAGCACGACCGACTCGATGTCGAAGTCGGCGCCGGTGAGCAGCCGGTCCGGCGTGGTCTCGTTGACGATCGGGAAGTCCAGCACGTGGTTGCGGTCGTTGTAGGAGACGAACCGCTCCACCTCGATCTCACCCGAGCCGCCGTCGCCGGTGTTCCAGTCGGGCCGGACCAGGTAGTTGCGCAGCAGGAAGTCCGCCGAGTTGCCCTTCGAGCCGAAGCCGTTGTCCGGCTGCGCCCAGAACGTGCCGTCGCCGTTGTCGACCATGGCCGAGAAGCCGGGGATCACCTGGCCGTCCCACGGGCCCTGGCGCCCGTTCGCCGGCGTCGCCAGGGCGCCCGACGGCGGCCCCTCGGCCAGGTAGTCGGCCGACAGCGTGGCCCGGCCCTCGAGGACGGGGTGCGTGACGGACCCGTGGCCCCGCGAGGGGGACCCGGGGACGCGGTCTTCTCCGGCGGCCGCGGCTGCCGGGAGCAGCAGGGTCGCGGCGACGGCGGCCGCGATGGAACGCGCGAATGGAGTTCTCATCCGCCGATCACAACGGCGTCCCGCGACGACGATGCGACGTCGTCATGAACGCTGCCCGGCGCACGGCCGAAGTCCCCGCGAACGGCCGCGGCTGCGCCGTCCCCGCCCACGCCGCCGTGCCCGCCCGCCGTCCGTCCGCCACCGTCCGCCACCCTTCTGTGGCGGGCGGCGGGTAGGGCGCGGGGATGGGGAGGGGGATGGTTCAGCGGTAGTTGGTGAACTGGACGGCGAAGTCGAAGTCCTGCTCGCGCAGCATGGCCATGACCGCCTGCAGGTCGTTCTTGCTCTTCGACGAGACGCGCACCTCGTCGCCCTGGACCTGGGTGCGCACGCCCTTGGGGGCGTCGTCGCGGATGGCCTTCGTGATCTTCTTCACCTGGTCCTGGTCGAGGCCGTCCTGCAGGGTGGCGGTGATCTTGTACACGGTGCCCGACGCGCGCGGCTCGCCGGCGTCGAGCGCCTTGAGCGAGACCTTGCGCTTGACCAGCTTCTCCTTGAAGACGTCCAGCACGGCGTTGACGCGGTCTTCGGCGGAGGCCTCCATCTCGATGCCCAGCTCGCCGAGCCAGCGGATCGAGGCGCCGGTGCCGCGGAAGTCGAAACGCTGGGAGATCTCCTTCGCCGCCTGGTTGAGCGCGTTGTCCACCTCCTGCCGGTCGACCTTGCTGACCACGTCGAACGACGACTCGCTAGCCACGATGGCTCCTTCTGGATCTCTCGAGCCCGAACCGATTGTCCGGAGCCCTCCGCACTGATGTATTCTCTCACCGGTCCCAGCCGATGGCCGGGAACCACGGCAGGTTGCCCGAGCGGCCAAAGGGAGCTGACTGTAAATCAGCCGGCACAGCCTACGCAGGTTCGAATCCTGCACCTGCCACGCCTCTCGGGGTCAGTGAGCGCACGTCCCGGCACCGGCCGGTTCGGGACGTGAACTCCGCAGCCGAACGGCCGATTTCGCACCACGGCCACAGGTTGTGTACCCTCGTCTGGCGCACGCCCCAATAGCTCAGTCGGCAGAGCGTCTCCATGGTAAGGAGAAGGTCTACGGTTCGATTCCGTATTGGGGCTCTGGTGAGGCTGCGCCGTTTGCGCGGCGCCGACTCCCCTCGGCGGGGTAGCTCAGGTGGTTAGAGCAAACGGCTCATAATCGTTGTGTCGCGGGTTCGAATCCCGCCCCCGCTACTGGTGTGATGTCCCAGGACATTGGCATGGCCCGAACCGACGGATGTGGGTTCGGGCTCATCGTTTTTCGGTGCCGGTCCTGGCGGGCGTCCGGTTCCGTGGTCGCGGGTGCGGTCGATGATCAGGTCGCGGAGGAGTTCCGGCGTGGGTGTCGCCGGATCGGTTGGCGGATGGACAGCCTTGGGGCGCGCGGCGTAGGCGGTGGCCTGGGCCGCGCGCGGTGTGTATCCAGGAGAGCCTGCAGGTCGGCTCGTCGGCGACGTCACCGTGACGACCCGACCCGGACCCTTCGGTGTGTTCATCCAGGATCGACCACAGCATCAGGTGGTCGATCCTGGATGATCATCGAGACAGCACGGACGAGCCACCACGGATGTCCCGATCGGCGGCCTGCGTGAGCTTGGCTCGCCGAAAGCGACCATCCGTGCCGGATAGGCCCGATTCGTGGAGCACTTCGGCGTGCCAAGGCAGCGGCCACCGACATCGTGACGACGATGCCGACATCCTGACGACCACGCCCCGGCGCGATCGTCGTGCTCTCGTCCGCACGCCGATGTCGCGCACGCCGTCATTCTCGATGGCGGCTGACAGATGACCCGACAACACCCCATTCCGATGTGTTGAGCCAGGACACCGCCCCCGCTACTGGGACCCCTGGTCAGCCATGGGTTTTCTGTTCCGAACGGAGCGATGCAGATCGCGGCGAAGCCGCGGGCCGACCCCATCCTCCAGGATCGGTGGGGCAACCGCCGCTCGGCCGGCCTGGGCCGGCTCCGGCGCGGCGACCGTGAGCGCGTGCTCCGGCTGACGCCACGAGCGTGCTCGACGTTTTGAGCCGGCAACCGTGGGTATGGCGCCGGTTCAACCGATTCCGGTAGGGGGAGCGTCATGGTACGCCACACGATCTTGCACGCGATGCACGACGTCGGCCTCGCCGCGTGGTTCGGCGGAACGCTGGCCAACGCGATCTCGTTGAACCCGGCCGCCGGCGCCGCAACCGACTCCAGGAGCACGGGTGCGGTCGCGAACGTCGGCTGGAACCGCTGGACGCCGATCAACGCCGCGGCCATCGGCCTCCATCTCGTCGGCAGCGCGGGCTTGCTGGCCGGGAATATGCCCCGGCTCAAGGCTCAGCAAGGTGTCCTCGCCATGTCGCTGGCAAAGACGGCGCTGACGGCGGCGGCGTTAGGCGCTACCGCCTACGGCCGAGCGCTGGGCACGAAGGTGTCGAAGCGCGAAGACCTCCCGGCGGAGAGCGGCACCGAGCCCACGGCGTCGACGCCCCCTGACGCCGCCACAGCCCAGCGCCAACTGTCCATGGTCCAGTGGACCATCCCCGCGCTGACCGGCGCAATCGAGGTGATCAGCGCCTATGCGAGCGAGCAGCAACGAGCGACCGAGGTGCACAAGGGCATACTCAACCGCCTCATGGGTTGACGTCGCGAATGAGCGGACGAGCCGAGCAGAGCCCATCGCACCGAGTCGGGTTGGAACGCAGAGACCGTATCTGACCAGGAAGTTCTGCGGACGCCTCAGTAACGGGAGGCCCGCTGCGGCGGGGGATGAGTCCAGTTGATTCGTCAGCGTTGTCGCGATTCGAAGCCCGCCCCGCTTGATGCACGCTGCCACGCCAGCTGGCCGTCACCTCGCTCGCACTGCGCTCGATTGGGTGGTAGGTGACCAGGTCGGGTACCCTTGCACGGTTCCGACGATCCTGACGTCTTCGAAAGAGGCACCCGTGGCCGCCAAGAGCGCTGACATCCGCCCCAAGATCACCATGGCCTGCACGGAGTGCAAGGAGCGCAACTACATCACCAAGAAGAACCGGCGGAACGACCCCGACCGGCTCGACTTGAAGAAGTTCTGCCCGCGCTGCCGCACGCACACCGTCCACCGCGAGACCCGCTGACGCCTCCGCGTACAGCCTCGTGGCCAGGGTCCTCCCGTCGGTGCTCGGCCCTGGTGACGGTAACGTCAGCGCATGCCCATTGATCCTTCGGTCGTCGGACGGGTCTACCCTCCCCAGCTCTATGAAGTGAGCCGGGAGAAGATCCGCGAGTTCGCGGAGGCTATCGGCGACGCCAACGCCGCGTACATCGACACCGCCGCCGCTCGCGGTTACGGCCACGCCGATGTCGTCGCGCCGCCCACCTTCGTGATGATCCCGGTGATGAACGGCTTCGACCTGCTGATGAAGGACCTGGGCATCGAGTTCGCCCGGGTCGTGCACGTCGACCAGCGGTTCACCTATTCGCAGCCGCTGCCGGTGGGCACCCGTGTCGAGGCGACCACCCGGCTCGACGGCGTCCGCGCCGTCGCCGGCAACGACCTGCTGAAGATCCGCACCGAGGTCCGGGCCGAGGACGGCTCGGACATCTGCCTCTCCGAGGCCACCCTGCTGGTGCGACCCGAGGACTCCGACGGAAGAGACGCCAGTGACTGAGCGGGTGACCGAGCAGCTGGTGGTCGGCGACGTCGTCGCCGACCACACGTACTGGATCACCCGCGAGAACCTGGTCCGGTACGCCGGGGCGTCCGGCGACTTCAACCCGATCCACTGGAACGAGCGGGTCGCCACGTCCGTCGGGCTGCCCGGCGTCATCGCGCACGGAATGCTCACCATGGCGCTGGCCGGCCGGCTGCTCACCGACTGGCTGGGCGACCCTGCGGCCGTCGTCGAGTACGGCGTCCGCTTCGCCCGCCCGGTGGTCGTCCCCGACGACGACATCGGTGTGGCCGTCCGCGTCGCCGCCGCCGTCACCGAGGTCCGCGACGACGGCCTGGTGGCGCTCGAGCTCACCGTCAAGGTCGACGAGCAGAAGGTGCTGACGCAGGCCCGGGCGCTGTGCCGGCTCCCGGCCGACCGGCCGTCGCAGCCATGAGCGCGGGGGTGGGCGCGGTGCGCGAGACCTTCGATCTCCCCCTCGCCGGTCTCACCACGCTGCGGCTCGGTGGCCCGGCCAAGCGCGTCGTCGAGGCCACCACCGAGGACGAGCTGATCGGCCTGGTCCGCGACTGCGACGACCGCGGCGAGCCGGTGCTGGTGGTCGGCGGCGGGTCCAACCTGGTCGTCGGCGACTCCGGGTTCGACGGGACGGTGGTGCGGGTCGCCACCCGCGGCATCGACGTCGACGCGAGCGCCTCCTGCGACAGCGACGCGCTCGCGGCCTGCGGCGGGGTGCTGCTGACGGCGGCTGCCGGCGAGCCGTGGGACGACCTCGTCGCGTACACCGTCGAGAACGAGTGGCCCGGCCTCGAGGCGCTCTCCGGCATCCCGGGCCTGGTCGGAGCCACGCCCATGCAGAACGTCGGCGCCTACGGCCAGGAGGTCGCGCAGACGGTGTGGACGGTGCGTACCTACGACCGCCACGACCGTCGCGTCCGTACGTTCGCCAACGCCGACTGCCGCTTCGCCTACCGCGACAGCCGGTTCAAGGGCTCCGACCGCTACGTCGTCCTCACCGTCAGCTACCAGCTGCGCGAGGGGAACCTCGGCCGGCCGGTCGCCTACGCCGAGCTGGCCCGCCGGCTCGGCATCGCCGTCGGCGAGCGGGCGCCGCTGACCGAGGTCCGTGCCGCCGTGCTGGCGCTGCGCACCGGCAAGGGCATGGTGCTCGACGCCGATGACCACGACACCTGGAGCGCCGGCTCGTTCTTCACCAACCCGATCCTCACCGAGGCGCAGGCCGCCGCCCTGCCGGCCGACGCGCCCCGGTGGCCCGCCGGCGACGGCCTGGTCAAGTCCAGCGCGGCCTGGCTGATCGAGCACGCCGGGTTCGGCCGCGGCTACACCGGTGGCCGCGGCGACGTCTCGCTGTCGACCAAGCACACGCTGGCCCTGACCAACCGGGGCGAGGCCAGCACCGCCGACCTGCTGGGCCTGGCCCGCGAGGTGCGCGACGGCGTGCGCGCGGCGTTCGGCGTCGAGCTGACGCCGGAGCCCACGCTCGTCGGCTGCGCGCTCTAACGCAGCGACTGCGCGCTGCGGAACACTCCGTCCGGGTCGTAGCGGCGCTTGACGTCCCGCAGGCGGGCGGCGTTGTCGCCGTAGTAGGCGCGCTCCCAGTCGGCGAGGCCGGGCTCGGCGAAGTTCGCGTAGACGCCGCCCGTGCCGTACGGGTGGAGGGTGTCGCGCATATCCCGCACCCAGGCCCGGGCGTCGGCGCTGGCATCGGGCGCGACCGCGATGTGGTGGACGACGTAGCGGGCCAGGCGGTGCGGGAACGCGGTCGCGTCCGGGGCGACGTGGTGGTCGCCGCCGCCCCAGGGCATGAACCCGATCTCGCGCCCTGCCGGCCCGGACGAGAACCGCGCGAGCAGCGCGTCCACCGTCTCGGCCGGCAGCGGGCCGGTGAAGAACTCCGAGGTCGCGTACAGATGGAGGGACGGGTCGGAGGCGCTGACCGTGGCGCCGGCGAGGCGCCGGGCGGATTCGAGGTAGGACGACTCCGTGACGTCGACCCGCGTCGGAGGCGCCAGGCCGTCGCACAGGCGGGCCATCGACTCGCGGGTCTCGGCGTCGGTGCCGGCCATCGCGCCGTGCAGCCGCACCTCGTCCGGGTACACGCCGGCCTCGGCGCACAGCCGGGCGGGTGCGTCGACGGCGCGGTCGAGCCAGGCGCGGAGGACGCCGGCCGCGGCGGCGACCGGCCACGCGTACTGGAAGGTGGTCATCCGCGGCGCCGGCACGGTCCGGAAGGTCATCGAGGTGACGACGCCGAGCCCACCGGTTCCGCCGCCCCGGAGGGCCCAGAACAGGTCCGGCTCGTGCCGTTCGTCGGCGACGACCACGCCGCTGTCCGCCGTCACGACCTCCGCCCGGACGAGGTGGTCGCAGGTCAGCCCGTACTGGCGACTGAGCATGCCCCAGCCGCCGCCGAGCGCGAGTCCGCTGACGCCCACCGTCGGACAGGTTCCGGTCGGAAGCGCGCGTCCGTGGGCCGCGAGCGCCTCGACCAGCCCGGCCAGCCGGACCCCGCCGCCGACGACGACGTGGCCGGCGTCGAGCTCGATCGTGTCCATCGGGGACACGTCGATGACCAGCCCGGCGGTCGAGGACAGACCGGCCGCGCAATGCCCTCCGGACCGGACCGCGAGCGGCATCGCGTGACGGCGGGCGAAACCGATGGCGGCGGCCACGTCGGCGGCGTCGCGGCACCGGAGCACGGCGGCCGGTGCCGGGACACCGTCGTGCGCGACGAACGGCCGCGCCCGCACGGCCGCGTCGAAGCCGGGGTCGCCCGGGAGCAGGAGCGTGCCGGCGACGCCGTCGCGCAGGGTGGTCCAGTGCTCGGTCTTCACACGCTCACGTCCTCGTCGTCGTCGGATGCGTGTGCCCGCCGGTCCCTCGCCCGGCCGCGACCGACCGTACCGGACGGGTCCGACAGCGGACGCCGCCGATCACCGGACGGGAAGCTCGACGAACCGGGCTCGGCCGGCCTCCCGGGGCGGGCGCACCAGGAGGCGTGCGGTCGTCACGGCGTCCGGGCCGGTGCCGGTCACGCCGTCACCCTAGGCCCGCTCCAGCACCTCCTCGGCGGGCGGCGCCGCGGCGACCACCGGCGGCCGGCGGCGGCGCAGGCCGGATGCGGTGACGAGGACGCCGATCACGGCGCCGGCCAGCGGGACCAGCAGCGCCGTCCGGAACGTGTCCAGGCCGGCGCCGTCCGCGCCGCTGCCGGCGACGACGACCGCCGTCACGACGGCCAGTCCGAGCGCCGAGCCGAACTGGAACGACGTCGTCAGGACGCCGCTGGCCAGCCCCTGCTCCTCCTCGGCGACGCCGTCGGTGGCGGCGATGGTGAGCGGCCCGTAGGCCAGCGCGAACGCCGTGCTGAGGACGAGGAACGACGGCAGCATGGCGGCGTACGTCCAATCCACGTCCAGCCGCAGGAACAACGCGTACGCCGCCGCGGCCAGCGTCAGACCGGCCACGATCACCGTCGAGTTCCCGAACCGGCGCACCAGCACCGGCGTCAGCGTCGGGGCCAGGATCGCGTCCAGACCCAGGACCATCAGCGCCAGCCCGGTCTGCGTCTCCGACCAGCCGCGGAACTCCTGCAGATAGAGCACGGCGATGAACTGGAAGCCGACGAACCCGCCGACCAGCATCATCGCCCCGACGTTGGCCCGCACCAGGGGCGCGGACCGGAGCAGCCCGAGCCGCAGCAGCGGCGTGCGCGACCGGCGCTCGATCGTCACGAACACGGCCAGCAGCGCGATGCCGGCCGCCGCCGTCGCGGCCGTCGACCCGGCGCCCACCTCGGGCAGCATGACGACGGTGTAGACCAGCAGCAGCATCGCGCCGGTGAGGGTGAGCGTGCCGCCGACGTCGTAGCCGGCGCGGGTCCGCACCGGGGCGGTGTCGTGCGGGATCAGCCGCAGCGCCGCCACCAGGATGGCCGCCGCCATGAGCACCGGCGCGAAGAACACCCAACGCCAGTCCAGCGACGTCAGCAGCCCGCCGGTGACCATGCCCAGCGAGAATCCGCCCGCCGCGATGCCCGCGTAGACGAGCAGCGCCCGGTTGCGCTGCGGTCCCTCGGCGAACGTCGTCGTGATGATCGACAGGCCGGCCGGGGTCATGAACGCCGCCGCGACGCCGGTGACGAACCGCGCGACGATCAGCATCCAGCCGTCGGTGGCCAGTCCGCCGAGGCCGGAGAAGAGCAGGAACACGGTGAGCCAGAGGACGAACATCCGGCGCCGGCCCAGCAGGTCGGCGGCGCGCCCGCCGAGCAGGACGAACCCGCCGTAGCCGAGCACGTAGGCGCTCACCACCCACTGCAGGGACGACGTGGACATCCCGAGGTCCGCGCGGATGGAGGGGAGCGCGACGCCCATCATCGAGACGTCGATGCCCTCGAGGAAGATCGCGCTGCTCAGCACGAGCAGCACGGCCCAGCCGCGGGCGGTGAGCCGGTCGGAGGGTGCCGGTGGGGTGGGCACGGATGAGCTCCTTCGCACGGTTATCGAACCGATGGTCGGTTCCTTCTTGTAACTGATCGCATCTTCCGGCACCATGGCTGACCATGGAAGAAGGCACCTCGAAGTCACCCGGTCACCTCCAGGGAACCGACGACTGTCAGCAGTGGGACCCGCGCGAGGACTGCGACGTCCGGCAGATCCTCGACCGCATCGCCGACAAGTGGTCGCTGCTCGTCATCGCGCTGCTCGACGGCCGCAGCCTGCGCTTCACCGAGCTGCGGCGGAGGATCGACGGCGTCAGCCAGCGCATGCTGACGGTCACGCTGCGGCAGCTGGAGCGCGACGGCCTGGTACGCCGCACCGTCCACCCCGTCGTGCCGCCGCGGGTCGACTACGAGCTGACGCCGCTCGGCGCCACGCTGCACGACACCATCGAGGCGCTCGTCCGGTGGACCGAGGAGCACCAGCAGGAGATCGCCGCCGCGCGCGACGCGTACGACCGGCGCGTCGCCGCCGAGGCGCACCTCGTCGACGCCTGACCTTCCCGAATGGGGTGCGCGAGCCCACGCGGATGTGGCAGACTCTGCGCTCGTGATCGCCATGCCGACCCGTACCGCCGTCGCGGCGGTCCTCGGCATGCCCTGCTGTTGTCGCTGTCGCTGAACCCCACCCGCGACCCGACCATCCCGGTGCCCGGCAGCGGCCGGCCCCGTCACCACAGCAGGCAGGAATGTTCTCCCACCCCTCGCCCCTCCGCGGGCGCACCGTCCTCGTCCTCCACGCGCACCCCGACGACGAGGCGATCTTCACCGGCGTGACCATGCGCCGGCTGGCCGACGCCGGCGCACGGGTCGTGCTGGTCACCGCCACGCTCGGCGAGCTCGGCGAGGTGCACGTGCCGCTCGCGCCGGGCGAGACGATGGCGCGGCGGCGGGTCGCCGAGCTGGAGCGGGCGGCGTCGCTGCTGGGCGTGCAGCGCCTGGTGCTGCTCGGCGCGCGCGACTCCGGGCTGCCGGGCGCCGCCGACAACGTCCATCCCGACGCGCTCGCCGCCGCCGATCCGGAGCGGGTCGCCCGCCGCGTCGCCGCCCTGATCGACGAGGAGTCCGCCGAGGCGATCGTCCACGACGACGGCCGCGGCATCTACGGGCACCCCGACCACCTGGCGGCGCACCGCATCGGCGCCGCGGCCGCGCGGCTCACCGGCGTCGTCTCCTACGAGTCGACGGTCGACCGCGACCACCTGCACGACCGCGTGACCCGGTCGCACCTCATTCACGCCGCCGCCGAGGCGACCGGGCTGCCGTTCGGCGTCCCTGCCTCCGACGTCGCGCTGCGGCTCGGCGCGACGGCGGGGGAGCTGGCGGTCAAGCGCGCCGCCATCGCGGTGCACGCCAGCCAGGTCAGCCCCGACTCACTCGGCCACGCCGGCTTCGACGAGGCCTACGGCTACGAGTGGTACCTGCGCTCCGGCGGCCCGGGCATCCTCGACGAGCTCGTCTCGCCCGCCGCCGTCGTGGGCGCCCCCGCCTGAGTCCAGTTGACGGTGTGGAGAGGCGCGGCGCGCTGCTGCGGCGACGTGCGCACAGCGGTTGATCATGGAGATGGTCTCCTCTGGGATCGCGGGAACCGCGACCTTTTCGATGATCAACTCGGTGAGCGGCGGTGTGCGACGCCGTCCTCGTAGGAAACGGGCGCCTCGAGGACGTCGTAGATGTTCTGGGCGACCCAGTAGGTCTTGGAAAGAAGCGTTGTGGACCCCAGCGAACTTGGAAGTTGGAGCACAGACTCCAAGTCTCGGCGCGTTGGTTTGGAAGCTGGCGCGGTGGTTCCCACTGAACTTGGAAGTTGGAGCACAGCTTCCAAATCTCCCGGCGTTCGTTTGGAAGTTGGCAAGGTGGTTCCCAGCGAACTTGGAAGTTGGAGTGCAACCTTCATGTCGTATGTCGTTGCGCGAGGGTACGCCGTTCGCTACATGAGCGCGACGGTCAGGACGCGAGCCAGGCGTCGACGCCTTCGAGGAGCTCCTTGCGGACGTCGGACGGCGCCGCCGAACCCTCGATGGAGCCGCGGGCCAGCGCCGCCAGCTCGGCGTCGGAGAAGCCGTGCACGTGCCGGGCGGTCTCGTACTGGTCCAGCAGCCGCGACCCGAACAGCAGCGGGTCGTCGGCGCCGAGCGCGATGCGGGCGCCGGCCTCGGCCAGCCGGCGCAGCGGGACGTCCTCGGGGGTGGCGTAGACGCCGAGGCTGACGTTGGACGCCGGGCAGACCTCCAGGGTGATCTGCTCCTCGACGATGCGGCCGACCAGCGCGGGGTCCTCGGCCGAGCGGATGCCGTGGCCCAGCCGGTCGGCGTGGAGGTCGTCCAGGCAGGCGCGCGCGCTGTCCGGGCCGCGCAGCTCTCCGCCGTGCGGGACGGAGAGCAGGTCGGCCCGCCCGGCGATGGCGAACGCCGGCGCGAACTCCGCGATGACGCCGCGCCGTTCGTCGTTGGAGAGCCCGAACCCGACGACGCCCCTCCCGGCGTACTGCACGGCCAGGCGGGCCAGCGTGCGGGCGTCGAGCGGATGACGGGTCCGGTTCGCCGCGATCACGACGGCGATGCCCACCCCCGTCGACACCGAGGCGGCCCGGGCGGCGTCGAGCACGAGGTCGGTGAACGCGGTGATGCCGCCGAACCGCCCCCCGTAGCCCGACGGGTCGACCTGGATCTCCAGCCAGCCCGAGCCCTCGGCCGCCTCGTCCTGCGCCGCCTCGGTCACCAGGCGGCGCACGTCGGACTCCGTCCGCAGCACCGACCGGGCGAGGTCGTACAGGCGCTGGAACCGGAACCAGCCCTTCTCGTCGGCCGCCGACAGCAGCGGCGGCCAGTCCTCGCGCAGCGAGTCGGGCAGCCGCACGCCGTGCTCGTCGGCCAGGTCGAGCAGCGTCGAGTGCCGCATCGACCCGGTGAAGTGCAGGTGCAGGTGCGCCTTGGGCAGGGCCCGCAGGTCGCGAGGAGCCGGTTCGGTCACCGCGGCGCGGCTCAGCCGAGCAGCCGCTGGATCCGGCCGACGCCCTCGGCGAGGTCGTCGTCGCCCAGTGCGTACGACAGCCGCAGGTAGCCGCTCGGCCCGAACGCCTCGCCCGGCACCACCGCGACCTTGGCCTCCTCGAGGATCAGCTCGGCCAGCTCGGCGCTGGTCTTCGGCGTGCGCCCGGCGATGGTGCGGCCCAGCACGTCCTTCACCGAGGGGTAGGCGTAGAACGCGCCCTCGGGCTCGGGGCAGTAGACGCCGTCGATCTCGTTGAGCATCGACACGATGGTGCGCCGCCGGCGGTCGAACGCGGCCCGCATGTGCTCGACGGCGGACAGGTCGCCGGAGACGGCGGCCAGCGCGGCGCGCTGCGCGACGTTCGCGACGTTGGACGTGGCGTGCGACTGCAGGTTGCCCGCGGCCTTGATGACGTCCTTCGGGCCGATCATCCAGCCGACCCGCCAGCCCGTCATGGCGTAGGTCTTGGCCACGCCGTTGACGACGACGCAGGTGTCGGCCAGCTCGGGCACCTCGACGACGATGGACGAGAACCGGGCGTCGCCGTAGACGAGGTGCTCGTAGATCTCGTCGGTGACGACCCACAGGCCGTGCTCGTGCGCCCACCGGCCGATCTCGCGGACCGCCTCGGGCGAGTACACAGCGCCGGTGGGGTTGGACGGCGACACGAACAGCAGCACCTTGGTGCGCGGCGTGCGCGCGGCCTCGAGCTGCTCGACGCTGACGCGGTAGCCGGTGGTCTCGTCGGCCAGGACCTCGACGGGCACGCCGCCGGCCAGCGCGATGGACTCGGGGTAGGTGGTCCAGTAGGGCGTCGGCATGAGGACCTCGTCGCCCGGGTCGAGCAACGCGGCGAAGGTCTGGTAGACGGCCTGCTTGCCGCCGTTGGTGATGAGCACCTGGCCGGGCTCGACCTGGTAGCCGGAGTCGCGCGCCGTCTTCGCGGCGACGGCCTCCTTCAGCTCCGGCAGGCCGCCGGCCGGGGTGTAGCGGTGGTTGCGGGGGTCGCGGCAGGCCTCGACGGCGGCCTCGACGATGTAGTCGGGCGTCGGGAAGTCGGGCTCGCCGGCCCCGAAGCCGATGACCGGGCGGCCCGCCGCCTTGAGCGCCTTGGCCTTCGCATCCACCGCGAGCGTGGCCGACTCGGCGATGGCGGCGATGCGGGCAGAGACGCGGGGGTGGGCGCCGGCGGGCGCAGGCGAGGTCATGCGGTCCATCCTGGCATCACCTCACCGCGCCGCGCCAAGGGGTTGTGCGGATTGGGAGACGTCAGCGCCGCTTGCCGCTCACCGCGGCGTAGTAGGCGCTCGACTCGGGCCGGTACAGCAGGTACAGGATGTAGCCGGCCAGCGCGATCGTCAGCACGTTGATGATCAGGTTGAGGCCGCCGCCACCGCTGAGCGAGAACAGCGTGAACAGGATGTTCAGACCACCGAGCACGGTGGCCACCACGCGGGCCCAGGACTTCCCGGCCTTGTTCGCGTACGCCATCCACAGCCAGAGCGCGGCGCCGAGGAGGCCGACCACGACGCCCACCCCGACGGTGAGGTTGGCGGCGGCGTCGACGTCGTCGGCGCTGAGGCCGCTGTCGCTGTCGGCGATGGCGTCGCGGATGGCGTCACGGGCCAGGAACGTCAGCAGCACGCCGAGCACGGACAGGCCGGCACCGACGTACATGAGGACGGCGGCGCGGCGCAGCGTCTGCGGCGGCTCGGAGGGCGGGGTGGGGTCGCCCCAGGCGGAGGCACCCCCGTCGACCGGCCCGCTCCAGGCCGGCGGCCCGCTGGGCGGCGGGGTGGACGCCCACGGCTGCTCCGGCGGCCGGCCCTGGCCCGACTGCGCGTAGGGGTTGTCGTCCTCGCCCGGTCCGGTTCCCGGCGGAGGGGTGGTGCCACTCATGGTCGGATCTCCATCGTCTCGTCGGGGTGCCTATTGGCAAGGCACCTTAGCTGTTCGGGGCGGTGTGGCGCGTGAACCAGCGCCGTGAATCGGGCCGGTACAGCAGCCAGATCACCGCGGCCGCCACCACCGCGATGAGCACGCTCACGACGTTGTACGCGTCGAGCCGTGGCGCGGCGGCGAGCGTCGCCACGACGGCGGCCACGTACAGCACGGCGAAGAACGTGGCGCCTCGCCGGGCCCGGCGGCTGCCGCGCGCGCAGTAGCGGGCCACCAGCAGCCAGATCAGCGCGACGACGAACAGGTACACGACGTACGAGCCGCGCGCGCTGGTGCCGGACGAGGTGTCGAGGGCGTCCTCGTAGGCGTCCGGGTCGATCAGCCGCAGCACGCCGAGCAGCGCCGTCAGCCCGGCGCCGGCATACATGAGCCAGACGGCGCGGACGACGTCGCGGGGTGGCCGCAGCGCGGCGGCGCTGCCGGTGCCGGCGCTCGTGGGCGGGTCCGCCGTACCGCTCATGCCGTTCTCCGTCCGGTCGCGGGCCTCTCTTCCGACAGTAGAGACCGGCGACCGGCCGCGCCAGCGATCGGCGCCCTCCGGGAACGCATCGAGGACGATCTCCGTTGGGACGTCCGTGGTGGTGATGAGTGCTCTCCGCAGCGAGTTCGACCAGGACGCCCCTCACCCCGTACACTCTCACTCTTGGGTGGTCGTCGGACCCCCAGCCGAAGCGTACCCGCACATCTTTGGCTGGATTCGCCGCGTCCATTCGAAGGGCAGTAGCTCAATTGGTAGAGCACCGGTCTCCAAAACCGGCGGTTGGGGGTTCAAGTCCCTCCTGCCCTGCGAGGTCGCCACACCCAGCGGCCTGATCGACGACGGAGTCCGGCCCCGGGCGACGTTCCAGAGTCAGCGAGGTAGCACGTGACGGA
The DNA here is from genome assembly GCF_003579925.1 of Jiangella rhizosphaerae. Classification (GTDB taxonomy): domain Bacteria; phylum Actinomycetota; class Actinomycetes; order Jiangellales; family Jiangellaceae; genus Jiangella; species Jiangella rhizosphaerae. The sequence goes on along the minus strand of NZ_QUAL01000094.1, from coordinate 26,471 downwards.
GACCAGCGGCAAGACCGCTACACCCGAGCGTCCGCGTTCGCCCCGGCGCCGCGGGCCGTTCGCCCGACTGTCGCTCTGGATCCGCCAGGTCGTGGCCGAGCTGCGGAAGGTCGTCTACCCGACCCGCAAGCAGCTGCTGACGTACACGGCGGTCGTGCTCGTCTTCGTGGCGATCATGATCACCATCGTCTCGCTGCTCGATCTGGGTCTGGGCTGGGCGATGTTCGAGATCTTCGGCTGATCGATCCGTGGTCAGCCGCACCCAGGAGGAAGAAGCGCACACCGTGTCCGAGCACGAGTCGACCATCGAGGACGTCGAGACCGACGAGTCCCCCGCGGACGAGACCGGTCCGGCTGAGGCTGCCACCGAGGCGGAGACCGCCGAGGACGAGGCCGCCGGCAGCGTCGAGTCCGAGGAGTCCGACCCGCTGGCGGAGTTCCGCCGGGTGCTGCGCTCGAAGCCGGGCGAGTGGTTCGTCGTCCAGACCTACTCCGGCATGGAGAACCGGGTCCGGGCCAACCTCGAGAACCGCATCGGCAGCCTCAACATGGAGGACTACATCTTCGAGATCGAGGTGCCCACCGAAGAGGTCGCCGAGATCAAGAACGGCCAGCGCCGCCTGGTGAAGCGCAACCGCTTCCCCGGCTACGTGCTGGTGCGCATGGACATGACCGACGAGTCGTGGTCCGCGGTCCGCAACACCCCGGCCGTCACCGGGTTCGTCGGGCACGCGCACCAGCCCATCCCGCTGGGCCTCGACGAGGTCGAGCGGTGGCTCGCGCCGCAGGTGGCCGAGCAGGCCAAGCCGGCGGAAGAGAAGAAGCAGGTCGAGGTCGTAGACTTCCAGGTCGGCGACTCCGTCATGGTCGTCGACGGACCGTTCGCCACCCTGCACGCGACCATCAACGAGATCAACGCCGACTCCCAGAAGATCAAGGGACTGGTCGAGATCTTCGGCCGCGAGACCCCCGTCGAGCTCTCGTTCAACCAGATCCAGAAGCTCTGACGGTCCCCGCGCGCGCCGTCCGGTGCGCATGGGACAGCATCACCATCACGACAAGGACCCGAGGAATGCCAGCGAAGAAGAAGGTCGCAGGCCTGATCAAGCTCCAGATCCAGGCCGGCCAGGCGACCCCCGCACCGCCGGTCGGCCCCGCGCTGGGCCAGCACGGCGTCAACATCATGGAGTTCTGCAAGGCCTACAACGCGGCCACCGAGTCGCAGCGCGGCAACGTGATCCCGGTGGAGATCACGGTCTACGAGGACCGTACCTTCACCTTCGTCACGAAGACGCCGCCGGCCGCCAAGCTGATCCTCAAGGCCGCGGGTGTGGAGAAGGGCTCCGGCGAGCCGCACCGCACCAAGGTCGCGTCGATCAGCCGCGAGCAGCTGCGGGCCATCGCCGAGCAGAAGATGCCCGACCTCAACGCCAACGACATCGAGGCCGCCGAGAAGATCATCGCGGGCACCGCCCGGCAGATGGGCGTCACGGTCGCCGAGTGAACCCCGGCCGGGCTGACCGGCCGGCCAGTGGGAGGGTCCCAGCGCTGGGCCCGCACCACGACTCCCAGATCCACGAGGAGATGACATGAAGCGCAGCAAGTCCTACCGCGCCGCGGCCGAGAAGATCGACCGCGACCGCCTGTACAACCCGCTCGAGGCCGTCCGGCTCGCCCGCGAGACGTCCACCACCAAGTACGACTCGACCGTCGAGGTCGCGCTGCGGCTGGGTGTCGACCCCCGCAAGGCCGACCAGATGGTCCGTGGCACCGTCAACCTCCCGCACGGCACCGGCAAGACCGCCCGGGTCCTGGTCTTCGCCGTCGGTCCGAAGGCTGAGGAGGCCAAGGCGGCGGGCGCCGACATCGTCGGCGGCGACGAGCTGGTCGAGGAGGTCCAGGGCGGCCGGCTCGACTTCGACGCGGTCGTCGCGACGCCCGACCTCATGGGCAAGGTCGGCCGGCTGGGCCGGGTGCTCGGCCCGCGCGGCCTGATGCCGAACCCGAAGACCGGCACCGTCACCATGGACGTCGAGAAGGCCGTCTCCGACATCAAGGGCGGCAAGATCGAGTTCCGGGTCGACCGGCACGCGAACCTCCACTTCATCATCGGCAAGACGTCGTTCACCGAGCAGGCGCTGGCCGAGAACTACGCGGCCGCCCTCGACGAGGTCAACCGCCTCAAGCCGTCGGCCTCGAAGGGCCGCTACATCCGCAAGGCGACGCTCACCACCACCATGGGCCCGAGCATCCCGCTCGACCCCACCAAGGTGCGGGTGACGGAGACCGCCGACGCATGAGTTCGAACCGGTGAGGCGTTGCTGACGGCTCACCGCCCGCCGACCGCCGCGAACCAGTCCGATGGCTCGCGGCGGTCGCGTTCTCATGCCCTTCACGCCGCCGTCAGGACGTGGTGCCGGTGACGCAGCTGCTGGACCGCGGCGCGTCCGCCCGCCGCGGCCTGCCGTCGGTGCGCGAGATCCCGGTGCTCGGCCGGTTCCTCCTCTGGCTGCGCCCCGACTACGGCGGCCTGATCGGCGCCGCCTGCTTCTTCTGCTGGTCGCTGACGCCGACCCTGCTGCCCCGCACGTGGATCTATCAGGCGCTGGTGAGCGGCCTGACGGCGACCATCGGCTACGCCCTCGGCGTGCTGATCGCGTGGATGGTGCGGCTGATCGTGCGCCGGGTGCGGCCCGACCTGCTCACGCCGTCGCGACGGACCCGGCTGATCGCCTGGTGGGGCCTGGCCGGGACGGCGTCGGTGGCGGCCGCGTGGTACCTGGCCGACAACGCCGCCTGGCAGACCGAGCTGCGCGCCCTGATGGACGTCGACAGCCCGGGACCCAACCACTACCTGCTGATCCTGCTCGTCGCCGGCGCCGTCTTCGTCGTGTTCCTCGCACTGGCCCGGCTGCTGCGCGGTGCGTCGCGGCGGCTGCGCCGGTTCTTCGCCCGCTGGGTGCCGCCGGCCGTGGCGCTGGTCGCGTCCGTGCTGTGCGTCGGCGGGCTGACGTTCTGGTCGTGGACCGGCCTGCTGTACCCGTGGCTGCTGGGCGTGGCCAACGACGCGTTCGCCGCGGTCAACATGGAGACCGAGGCCGGCAACAACGCGCCCCGCTCCGTCACCCACTCCGGCGGCCCCGGCTCGCTGGTGACGTGGGACTCGCTGGGGCGCAAGGGCCGCGAGTTCGTGTCGTCGGGCCCGACCGTCGACGAGCTGACGGCGTTCAGCGGGCGGCCCGCGCGCGACCCCGTCCGCGCCTACGTCGGCATGGACTCCGCCGAGACGCCGGCCGGGCTGGCGTCGCTGGCCGTGCGCGAGCTGGAGCGGGCCGGCGGGTTCGACCGTCAGGTCCTCGTCGTGGTGACGACGACCGGCACCGGCTGGGTCGACGGCGCCGCCGCCGACGCGCTGGAGTACCTGTACAACGGCGACTCCGCGATCGTCGCCATGCAGTACTCCTACCTGCCCAGCTGGATCTCCTTCGTCGCCGACCAGGAGCAGGTGCGCCTCGCCGGCCAGGCGCTGTTCGAAGCCGTCCACGAGGCCTGGCTGGAGCGTCCGCCGTCGCAGCGCCCCAAGCTCATCGTCTACGGCGAGAGCCTCGGCGCGATGGGCAGCGCGTCCGCCTTCGACTCGCTGGACGACCTGCGCTCGAAGGTCGACGGCGCGCTGTGGGTCGGCTCGCCCAGCCGGCACTCGCTGCGCACCGAGCTGACCGAGCGGCGTGACCCCGGCTCGCCGGCCCGCCTGCCGGTGGTCGACGGCGGACGTGAGGTGAAGTTCTGGGGCGGCTGGCAGGAGCCGATGGACCTGGAGTTCGAGGACGGACCGCCGGTGCTGTTCCTCCAGCACGCCTCCGACCCCGTGACGCTGTGGTCGTGGGACCTCATGTTCGAGCGGCCCGAGTGGATCGACGAAGAGCACGGCCCCGACGTCCTGCCCAACCTCGACTGGTACCCGTTCGTGACGTTCTGGCAGGTCACCGCGGACATGGCGCTGTCGGCGACGGTCCCCGCCGGTCACGGGCACAACTACGGCGGCGAGCTCGTCGACGCCTGGCTCGCGGTCGCGCCGCCCGCCGACTGGCCGGCCGAGCGCACCGAGGAGCTGCGCGACATGGTGCACTCGTTCCAGGACCAGAAGACCGGCCCGTTCGGCTGATTTGGCGCCGGCGGCCCGGTGCCCGTACCATTGACGCTGCCAAAGACCGCCGGTCTCACGATCGCCCGCCGATCGTGACGAAGGCCCCGCAGCGATGTGGGCGGCCCGCGCAGGTGAGAGACGAAGGTTCTGCCGTCGGCCGCTGCCGCCGGTTCCTGTCGCCCCGCGCCTGCGCCGGGGCGTTCTTCATGTCTGCGGGTCTCCACCGGCACCACCATCTGGAGAAGGAGCCCCATGGCGAGGCCTGACAAGGCAGCCGCGGTCGCCGAGCTCGCGGACGAGTTCCGTGCCAGCAACGCGGTCGTGCTGACCGAGTACCGCGGCCTCACCGTCAAGCAGCTGACGGATCTGCGTCGGTCGCTCGGTGGGAACGCGTCCTACGCCGTGGTGAAGAACACGCTGACCAAGATCGCGGCGAAGGAAGCCGGGATCTCGGGGCTCGACGACTACCTGTCCGGCCCGTCGGCCATCGCCTTCGTCAAGGGCGACCCGGTCGAGGCCGCGAAGGGCCTGCGTGACTTCGCCAAGGCGAACCCCGTCCTCGTGGTGAAGGGTGGCCTGCTCGACGGCGCGCCGCTCACCGGCGAGGAGATCACCAAGCTCGCCGACCTCGAGTCGCGCGAGGTCCTGCTGGCCAAGCTGGCCGGTGCGATGAAGGCGTCGCTGCAGAACGCGGTGTCGCTGTTCAACGCTCCGCTGGCCCAGACCGCTCGCGTCGTCGAGGCGCTGCGGCAGAAGGCCGAAGAGGACCCGAGCATCCTCGCCGGAGGCGCCGGCACGCCGGCCGCCGTCGAGGCGCCGGCCGAGGAGGCGCCCGCTGCTGAGGCGGCCGCCGACGAGGCACCCGCCGCCGAGGCCGCCGACGCGGCCGAGACGACGGAGCAGAACGAGGGCTGAACGCCCGGGGGTCGTCCAACGGCCCCGAGCCCGTACGACAACCCGGCATTCAGCCGACCACAGAAAGGAAACCCGCCACCATGGCGAAGCTCAACACCGAGGAGCTCCTCGACGCGTTCAAGGAGATGACCCTCATCGAGCTCTCCGAGTTCGTGAAGAAGTTCGAGGAGACCTTCGAGGTCACCGCGGCCGCCCCGGTCGCCGTCGCCGCCGCTCCGGGTGCCGCTGCCCCCGGTGGCGCCGCCCCGGCCGAGGAGGAGAAGGACGAGTTCGACGTCATCCTCGAGTCGGCCGGCGACAAGAAGATCCAGGTCATCAAGGAGGTCCGCGGCCTGACGTCGCTCGGCCTCAAGGAGGCCAAGGACCTCGTCGAGGCCGCGCCGAAGCCGCTGCTCGAGAAGGTCAACAAGGAGACCGCCGACAAGGCCAAGGAGGCCCTCGAGGCCGCCGGCGCCACTGTCTCCGTCAAGTGAGTCACTGACCCACTGGCTCGTCCGGGCCCGGTACCCCTTCGCGGGGGTGCCGGGCCCGTTCGCATGGGTGGGGCCGCGGCCCGGATCGGTGACGGGTCGGTGACAGCACGCCGCGATCGATCACGTTCACCACGAGATCACGTGTCGCACTACGCCTGCGTTCGTGCCGACGCTCGGGGAATCCTCGTGATGGCGGACCGGGCACCGCACATCGATGACGGGGGACCGATGGTCCGGTGGTTTGCCCGACCCGCAGCCGGCCGGGCCGCGGACGCCGTCCGGGACGTGGGACGAGGCGCCAACCTGTTCGCCCACAGCGAAATCTCGGCCGCCGCGCAAGGCGCCACCGGCGCGCCGGAACCGCCGCCCCCACCCGCCCGAGACCCCCGGCGCGCCAGTGGATCGTACGTTCGGATGAGTCATCGATGAGCGCCTGAGCACGGTGAATGCCGCAATTACGGTGCCAAATCGGCAATATGGGGGGCGTCGGTGCTTGACGAGGGCGACCTCCTGACGAGATGCTGATCTGGCAGCGGGGTGGGGGATGCGAGACAGAAGGAAGCGCGGAGTGGCTGACCACTCGACAGCAGTGTGCCCATTGGGTTAGACTGCAGCTTTGCGCTGCCCTTCGCCGATGCTGCCCGCTTGGGTTGAGGACTGCGCGTGCATTCCGACCGTGTGCCCTCGGAAGGACCCCTGTTGGCCGTCACGCCCACCACCACTGCTGGCCCCAATGTCTCGCGTCGCATCTCTTTCGCCAAGATTCGCGAACCCCTTGACGTTCCGAACCTTCTCGCCCTTCAGATAGACAGCTTCGACTGGCTGCTCGGCAACGAGCGCTGGCAGGCGCGTGTCGCCGCCGCCGAGGCCGAGGGGCGCACCGACGTCAACACCACGTCGGGCCTGCAGGAGATCCTCGACGAGATCAGCCCCATCGAGGACTTCTCGGCGACCATGTCGCTGTCGTTCTCGAACCCTCGCTTCGAGGACCCCAAGAACAGCATCGACGAGTGCAAGATGCGCGACTTCACGTACTCCGCGCCGCTGTTCGTCACCGCCGAGTTCATCAACAACGAGACCGGCGAGATCAAGTCCCAGACGGTGTTCATGGGCGACTTCCCGCTCATGACCCCGAAGGGCACCTTCATCGTCAACGGCACCGAGCGCGTCGTCGTGTCGCAGCTGGTGCGGTCGCCGGGCCTGTACTTCGAGCGCTCGCTCGACAAGACCTCGGACAAGGACATCTACACCGCCAAGGTCATCCCGTCCCGGGGTGCCTGGCTGGAGTTCGAGATCGACAAGCGCGACATGGTCGGCGTCCGGCTCGACCGCAAGCGCAAGCAGAACGTCACCGTGCTGCTCAAGGCCATGGGCTGGACCAACGAGCAGATCCTCGAGGAGTTCGGCGACTACGAGTCCATGCGCGCCACCCTGGAGAAGGACCACACCACCACCCAGGACGAGGCGCTGCTCGACATCTACCGGAAGATGCGTCCGGGCGAGCCGCCGACGCGCGAGGCCGCGCAGCAGCTGCTCGAGAACGCCTACTTCAACCCGAAGCGCTACGACCTCGCCCGGGTCGGCCGGTACAAGCTGGGTAAGAAGCTCGGTCTCGACCTCGCGCTCGACCAGAGCACGCTGACCATCGACGACATCATCGGCACGCTGCGCTACCTCGTGCGGCTGCACGCCGGTGAGACGGAGATGACGACCGGCGACGTCACGGTGCCGGTCGAGGTCGACGACATCGACCACTTCGGCAACCGCCGCATCCGCACCGTCGGCGAGCTCATCCAGAACCAGGTCCGCACCGGTCTGTCCCGCATGGAGCGCGTCGTCCGCGAGCGCATGACCACGCAGGACGTCGAGGCCATCACGCCGCAGACGCTGATCAACATCCGGCCGGTCGTGGCCGCGATCAAGGAGTTCTTCGGGACCTCCCAGCTGTCGCAGTTCATGGACCAGACCAACCCGCTGGCCGGGCTGACGCACAAGCGCCGGCTCAACGCGCTGGGCCCGGGCGGTCTGTCCCGCGAGCGGGCCGGCATGGAGGTCCGCGACGTCCACCCGTCGCACTACGGCCGCATGTGCCCCATCGAGACCCCTGAGGGCCCGAACATCGGCCTCATCGGCTCGCTGGCCACCTACGCGCGCATCAACCCGTTCGGCTTCATCGAGACGCCGTACCGCAAGGTCGTCGACGGCCAGGTCACCGACGACATCGAGTACCTCAGCGCCGACGAAGAGGACCGCAGGGTCATCGCCCAGGCCAACGCGCCGCTGACCGATGACAACCGGTTCGCCGAGGACAAGGTGCTGGTCCGCAAGCGCGGCGGCGAGATCGAGACCGTCCCGGGCGACCAGGTCGACTACATGGACGTGTCGCCGCGGCAGATGGTCTCCGTGGCCACCGCGATGATCCCGTTCCTCGAGCACGACGACGCCAACCGCGCGCTCATGGGCTCGAACATGCAGCGGCAGGCCGTGCCGCTGCTCCGGTCCGAGTCGCCGCTGGTCGGCACCGGCATGGAGTCGCACGCGGCCGAGGACGCCGGCGACGTCATCCTGGCGGAGAAGAGCGGAGTGGTCACCGAGCTGTCGGCCGACTACATCACCGTCATGGCCGACGACGGCACCTACCAGACCTACCAGCTGGCCAAGTTCCGCCGTTCCAACGCCGGGTCGTGCATCAACCAGAAGCCGATCGTCGACGAAGGACAGCGCATCGAGGCCGGCCAGGTCATCGCCGACGGCCCGTCCACCGAGCTCGGTGAGATGGCGCTGGGCAAGAACCTGCTGGTCGCGTTCATGTCGTGGGAGGGCCACAACTACGAGGACGCCATCGTCATCTCGCAGCGGCTCATCCAGGACGACGTCCTCACCTCGATCAAGATCGAGGAGCACGAGGTCGACGCCCGCGACACCAAGCTGGGCCCCGAGGAGATCACCCGCGACATCCCGAACGTGTCCGACGAGGTCCTCGCCGACCTCGACGAGCGGGGCATCATCCGCATCGGCGCCGAGGTCACCAACGGCGACATCCTGGTCGGCAAGGTCACCCCGAAGGGCGAGACCGAGCTGACCCCCGAGGAGCGGCTGCTCCGCGCGATCTTCGGTGAGAAGGCGCGCGAGGTTCGCGACACCTCGCTGAAGGTGCCGCACGGCGAGTCCGGCAAGGTCATCGGCGTCCGGGTGTTCGACCGCGACGAGGGCGACGAGCTCCCGCCGGGCGTCAACCAGCTGGTCCGCGTGTACATCGCCCAGATGCGCAAGATCCAGGACGGCGACAAGCTCGCCGGCCGGCACGGCAACAAGGGCGTCATCGCCAAGATCCTGCCGGTCGAGGACATGCCGTTCCTCGAGGACGGCACCCCGGTCGACATGGTGCTGAACCCGCTGGGCGTCCCGAGCCGCATGAACCTCGGCCAGGTCATGGAGACCCACCTCGGGTGGGTGGCCAAGACCGGCTGGCAGGTCGAGGGCGACGACGAGGAGTGGAAGACCCGCCTGCGGGCCATCGGCGCCGCCGAGGCTCCCGCCGACACCAAGGTCGCCACCCCGGTCTTCGACGGTGCGCGCGAGGACGAGATCGCCGGCCTGCTCGGGTCGACGCTCAAGACCCGCGACGGCGTCCGCCTGGTGGGCGGCGACGGCAAGGCGCAGCTGTTCGACGGCCGGTCCGGCGAGCCGTTCCCGAAGCCGGTGGCGGTGGGCTACATGTACATCCTCAAGCTCAACCACCACGTCGACGACAAGATCCACGCCCGGTCGACCGGTCCGTACTCGATGGTCACGCAGCAGCCGCTGGGTGGTAAGGCGCAGTTCGGCGGTCAGCGCTTCGGTGAGATGGAGGTCTGGGCGCTCCAGGCCTACGGCGCCGCCTACGCGCTGCAGGAGCTGCTCACCATCAAGTCCGACGACGTCCCGGGCCGGGTCAAGGTCTACGAGGCCATCGTCAAGGGCGAGAACATCCCCGAGTCGGGTATCCCCGAGTCGTTCAAGGTGCTCTTCAAGGAGATGCAGGCGTTGTGCCTCAACGTCGAAGTGCTCTCCAGCGACGGGTCGCAGATCGAGATGCGGGAGACCGACGAGGACGTCTTCCGTGCGGCAGAAGAACTCGGAATCGACCTGTCCCGGCGCGAGCCGAGCAGCGTCGAAGAGGTCTGACGGTGGTGGGAGGCCGGTCCGCTGAGCCGGCCTCCCATTTCCGCCGGCCACCACAGACCTGATACATCTGAGCGAGAGAAGGACACACGTGCTCGACGTCAATTTCTTCGACGAGCTACGCATCGGCCTCGCGACCGCCGACAACATTCGCGAGTGGTCGCACGGTGAGGTCAAGAAGCCTGAGACCATCAACTACCGCACCCTGAAGCCGGAGAAGGACGGGCTCTTCTGCGAGAAGATCTTCGGCCCCACCCGCGACTGGGAGTGCTACTGCGGCAAGTACAAGCGCGTCCGCTTCAAGGGCATCATCTGTGAGCGCTGTGGCGTCGAGGTCACGCGCGCCAAGGTGCGCCGCGAGCGGATGGGCCACATCGAGCTCGCCGCCCCCGTCACGCACATCTGGTACTTCAAGGGTGTGCCGTCGCGGCTGGGCTACCTGCTCGACCTCGCGCCGAAGGACCTCGAGAAGGTCATCTACTTCGCCGCCTACATGATCACCTGGGTCGACGAGGAGGCGCGGCACCGCGACCTGTCCTCCCTCGAGGGCCAGATCGACGTCGAGCGCAAGCAGATCGAGCAGCGCCGCGACGCCGACATCGAGACCCGGGCGAAGAAGCTCGAGGCCGACCTCGCCGAGCTCGAGGCCGAGGGCGCCAAGGGCGACGCGCGCCGCAAGGTCAAGGAGTCGGCCGAGCGCGAGATGAGCCAGCTGCGCAAGCGCGCCGAGGCCGAGATCGACCGCCTGAACGCGGTGTGGGACCGCTTCCGCAACCTCAAGGTCCAGGACCTCGAGGGCGACGAGCTGCTCTACCGCGAGATGCGCGACCGCTTCGGCCAGTACTTCCGCGGCGGCATGGGCGCGCAGGCCATCAAGGAGCGCCTCGAGACGTTCGACCTCGAGGCCGAGGCCGAGAAGCTGCGCGACCTCATCCGCACCGGCAAGGGCCAGAAGAAGACCCGTGCGCTCAAGCGGCTCAAGGTCGTCTCGCCGTTCCTGACGACGAAGAACGACCCGCGCGGCATGGTGCTCGACGCCGTCCCGGTCATCCCGCCGGACCTGCGCCCGATGGTGCAGCTCGACGGTGGCCGGTTCGCGACCAGCGACCTCAACGACCTCTACCGTCGCGTCATCAACCGCAACAACCGCCTCAAGCGGCTGCTCGACCTCGGCGCGCCCGAGATCATCGTCAACAACGAGAAGCGGATGCTCCAGGAGTCCGTCGACGCGCTGTTCGACAACGGCCGCCGCGGACGTCCGGTGACGGGCCCGGGCAACCGGCCGCTGAAGTCGATCTCCGACATGCTCAAGGGCAAGCAGGGCCGGTTCCGCCAGAACCTGCTGGGCAAGCGCGTCGACTACTCCGGCCGTTCGGTCATCGTCGTCGGCCCGCAGCTCAAGCTGCACCAGTGCGGCCTGCCGAAGGGCATGGCGATCGAGCTGTTCAAGCCGTTCGTCATGAAGCGGCTGGTCGACCTGTCGCACGCGCAGAACATCAAGAGCGCGAAGCGCATGGTCGAGCGCGCCCGACCGGTCGTCTGGGACGTCCTCGAGGAGGTCATCGCCGAGCACCCGGTGCTGCTGAACCGAGCGCCGACGCTGCACCGTCTCGGCATCCAGGCGTTCGAGCCGCAGCTGATCGAGGGCAAGGCCATCCAGATCCACCCGCTCGTCTGCACGGCGTTCAACGCCGACTTCGACGGCGACCAGATGGCCGTGCACCTGCCGCTGTCGGCCGAGGCGCAGGCCGAGGCCCGCATCCTGATGCTGTCCAGCAACAACATCCTCAAGCCGGCCGACGGCCGGCCGGTGACCATGCCGACGCAGGACATGGTGCTGGGCATCTACTTCCTGACCTCCGACCGTCCTGAGCAGGTCGGCGAGGGCCGGGCGTTCTCGTCCGTCGCCGAGGGCATCGCCGCGTTCGACCGCGGTGAGCTGTCGCTGCAGGCGCCGATCACCCTGCGGGTGAACGACGTCGTGCCGCCGGCCGGCTACGAGACCCCGGAGGACTGGGAGCCGGGCCAGCCCCTGACGCTGCGCACGACCCTGGGCCGGGCGCTGTTCAACGAGGCGCTGCCGCTGGACTACCCGTTCGTCGACGCCGTCGTGGACAAGAAGCGCCTCGGCAGCATCGTCAACGACCTCGCCGAGCGGTACCCGAAGATCCAGGTGGCCGCGACGCTCGACGCGCTGAAGGAGATCGGCTTCCACTGGGCCACCCGGTCCGGTGTGACGGTCTCGTTCGACGACGTCGTGGCGCCGCCGACGAAGTCCGCCATCCTGGAGGAGTTCGAGTCCAAGGCCGAGAAGGTCGAGCGCAACTTCGCCCGCGGCGTCATCTCCGACGGCGAGCGGCGCGAGGAGCTCATCGACATCTGGACCGACGCCACCAACGCGGTCGACGAGGCCATGCGCGCGTCGTTCGCGTCCGAGAACGCCATCAACATCATGGTCACCTCCGGTGCCCGTGGTAACTGGATGCAGATCCGCCAGCTGGCGGGTATGCGCGGCCTGGTCGCCAACCCGAAGGGTGAGACCATCCCGCGGCCGATCAAGGCGAGCTTCCGCGAGGGCCTGTCCGTCGTCGAGTTCTTCATCTCGACGCACGGTGCCCGCAAGGGTCTGGCCGACACCGCGCTGCGCACCGCCGACTCCGGTTACCTGACCCGCCGGCTGGTCGACGTCTCCCAGGACGTCATCATCCGCGAGGTCGACTGCGGCACCGAGCGTGGTCTGTCGTTGCCGATCGCGGTCACCGGCCCCGACGGCCGGCTCATGGTCGACGAGCACGTCGAGACCTCGGTCTACGCGCGCTCGCTGTCCGAGGATGTCGTGGCGCCCGACGGCACCAAGGTGGCCTCGGCCGGTGACGACCTCGGCGACGTCGAGATCGGCCGGCTGGTCGCGGCGGGCGTCGAGAACGTCCGGGTCCGCAGCGTCCTGACCTGCGAGAGCAAGACCGGCGTCTGCGCCATGTGCTACGGCCGGTCGCTGGCCTCGGGCAAGCTCGTCGACGTCGGCGAGGCGGTCGGCATCATCGCCGCCCAGTCCATCGGCGAGCCCGGCACCCAGCTGACGATGCGGACGTTCCACACCGGTGGTGTCGCCGGTGAGGACATCACGCACGGTCTGCCGCGTGTGGTCGAGCTGTTCGAGGCGCGCGCCCCGAAGGGCAAGGCTCCGCTCGCGGAGACCGCCGGCCGGGTCCGCATCGAGGAGGACGCCAAGGGCGCCCACGCGGTCATCGTCCCCGACGACGGCGGCGAGGAGCAGTCGTTCCCGCTGTCGCGGCGTGTGTTCGAGTGGACCAACCGGCGCGCCCCGGGCATCGCCCAGTGGCGTGTCCAGGACGGCGACCGCGTCGAGGTCGGCGAGCTGCTGCACTCCGGTACGGCCGACCCGCACGACGTGCTGCGGGTCCAGGGCCAGCGGGCGGTCCAGGTCTTCCTGACCGACCAGGTCCAGGAGGTCTACCGGTCGCAGGGTGTGTCGATCCACGACAAGCACATCGAGATCATCGTGCGGCAGATGCTGCGCCGGATCACCGTGCTCGAGAGCGGCACGACCGACCTGCTCCCCGGCGAGCTGGTCGAGCGGTCGCGGTTCGAGGAGGAGAACCGCCGTGCGGTCGCCGAGGGCGGTCAGCCGGCCTCGGGTCGTCCGCAGCTCATGGGCATCACCAAGGCGTCGCTGGCCACCGACTCGTGGCTGTCGGCGGCGTCGTTCCAGGAGACCACGCGGGTGCTCACGGAGGCGGCCATCAACGCCAAGTCCGACCCGCTGATCGGCCTGAAGGAGAACGTCATCCTCGGAAAGCTGATCCCGGCCGGTACGGGCCTGCCCCGTTACCGCAACCTGCGGGTCGAGCCGACCGAGGAGGCCAAGGCGGCCATGTACTCCATGGTCGACTACGGCGCCGACTACTCCGACTACGAGTTCGGCCAGGGGTCCGGCGAGGCCGTGCGCCTGGAGGACTACGACTTCGGCTCGTACAACTGACGAGTCCGGCGTCCCTGAACGACGGCGCCGTCACCCTTCGCGGGTGGCGGCGCCGTCGTCATTCTCCGGGCCGGGGCTCGTCGGCGCCGGTGTCGTCGACGACCTCGAAGCCCTCCTGGTTCGCGCCCTTCTGCGGCGCGATCTCGCCCGGCGGCGGCACGTCCTGCTGGGCGTCGCGGACCGCCTGCAGGTACAGGGCCTTGTCCTCGTCGCTCAGGCCGTCGTAGGTGTCGCGGTCGAAGCGCACGGGTGCACCTCCTCGATCAGGAAGCTCCAGCACTCACGCCGATCGTCCCACGAGCGGGCGACCACCCGGAACCGCGTGCCGGGCGGGTAGAGCACCTCGGCCTCGTGCGCGAACGACGACAGCGCGCGGATGTCGGCGCCGCTGCGGCCGACGATGGCGATGAGGGCGTTGCCGCCGCCGCGGAACGCCTCGGCGACCGACACGCTGGCCGACGCGCTGGCGAACCCCCGATCGGCGACGATGACGCCCGGCCGCCACCGGGGCAGCTGTGGGTCCGGCAGCGAGGTGCCGCGATAGGCGACGCCGGTGAACCGCGGCAGCGCCGCGAGGCCCGCCACGGCGTCGTCGACCAGCCGGCGCAGCTCGGCCTGTCGCCCCGCCGGAACGTCGTGCGGTCGGCGCAGGTAGGCGTTCATCTCCTCGACGCCCTCGATGGTCGTGTAGTGGTGGATGGCGCGGGCCTGGGCCGCGGTGAGCGGCTCGGTCTTGCCCGGGGGACCGGTGGCCGCTGCCGCACCGGCGCCGCGGTCGTGCCCGCCCGCCACGCGTTGCTGGGCGTCGCTCGCCCCCGGCCCCGGCGTCAGGAGTGCGCCGAGGTCGTCGGCCGCGGACTCGATGACGAGCGTCAGCATCTCGGCGGCGGCCGCGAGCGCCTGCTGCATGGCGACCGCGGCGGCGCGGACGGCGTCGTGCTGCGACGGTGACAACGCCTGGCCGGCGCACCGGCCGGCGCGATGGACACGGGACAGCACGGACGCGGCGAGGACGCCGGTGCCGTCGTGCACCAGGCCGGACAGCTCCGCCAGCCCGCGGGTGGCGGTGCGTACCGGTCGCGCGGAGGACGAGAGGACCACACTTCCTATGGGTCGTTCCCGAAGGCCGAATGTGACAGCGACCGGAGCTCCATTTCCTGATGGGACCCGCTGCTTCGGGGGTGCCGCGGTCGGTGGGGTCGGGGTGCCCTCGCTCGCGTGGGGTTGGCTGCTGTCGGGCGTGCCGCTCCCGGCCAGCGTGTTAGCCGACGCCGAGATTGCCGACGCTGCGGCCTTGGAGATGCCGATGAATGCGTGGGGCGTGTGTCGTGGTGTGGTGGTCACGGTGGCGGCGTCGTCGTCGCGGTGTCGTGGTCGGCAGGTGATGCCGTCGCGGCCTGGATGGGTGAGGGATCCGCGTCGGCCTGGCTACCCGGATCCCTCACCCATCCGCGGCCTGCGGCTCGTGGTCATCGGCACCGGGGGGGCGACGGCGACAAGACCGGTGCGCCCGGCCTGGCTGGCACCACGCGACAGGGTTCGTCGGCACGGTGAGGGGGCCACGGCCGCGCGCGTGGCGGTCGGCACGATGTCGGCTCCATCGCGAACGCCAGCGACCTGCCCACCGGCACGACCAACGTCGGCTCACAGTGGGGTCGGGGTGCCCCCGCCCGCCTTGGTTGGCCGCTGTCGGGGATCTCGCGGCCGGCAGCGCCGCAGCCCCTTCCGTCGTGCGACTCGCTCTCGCCCGGGAGGTCGCGGTGGGAGCAGGGCCAGTAGATCGGCGCCGCACGCTCGCGAAGCGGCGGCGGTTGTCGGTACCCGCCCGTAGGGTGGGACCCCACCCGACCGGGCGGGGTCCAGCCTCCATCCCGACCGGGCAGGGTTCCAACGCGACAGGCGGATCGAACCCCGCTGTGCGGGACCCACCCCACCGTGCGGCGCCCGTCCGCTGGGCGGGGCATACTCCATCGGGCGGGGGCCACTCAGCCGGGCTGCCGGCCCATCGCCGGCGAGGAGGAGTCGATGATCGAGCCGACCGTCGGGCTGCTCCGCGGCGCCGGCCTGCTGAGCGACGAGCCGGACGAGTGGTACCGCGAGTGGGTGCGCTGGACGCTGGCGTCGGGGCTCACGCCGGAACAGGTCGTCGACGTCGCCCGCGACGAGGGAATTACCGCGGCGACGTTCGCACCGCTGGCCGGCAGCACGGTCTGGCGGGGTCCCGACAAACGGCCCTACGTCCGCATCGACGACGCCCGGCGGGCGCGCGAGCTGGCCCGGCTGACCGAGCTGCTCAACGGCGGCCGCCCCAGCCGCACCGATGCGCGACGCGACCGCAACCGCTGGTCGTACACCGGGCTGTTCGGCCTGAACCGCGGCGACGCCGGCGTCGCCGTGAAACGCGGCGCCCTCGTGGCCACTCCGGAGGGGACCATGATGGCCGTCGCCGGCAGCCGGGCGCTGCGCACCGTCCCCAACCCCGTCGACTGGTTCGCCTCCCGCGGCGGCACCACCTGGGGCGAGATCTACCTCGTGAACGGCTCGTTCGACGACCCGGCCGACGTGCTGCGGACGACGGTGGAGTCGGGCCGGCGGCCGCCCGGATCGGGCGCGCCGAGCCTCGCCCGCCTGCTGCGGCACGAGCGGGTGCACTCCGAACAGTGGGCGCGGTACGGGTACACCCGGTTCATCTGGGAGTACGTCATCCGGCACGATCCGCGCAAGCCGTGCGAGCACCCGCTCGAGCGCGAGGCCGGCCTCGCCGACGGCGGCTACCGTTGCTGATCGCTGGCCCGTTGTTGCTGCGTTGGCCGGTCGTTTCGGGGTTGGGCCCGTCCCCCTGCTGCCCGATTGTCTTGGCCGCGGGCGCGCGCCTCAAGTCCGCGGCCTCTGACTGTGTGCTCTTTGGCTGTGGGTGGGGGCCTTGGACTTGACCCGCGCGCACGCGGCTCAGAACGGGCAGCTATCAGGGGGACGGGGGAAGAGCGGCGACGTCTCCCGCGTCGTTGGCCCCATTTCGGTGTGGCGTTGGTGTCGTTGAGCGTCCGCCTGGTGAGATTTCACCGTGCTCCGGGGGGCATCACGAGGATTACCCCAGCGTCAACACCCCTACAGTCATGGTGAAGCTCACGAAATCCTCGTGATGTCGGCGATCGTCGATGATCATCGCGGCCCGCAGTCCGACAAAGCACGCGAAACGGGCACGACAAGCGTGAGGCGTGCCCAGATCCTCCCCGTCCCCCTGATAGCTGCCCGTTCTTGGCCGCGGAGCCGCGGGTCAAGTCCGCCCCTCGTCGCGAAAGCGACTCCCTGGCGGACTTGAGGCGCGGGTTCGCGGCAAGAGAATGGGCAGCAGGGGGACGGGGAGCCCCAGCCCACGTGAACTCGGCGAGGCCGCGTCGGCCACACAGCCCCGCTGGTTCGTCAGCCGATCACCGGCCTCCGGCGTGGGGTCGTGACGGGGACGAGACCTGTGCGTTATCGTCAGACAACGTCTTCCCGTCGAGCTGCGGCATCACTTTGACCTGGGTACCCTCGACCGGGTAACCTCAGTCTTCGTGCCTGGACTGCTCCGGGCAATCCGGCGCGCCCGGCTTCAGAGGTCGGCGCATACCGGACAGATCAACCGACCACATCGATCGGGAGCCTGATCGTGCGGCGTGGGACCGGGCCGACACGCCCGACCGCGGGGGTCGCCGAAAGGCACCCGCCACCTGCGCAGAGGCCAGGCGAACGAACGGTGTGATCCCCGGAAACCAGACCAGTCGAGGCAGTTCGACGAGCAGAGGACACGGAGACGTAGTGCCTACGATCCAGCAGTTGGTCCGCAAGGGCCGCCAGGACAAGGTCGCCAAGAACAAGACCCCGGCGCTCAAGGGCAGCCCGCAGCGTCGCGGCGTGTGCACGCGCGTGTACACCACCACGCCGAAGAAGCCGAACTCGGCTCTGCGCAAGGTTGCCCGTGTCAAGCTGACCAGCCAGATCGAGGTCACCGCGTACATCCCCGGTGTCGGCCACAACCTGCAGGAGCACTCGATGGTGCTCGTGCGCGGCGGCCGGGTGAAGGACCTCCCGGGTGTCCGGTACAAGATCATCCGCGGTTCGCTCGACACCCAGGGCGTCAAGAACCGCAAGCAGGCGCGCAGCCGCTACGGCGCGAAGAAGGAGAAGAGCTGATGCCCCGCAAGGGTCCTGCCCCGAAGCGGCCGGTCGTCGTCGACCCGGTGTACGGGTCGCCGCTGGTCACCCAGCTGGTCAACAAGGTGCTCATCGACGGCAAGAAGTCGATCGCCGAGGGCATCGTGCACGGCGCCCTCGAGGGCTGCCGCGAGAAGACCGGCACCGACCCCGTCGTCACGCTGAAGCGCGCGCTCGACAACGTCAAGCCGACCCTCGAGGTCCGCAGCCGCCGCGTCGGCGGCGCGACCTACCAGGTGCCCATCGAGGTGCGCGCCGGCCGCAGCACCACGCTGGCCCTGCGCTGGCTGGTCAGCTACTCCCGCGCCCGTCGTGAGAAGACCATGACGGAGCGTCTGATGAACGAGATCCTCGACGCCTCCAACGGCCTCGGTGCCAGCGTGAAGCGGCGCGAGGACACCCACAAGATGGCCGAGTCGAACAAGGCCTTCGCGCACTACCGCTGGTAGTCGCTGGCGCCGAGTCGACGAGACCGCATATAAGGAAGCGAACGCACGCACATGGCGACCGACCTCCGCAAGCTCGATCTGGCCAAGGTCCGCAACATCGGCATCATGGCCCACATCGACGCCGGCAAGACGACCACGACCGAGCGGATCCTGTACTACACCGGCATCAACTACAAGATCGGTGAGGTCCACGATGGCGCAGCCACCATGGACTGGATGGAGCAGGAGCAGGAACGCGGCATCACGATCACCTCGGCCGCGACCACCTGTGAGTGGGACGACCACACCATCAACATCATCGACACGCCCGGCCACGTCGACTTCACCGTCGAGGTCGAGCGGTCCCTGCGCGTCCTGGACGGTGCGGTCGCCGTGTTCGACGGCGTCGCGGGCGTCGAGCCGCAGTCGGAGACCGTCTGGCACCAGGCCAACAAGTACGGTGTCCCGCGGATCTGCTTCATCAACAAGCTCGACCGCACGGGTGCTGAGTTCCACCGCTGCGTCGACATGATCGTGACGCGGCTCAAGGCCACCCCGCTGGTCCTGCAGCTCCCGATCGGCGCCGAGTCCGACTTCCGCGGCCTCGTCGACCTCGTCGACATGAAGGCCCTGCTCTGGTCGGCCGAGACCCCGCTGGGCGAGATGTACGACACCGTCGACATCCCCGACACCCACACCGAGGCCGCCCAGGAGTGGCGCGACCGCCTGCTCGAGACCATCGCCGAGAACGACGAGGCGATGATGGAGCTCTACCTCGAGGGTCAGGAGCCCGACCGCGACGAGCTCATCGCCGCCATCCGGCGCGCCACCATCGCCGGCAACATCACCCCGGTGCTCACCGGCTCGGCGTTCAAGAACAAGGGCGTGCAGCCCATGCTCGACGCCGTCGTGCGCTACCTGCCGTCGCCGCTGGACATCGGCGCCGTCGAGGGTCACGCGGTCGACGACGAGGAGAAGGTCATCGCGCGCGAGCCCGACGAGGACGCCCCGCTCTCCTCGCTGGCGTTCAAGATCATGGCCGACCCGCACCTCGGCAAGCTCACGTTCGTCCGGGTCTACTCGGGCACGCTGACCGCCGGCACCCAGGTGCTCAACAGCACCAAGGGCAACAAGGAGCGCATCGGCAAGATCTACCGGATGCACGCGAACAAGCGTGAGGAGATCGACAAGGCCAGCGCCGGCCAGATCGTCGCCGTCATGGGTCTGAAGAACACCACGACGGGCGACACCCTGTCCGACGCGAGCCAGCCGGTCATCCTGGAGTCGATGAAGTTCCCGGCTCCGGTCATCCACGTCGCCATCGAGCCGAAGACCAAGAGCGACCAGGAGAAGCTGGGCACCGCCATCCAGCGCCTCGCCGAGGAGGACCCGACCTTCCAGGTCCGCACCGACGAGGAGACCGGCCAGACGGTCATCTCCGGCATGGGCGAGCTGCACCTCGAGGTGCTGGTCGACCGCATGAAGCGGGAGTTCAAGGTCGAGGCCAACGTCGGTAAGCCGCAGGTCGCCTACCGCGAGACCATCCGCCGCAAGGTCGAGAAGGTCGAGTACACGCACAAGAAGCAGACCGGTGGCTCCGGTCAGTTCGGCCGCGTCATCATCGACATCGAGCCGACGGGCGGCGAGGGCGACGGCGGCTACGAGTTCGTCAACGCCGTCACCGGTGGCCGCATCCCGCGCGAGTACATCCCCGCCGTCGACGAGGGTGTGCAGGAGGCCATGGAGTTCGGTGTCGTCGCCGGCTTCCCGCTGGTCGACGTGAAGGTGACGCTGCAGGACGGTGCGTACCACGAGGTCGACTCCTCGGAGCTGGCCTTCAAGATCGCCGGTTCCATGGCGTTCAAGGAAGCTGCTCGGCGCGCCGACCCGGTGCTGCTCGAGCCGATGTTCGAGGTCGAGGTGTCCACGCCCGAGGAGTACATGGGCGACGTCATCGGCGACCTCAACTCCCGCCGTGGTCAGATCCAGGCCATGGAGGAGCGTGCCGGCCAGCGCATCGTCAAGGCGCTGGTCCCGCTGTCGGAGATGTTCGGCTACGTCGGTGACCTCCGCAGCAAGACCCAGGGCCGGGCAAGTTATTCGATGCAGTTCAACTCTTACGCCGAGGTTCCCCGGAATGTCGCGGAAGAGATCATCAAGAAGGTCCGGGGAGAGTAATCTCTCCGGGGCTTCTGCCCGGCCTGCACGACGAGCAATCCCGACCGAGAAACACACAGCCGAACACACCGCACCGCGGGGGATCGGCAACGTACGAAGTCCCAACAGGAGGACCCCACAGTGGCTAAGGCGAAGTTCGAGCGGACCAAGCCGCACGTCAACATCGGCACCATCGGTCACGTCGACCACGGCAAGACCACGCTCACGGCGGCCATCACCAAGGTGCTGCACGACAAGTACCCGGATCTGAACGAGACCTTCGCCTTCGAGGACATCGACAAGGCCCCGGAGGAGAAGCAGCGCGGTATCACGATCAACATCGCGCACGTCGAGTACCAGACCGAGAAGCGTCACTACGCGCACGTCGACGCTCCGGGCCACGCCGACTACATCAAGAACATGATCACCGGCGCGGCGCAGATGGACGGTGCGATCCTCGTGGTCGCCGCCACCGACGGCCCGATGCCGCAGACCAAGGAGCACGTGCTGCTGGCCCGTCAGGTCGGCGTGCCGTACATCCTGGTCGCGCTGAACAAGGCCGACATGGTCGACGACGAGGAGATCCTGGAGCTCGTCGAGCTCGAGGTGCGGGAGCTGCTCTCCGAGTACGAGTTCCCGGGCGACGACGTCCCGGTCATCAAGGTGTCGGCGCTGAAGGCGCTCGAGGGCGACCCGGAGTGGGTCAAGACCGTCGAGGACCTCATGGAGGCCGTCGACGAGAACGTGCCCGACCCGGTGCGCGAGACCGACAAGCCGTTCCTGATGCCGATCGAGGACGTCTTCACCATCACCGGTCGTGGCACGGTCGTCACCGGCCGCGTCGAGCGCGGTGTGCTGAAGGCCAACGAGGAGGTCGAGCTCGTCGGCATCCGTCCCGGCCCGGCACAGAAGACCACCGTCACCGCCGTCGAGATGTTCCGCAAGACCCTCGACGAGGCGCGTGCGGGTGAGAACGTCGGTCTGCTCCTGCGTGGTACCAAGCGCGAGGACGTCGAGCGCGGCATGGTCGCGGTGAAGCCCGGCAGCAACACGCCGCACACCGACTTCGAGGCGCAGGTCTACATCCTGTCCAAGGACGAGGGTGGCCGGCACACGCCGTTCTTCAACAACTACCGTCCGCAGTTCTACTTCCGGACCACGGACGTCACCGGCGTCGTCACGCTGCCCGAGGGCACCGAGATGGTCATGCCGGGCGACAACACCTCCATGACCGTCGAGCTGATCCAGCCGGTGGCCATGGAGGAGGGTCTGAAGTTCGCCATCCGCGAGGGTGGCCGGACCGTCGGTGCCGGCAACGTCACCAAGATCCTCAAGTAGTTCGACACCGCGAGGGGCGGCCGTCTCGGCCGCCCCTCGTACCGCGATTGGTCTCAGCCAATCTGATCTGGCATACTGTTCAGGTTGCTCGGCGGAGGGCGACGTCAGCGCTGTGCGCGGGGAACGGTGGCACACCGGGCCCGATGACGAAGAACTCCGATGGGGCTGGCACTGCGCCGTCATGGCGTGGCCGGGCCGGCCGTCAAACCCCGATGACCAGCGTGTTGGCCGCGGCATGTGTGTGCCGCCCGGCGCGACACGCCCGACCGCGGGGGTCGGCGGAGCAGCAGCTCAGTGTTGGTTCAGATCGGGTCTTAGCAGTACGAAGAGTGAGGACGACAAGCAGCCATGGCGGGACAGAAGATCCGCATCCGGCTCAAGGCCTATGACCACGAGGTCATCGACACGTCGGCGCGGAAGATCGTCGACACGGTGACGCGCACGGGTGCGCAGGTCGCGGGCCCGGTGCCGCTGCCTACCGAGAAGAACGTGTACTGCGTCATCCGGTCGCCGCACAAGTACAAGGACAGCCGCGAGCACTTCGAGATGCGTACGCACAAGCGGCTCATCGACATCATCGACCCGACGCCGAAGACGGTCGACTCGCTCATGCGTCTCGACCTGCCGGCCGGCGTCGACATCGAGATCAAGCTCTGAGGGACCGCCGACGATGAGTATTCAGTCTTCCGAGGCCGCGACCACGGTGCGCAAGGGCCTGCTGGGCGAGAAGCTCGGCATGACCCAGGTGTGGGACGAGAACAACCGCATCGTGCCGGTCACCGTGATCAAGGCCGGGCCGTGCGTCGTCACGCAGGTCCGCACGCCCGAGAAGGACGGCTACGACGCGGTCCAGCTCGGCTTCGGCGCGCCGAACCCGCGCAGGGTCACCAAGCCCGCCCAGGGCCACTTCGACAAGGCCGGCGTCACGCCGCGCCGGCACGTCGCCGAGCTGCGCACCGCTGACGCCTCCGAGTACACGCTCGGCCAGGAGGTCACGGTCGAGGTGTTCGAGGCCGGCCAGGAGGTCGACGTCACGGGCACCACCAAGGGCAAGGGCTTCGCCGGTGTCATGAAGCGCCACGGCTTCGGCGGTCTGCGCGCCTCGCACGGTGTGCAGCGCAAGCACCGCTCGCCGGGCTCCATCGGCGGCTGCGCCACCCCGGGTCGCGTCTTCAAGGGCATGCGCATGGCCGGCCGCATGGGCGGCGAGCGCCTGACGACCCAGAACATCGCGGTCCAGGCCATCGACGCCGAGAAGGGGCTGCTGCTCCTCAAGGGCTCGGTTCCCGGCCCCAACGGCGGCCTCGTCTTCGTCCGCACGGCCGCGAAGGGAGCGACCAAGTGAGCACCGTGACGGTCCTCGACGCCGCCGGCAAGAAGTCCGGCACCGTCGAGCTCCCCGCCTCGATCTTCGAGGTCCAGGTCAACGTCCCGCTGATCCACCAGGTCGTGGTGGCCCAGCTGGCCGCGGCCCGCCAGGGCACGCACGCCACCAAGACGCGCGCCGACGTCTCCGGCGGCGGCTCGAAGCCGTACCGCCAGAAGGGCACCGGCCGGGCCCGTCAGGGCTCGATCCGCGCGCCGCAGTTCACCGGTGGCGGCATCGTTCACGGCCCGCAGCCGCGCGACTACTCGCAGCGGACGCCGAAGAAGATGAAGGCCGCCGCGCTGCGCGGTGCGCTGTCCGACCGGGCGACCCACGGCCGCGTGCACGTGGTCACCGGCTTCGTCGACGGCGACACCCCGAGCACCAAGGCCGCCTTGAAGACACTGCAGAACCTGACCGATCGCCGCAGCGTGCTGGTCGTGGTGGAGCGCGGTGACGAGGTCACGGTGAAGAGCCTGCGCAACGCGCCGCAGGTGCACCTGCTCGTGGCCGACCAGCTGAACACCTACGACGTGCTCTGCGCCGACGACGTCGTCTTCACCAAGGGCGCGCTCGACGCGTTCCTGGGCGGCGGGGAGCAGGCCGCTGAGGAGGGCACCAAGTGACCGTCAACCGCAGGGACCCGCGCGACATCCTCATCGTGCCGGTCGTGTCCGAGAAGAGCTACGGCCTTCTCGACGAGAACAAGTACACCTTCGTCGTTGCCCCCGACGCGAACAAGACCGAGATCAAGATCGCGGTCGAGAAGGTGTTCAACGTCAAGGTCACCGGTGTCAACACCCAGAACCGCCAGGGCAAGCGCCGCCGCACCCGCTTCGGCGTGGGGAAGCGTCCCGACACCAAGCGCGCGATCGTGACGGTCGCCGAGGGCCAGCGCATCGACATCTTCTCCGGCCCGGTCGGCTGAGCCGGCCAGGACACGAGCTACTGAGGTAACGACGAATGGGAATCCGAAAGTACAAGCCGACGACGCCGGGCCGACGCGGCTCCAGCGTCGCCGACTTCGTCGAGGTCACCCGGTCCACGCCCGAGAAGTCGCTGGTGCGGCCGCTGCCCAAGAAGGGTGGCCGCAACAACTCCGGCAAGATCACGACGCGCCACCAGGGCGGCGGGCACAAGCGCCAGTACCGGGTCATCGACTTCCGGCGGGCCGACAAGGACGGCGTGCCGGCGAAGGTCGCGCACATCGAGTACGACCCCAACCGGACGTCGCGCATCGCCCTGCTGCACTACGCCGACGGCGAGAAGCGCTACATCCTGGCGCCGTACCGCCTGGCGCAGGGCGCCACGGTCGAGGCCGGCCCCGGTGCCGACATCAAGCCCGGCAACAACCTGCCGCTGCGCAACATCCCGGTCGGTACGGTCGTCCACGCCATCGAGCTGCGGCCCGGTGGCGGCGCGAAGATCGCCCGCTCCGCCGGCGCCAGCGTCCAGCTGGTCGCCAAGGAGGGCACCTGGGCGCAGCTGCGCATGCCGTCCGGCGAGATCCGCAACGTCGACGTGCGCTGCCGCGCCACCGTCGGCGAGGTCGGCAACGCCGAGCAGTCGAACATCAACTGGGGCAAGGCCGGCCGCATGCGCTGGAAGGGCAAGCGCCCGACCGTCCGCGGCGTCGCCATGAACCCGGTCGACCACCCGCACGGTGGTGGTGAGGGCAAGACGTCCGGTGGTCGTCACCCGGTCAACCCGAAGGGCCGTCCGGAGGGCCGTACCCGCCGGAAGAACAAGCCCAGCGACCGTCAGATCGTCCGCCGTCGCAAGACCGGCAAGAAGCGCTGAGTCGGGAGTAGGAACAGATGCCGCGCAGCCTGAAGAAGGGCCCCTTCGTCGACGAGCACCTGGCCAAGAAGGTCGATGCTCAGAACGAGAAGGGCACGAAGAACGTCATCAAGACCTGGTCCCGTCGCTCGATGATCGTGCCGGACATGATCGGCCACACCATCGCGGTGCACGATGGCCGCAAGCACGTCCCGGTGTTCGTGACCGAGGCGATGGTCGGGCACAAGCTCGGCGAGTTCGCGCCTACGCGCACGTTCAAGGGCCACGAGAAGGACGACCGCCGCGCCCGGCGCCGGTGACGTCCACCACGGAATGACTGAGGAGTAACGATGGAAGCCAGGGCTCAAGCGCGGTTCGTCCGCGTCACGCCCATGAAGGCGCGCCGTGTGGTGGACCTGATCCGTGGGATGGACGCGGACGAGGCCTCGGCGCTGCTGCGGTTCGCCCCGCAGGCGGCCGCCGAGCCGGTGCGCAAGGTGCTCGAGAGCGCCATCGCGAACGCCGACGACCTCGCCGGCACGCCGCGCGAGACGCTGGTCATCGCGCAGGCGTACGTCGACGACGGTCCGACGATGAAGCGGTTCCGCCCGCGCGCCCATGGCCGCGCGAGCCGCATCAACAAGCGGACGTGTCACATCACGGTGATCGTCGACGACAAGGCGTCGATCGCTGCAGCGAAGGGAGGGGCCCGCTAGTGGGTCAGAAGATCAACCCGCACGGGTTCCGGCTGGGCGTTTCCACCGATCACAAGAGCCGGTGGTTCGCCGACAGCACGACCCAGGGTCAGCGCTACCGCGACTACATCGCCGAGGACGTCGCCATCCGCAAGCTGATGACCGACGGCATGGAGCGCGCCGGCATCTCGCACGTCGACATCGAGCGCACGCGCGACCGCGTGCGCGTCGACATCCACACCGCCCGGCCGGGCATCGTCATCGGCCGCCGCGGCGTGGGCGCCGACCGTCTGCGCTCCGAGCTCGAGAAGCTCACCGGCAAGCAGGTCCAGATGAACGTCCTCGAGGTCAAGCAGCCCGAGATCGACGCTCAGCTGGTCGCGCAGGGCGTGGCCGAGCAGCTGTCGGCCCGCGTGGCGTTCCGCCGCGCGATGCGCAAGGCGCTGCAGACCACCATGCGTGCCGGCGCCAAGGGTGTGCGCATCCAGTGCTCGGGCCGTCTGGGCGGCGCCGAGATGAGCCGCTCGGAGTTCTACCGCGAGGGCCGGGTCCCGCTGCACACGCTGCGCGCCGACGTCGACTACGGCTTCTACGAGGCCCGCACCACCTTCGGCCGCATCGGCGTGAAGGTGTGGATCTACAAGGGCGACGTGAGCGGCTCCCGCGCCGAGCGCGCCGCTGAGCAGGCCGCGCAGGCCCGCGCTCAGCAGCAGCGCAGCGGTGGCCGGGGCCGTCCGGAGCGCCGCCGGCCGGGTGGCCGCGGCGACCGCGACACCGCTCCCGCGACCCAGGCCACCGAGGCTCCGGCG
>NZ_QUAL01000089.1 GCF_003579925.1 Jiangella rhizosphaerae | reverse complement strand
GCGGCGGCCGGCATCCTGGCCGCCGGCGCGGCCGTCGCGGGCGTGCTCGTCCGGCGCCGCCGCCGCACCACGGCCTGAGTCCCGCCCGGGCGGGCTGCCGGAGAGCGCCGGCACTACACAGGCGCCATACGTCCGCCCACGCCGTCGCCGTCCGGCCGGGCGTCCGGCGGCGGTGCCCCAGCCGGATCGCGACACGCCGCACGACCTGCGCATCTCTTCGTGACACCGGTCGTCAACACGGCAGTAGCGTCCGATTTGCACTATTCACCAGTTGAGCATTCAAATTTCCGGTCACACAGCGTGATGTCGGACATTAGCCCTGATAGGTGCCGAGTACTTGAATATGCGAGCGAACGGTGCTGTAGGGTGACACAGGCTCCGGGGTGCCGTCGGCCGTCCACCGCCGGCGGAGCGCCGGGACCATTCCATGTCAATGACATTTCATTTTGGAGTAACAGTGAGCACAGCCCTGCTGCGCCGCCGCGGCGCTGCACGGGTCTCCGGTGTGCTGGGCGTCTGCGCTCTCGTGAGCACAGGCGTCGTCGTCTCCTCCACGGCCGCGTCGGCCGAGGAAGAGACCGTCACCGGGACCCTGCAGACGTTCGCCGCGGAGGCGTTCGCCCCCCAGGCCGACGAGCTCCCGACCGGCCTCGTGGAGGCCATCCAGCGTGACCTCGGCATCTCCGCCGAGGAGTACCTCGCCAACGCGGCGGCCGCCAAGGTCGCCGCCGACGTGTCCGCTCAGCTCGTCGACGCCGGCGTGAACATCAACGCCACGGTCATCGACGGCCAGGACGTCACCCTCTACGTCGAGGCCGAGGCCGACGTCGCCGCCGCCGAGGCGGTCGGCGCCAAGGTCGAGATCGGCCTCCCCGAGGTCAACTCCGACGAGACCGAAGAGCAGGAGTACTTCGCCCAGGACGACTTCAAGGGCGGCTACGGCTACGGCACGCTCGACGACTTCGAGACGCCCACGGGCGCCTACCGCTGCTCGGCGGGCTTCAACGGCACCGCCGGCGACGGCTCGCCGGTGAACTACACCGCCGGCCACTGTGGCTACGAGTTCGAAGACGGCCACCCGTGGTTCCACATCCCGCTCGACGGGCCGCTGTTCGACAGCGGCTCGTGGGTCGGCGACGCGGACACGCCGCCGCCGTTCCTCGACCGCCCGCTGGGCGAGAACGGCCCGATGCACTTCGGCGCCGGCGAGGACGGTCTCGACGGCGGCCTGCTGAACATCACCGAGCCGGGCTGGACCACCCCGCCGCAGGTCGCGGTCTGGGGTGGCGGCACCGGTGCGCCCGATGACGGCGCGGCGGTGAACATCTACGACTCCACCGACGCGGTCGTCGGCCAGCCCGCCTGCAAGTCCGGCGCCACCTCCGGCTGGACCTGCGGCGAGGTTCTCTGGGCCGAGGACACCGTCGAGCTGAGCACCGCGGAGAACGTCACCGCCTTCATCTTCACGGCGTGCATGCTCTCCGGTGACAGCGGCGGCTCGATCGTCTCGGGCAACTACGCCCTCGGTGTCAACTCGTTCTCGAACGCTCAGTCGGACGCGACGTGCGACTCCAGCAACTGGAACCCGGCCACCGTGTTCGACCCTGAGACTGACGGCGCCAACGGCAACCTCGGCGGCGGCTTCGCGGTGACCAGCGGCACGGCCAACGCCGAGACCGTCTTCGGCGACGACTTCAATCTGGCCATCCACGTCGGCACCCCGGCCGTCACCTCGCCGGAGGACGGCGGCACCACCGACCAGACGCCGACCATCTCGGGTTCGGTCGAGGCGGCTGCCGGCGCCACGGTCACCGTCGAGATCGAGGGCGGCCCGACCGTCGAGGGCACCGTCGCGGCCGACGGCACGTGGAGCGCCGACGTCGACGAGGAGCTCGCTCCGGGCACCTACACCTACACCGCGACCGCCTCGCACACCGCCAACGGCGCGTCGGAGGCCACGACCTCCGACGCGACGACCGGCAGCTTCGAGGTCGTGGAGCAGCAGGTCGAGGACCTCGCGGTCGACTCGCCGACCGAGGGCCAGACCACCGGCAACGCGCGTCCGGAGTTCTCCGGCGCCGGCCAGCCCGGCGCCACCGTCGCCCTGACGGTCGGCGACGCCGAGTACGGCACGGCCGAGGTCGGCGAGGACGGCGCCTGGACGCTGACCCCGTCGAGCGACCTGCCGGTCGGCGTGCGGTTCGACGCCGTCGTGACGCAGACCTTCGAGGACGACACCCAGAAGGTCACCGTCGCGGACCTCGGCATCGAGGCGGCCGACGTCACGATCACGACGCCCGAGGACGGCTCGACCGTCGCCGGTGACGTCGTCTTCGAGGGCACCTCGTTCGCCGGGGCCAGCATCGGCCTGCTGCTCGAGCAGGCGGCCGACGCCGCTGCCGACGACGCGCAGCCGCGCCTGGGCGTGCGCGCCGAGGGCGAGGACGACGTCGAGGAGTGGGCCGGCGAGTTCGAGATCGACGACGCCGGCAACTGGACGTTCGACCCGGCCGAGGACCTGCCGGAGGGTGAGTACACCATCACCGCCACGGCGACCCTCGAGGGTGGCGACCCCGAGCTGTCCGACTCCGAGGCCGTGGCCACGTTCACCGTGGCGAACGGTGGCGGCGACGACGACGGCGGCAACGGCGAGGACGGTGACGAGGACCTCCCCGACACCGGTTCGTCCGGCACCACCTGGATGATCGTCGGCGGCATCGCGCTGCTGCTGGCCGGCGGCGCCGCGGTGGCCGTCCGGGCCCGCCGCAACACCACCGCCTGATCATCGGGTAGACGCACCACCAGCTGAACCGAGTGGCCCCGGCCCCGCCTCGTGCGGGGTACGGGGCCACTCGTCGTTACGGAATCGTGATGCGGTCGTCGTCGTCACGCTCGGTGACCATGGGCGCTCGGCTGATGAGTGAGTTCGATGCTCGCCGATGGTCGGCGGCGCGCGCCGTGCTGACAGCGAGGCGGTTCCTCAGCCAGCGTGGATGCACCTCACCCGCGGCAGGACCACGTCAGAGCGTCGATCTGGTCTCGAACCGGTCCTGACGCGGGTGAGGTGCTTCTCATCGGCGTGAGCAGCGGCGCCGCACGCCACCGGGGTCCGGCTCGTCGTCGCCCGGAAACCGGCCTGCGGCAACCACGACCGCGGGCCCGTCGGGCCGGCGTCGCAGGGCTCCTGGCAGGATGTCCAGGTGCGCCGGCTGCTGTTGGACCTGACGCCGCTCAAGGTCAGTGTTCCCTACCGCC
The DNA here is from genome assembly GCF_003579925.1 of Jiangella rhizosphaerae. Taxonomy (GTDB): domain Bacteria; phylum Actinomycetota; class Actinomycetes; order Jiangellales; family Jiangellaceae; genus Jiangella; species Jiangella rhizosphaerae. Next base: position 7,440 of record NZ_QUAL01000089.1, on the reverse strand, counting down.
GGCTCTGGATCGGTATCTCCCTCTCCGGCATCGGCACCCACCTCACGACCGTCGCCGTCGGGTTGCAGGTGTACGACCTGACCGGCTCGACGTTCAGCGTGGGGCTGGTCGGGCTGTTCGCGCTGGCGCCGCTGGTCGCGCTCGGCCTGTACGGCGGGGCGATCGTCGACGCGTACGACCGGCGGCGGGTCGTCATCGTCAGCTCGACGGGCCTGCTGCTGGTCGCCGCCGGGTTCGCGGTGCAGGCGTGGGCCGATCTGGGGCACGTGTGGCTGCTGTACGCGCTGGTCGCGGTGCAGAACGGGTTCTTCGCGGTGAACTCCCCCGCGCGGACGGCGATCATCCCGCGGCTGCTGCCCGGCCCGTTGCTGCCGGCGGCGAACGCCCTGGGCAGCATGTCGATGAGCCTCGGCCTGACCATCGGCCCACTGCTGGCCGGCGTGCTGATCGACTCCGTCGGCTACGGCTGGACGTACAGCATCGAGGCGGTGCTGCTGACGGTCGCGCTGACGACGTTGCTGGCGCTGCCGCCGATGCCGCCGCAGGGGACGGTGCGCCGGGCCGGGCTGCGCTCGGTGCTGGAGGGCTTGTCGTACCTGCGGACCCGGCCGAACGTGCGCATGACGTTCCTCGTCGACCTGTGCGCGATGGTGCTGGCGATGCCGCGGGTGCTGTTCCCGGCGGTCGCGGCGGCGGTGCTGGGTGGCGGGCCGACGACGGTGGGCATCCTGGTGGCCGGCATGGCGGCCGGGTCGTTCCTGGCCGGCCTGTTCTCCGGGCCGCTGGGGCACGTGCGGCGGCAGGGACTCGCGGTCGTCGTCGCGGTCATCGTGTGGGGCCTGGCGGTGGTCGCGTTCGGGCTGGTGCTGGTGGCCGTGCCCGGCCCGGAGAACGGCGGCGCGCACTGGGCGCTGTGGCCGGCGGTGCTGTGCATCGCGCTGGCCGGCGCCGCCGACACCGTCAGCGCCGTGTTCCGGATGACGATTCTCCAGGCCGCCACGCCGGACGAGCTGCGCGGCCGGCTGCAGGGCGTGTTCATCGTCGTCGTGGCGGGCGGGCCGCGGCTGGGCGACCTCGTGCTCGGCTCGCTGGCCGAGCTCAGCGGCGAAGCGTGGGCGGCGGTCCTCGGCGGCCTGGCCTGCATCGTCATCGTGAGTGCGCTCGCGGTGACCCAGCGCCGGTTCGTCCGTTACGACGCCCGCCACCCGGAACCCTAAGCTGAACGCCGTGACCGAACCGAGCGTGTCCACGCACCGCGGCTGGGAGATCCTCCGTCTCACGTCCGACGACCTCGAGGTCGACGTCGTCCCCGGCAAGGGCGGCGACGTCACGGCGGTGCGCTGGCGCCCGCTCGACGTCGACGTCATGTGGCGCACCCGCTGGGGGCTGCGCCCACACGGCGAGCACACGACCATCGGCAGCAGCGAGGCCCTGCTCATGCAGGCCTACCCAGGCGGCTGGCAGACGGTGTTCCCCAACGCCGGAGCGCCGAGCCAGGAGCACGGCGTCGAGTGGGGCATGCACGGCGAGGCCTGGCTGGCCTCCTACGACTGGTCGGCCACCGGCCCGAGCGGCGTCGAGCTGCGCACCGACCTCGTCCGCAGCCCGTTCTCCGTCGTCAAGCACGTCGAGGTCGCCGGCCCGTCGGTCACCGTCACCGAGACGGTGACGAACGACGGCGCCGAGCCGGTCGAGGTGATGTGGAGCCAGCACCCCGCGTTCGGCGCGCCGCTGGTCGGCCCGGCGGCGCGCGTCGAGACCGCGGCGCGGACGATCCAGCTGGACCCCGACACGTCGGCGGCCTGGCCCGGCGACGGATTCGACCGGATACCGGTGCCGGGGTCCGGGGTCAGCCGGCTGGCGTTCCTGACCGACTTCGCCGAGGGCCGGGCCGGCATCGTCAACGACGAGCTGAGGCTGCGGGCCGACCTCACCTGGGACACGTCGCTGATGCCGCACGCCTGGTACTGGCTGGAGGCGGGCGGACGGGCCGGCTTCCCCTGGTACTCGGGGGCGTACGTGCTCGCGCTGGAGCCCGCGACCAGCTGGCCCGACGCGGGAGTGGCGGGCGTGCGCGAGACGACGGGGACGCAGCTGGCCATCGCGCCGGGCGAGTCGCGGACCGCGACGGTGACGCTGACGCTGGCCGCCACGGCACCGTGACCGATACTGACGCCATGGATGCAGGCATCCCCCGGTCCCCCGCCACCCGCGTCGTCACCACCGGCCGTCCCGCCGCCGAGCCCGACGCGCCGCTGAACGAGCCGGTCACGTTCGCCTCGACGTTCCACGCCGGCGGCGACGTCGGTTACGGCCGCTACGGCAACCCGTCGTGGACGGCGCTGGAGTCGGTGCTCGGCGACCTCGAGGGCGGCCGCGCGCTGGCGTTCGCCTCCGGCCTGGCGGCGTCCAGCGCGGTCATGTCGCTGCTGCCGGAGGGCGCCGTCGTCGTCGCGCCTGACTGCGCCTACCTGGGCGTCCTCGACCAGCTGCGCGAGCGGGCCACCCAGGGCCGGCTCACGCTGCGCCAGCTGCCGGTCACCGACACCGACGGCATCGCGGCGGCGGCCAAGGGCGCGGCGATGGTGTGGCTGGAGTCGCCGACCAACCCGAACCTCGACGTCGCCGACATCGCGGCGGCGGCCGCGGCGGCGCGTGCGGCCGGCGCGCTCACCGTCGTCGACAACACGTTCGCCACCCCGCTGCTGCAGCGGCCGCTGGAGCTGGGCGCCGACGTCGTCGTGCACAGCGTCACCAAGCTGCTGGCCGGCCACTCCGACGTCGTCCTCGGCGCGGTCGTCACGACTGATGACGCCGTGTACGACCGGCTCGACGCGCATCGGCGGCTGCACGGTGCCATCCCCGGCCCGATGGAGGCCTACCTCGCCGTGCGCGGCCTGCGGACGCTGTCAGTGCGGCTCGAGCGGGCGCAGGCGAACGCGACGGAGCTGGCCTCGCGGCTGCGCGCGCACCGGTCGGTGAACGTCGTGCGCTACCCCGGCTTCGGGACGATGTGCTCCATCGAGGTGGCCGGCGGCGCGGAAAGCGCCGACGCCGTGGTGGCGGCGGTCGGCCTGTGGGTGCACTCGACCAGCCTCGGCGGCGTCGAGTCGTCGCTGGAGCGGCGGCGGCGATGGCCTACGGAGAGCCCGACGGTCGACGAGTCGCTGCTGCGTCTGTCCGTCGGCATCGAGGACGTCGAGGACCTCTGGGCCGACCTCTCCCGCGCCCTCGACACGATCTGACGTCCTGCCGCGGACGGTTAGAGGGACGTGGAGGATGGGCACGCCCCTCGCCGTTGTCGCGCCCGTTTCGCACTGCTTCGTCCGACCGTGAACGGCGATGATCATCCAGGATCGCCTACATCACGAGGATTACGTGAGCTTCACCATGACTGTAGGGGTGTTGACGCGGGGGTAATCATCGTGATGGCTTGCGAATCACGAGGAAATCTCACCAGGCGGACGGTCCACGACACCAAACTCACACCGAAACGGGGCCAACGCCACGGCCAGCCGTCGCCACACTCCCCCGTCCCCCTGATAGCTGCCGTTCTCAGCCGCGCCCGCGGCCAAGACAATCGGGCAGCAGGGGGATGGCCAACGCGACGAACCCCGCGAACCCGGCCTCATTCAGAGGCGAGCGCCGGCCGCGACGCCCACCACAGGTCCTGGTAGGGGCCGTCGACGGCGACCAGCTCGGCGTGGGTGCCGCGCTGCACGACCCGGCCGGCGTCCATCACCACGATCTCGTCGACGGCGTCGAGCCCGGCCAGGCGGTGGGTGACGACGACCGTCGTGCGGCCGCGGGTGGAGGCCAGCAGGTCGGTCATGAGGTCGTCGGCGGTGCGCGGGTCCAGGCCCTCGGTCGGCTCGTCCAGCAGCACGACGGGCGGGTCGGCGAGCAGCGCCCGGGCCAGCGCCAGCCGCTGCCGCTGGCCGCCGGAGACCTGGCCGCCGGACTCGCCGACCATGGTGTCCAGCCCGGCCGGCAGCGACTCGACCCAGTCGCGCAGCCGGGCGGTCTGGAGCGCGGCCAGCAGGTCGTCGTCGGACGCCGACGGGCGGGCGACACGCAGGTTCTCGCGGATCGACGTGTGGAACAGGTGCGCGTCCTGGGTCACGCCGGTGATGACGGCCCGCACGTCGTCGCCGTCGTAGCGGCGGGCGTCCGCGCCGTTGAGCAGCACGGTCCCGGCGGAGGGCTCGATGAAGCGCATCAGGCAGGCCAGCAGCGTGCTCTTCCCGGAGCCGCTGGCGCCGACGACGGCGACCCGCCGCCCGGGCGTCAGGGAGAGGTCGACCCCGTCGACGGCGTCGATGGTCGCGCCGGGGTAGCGGACCGAGACGCCGCGCAGCGCCACGGACACCGGACCGGACGGCGCCGGCAGCGCGCCGTCGCCCGGTTCGGCCACCGGCGGCGGAGTGTCGAGCACCGCCAGGACGCGGCGCAAGGCCGAGCGTGCCTCCAGCAGCCGCTGCACCGCCGGCACCAGCGGCAGCACCGGCTCGAACGCGATGAGCGCGACCAGCGCCACCACCGGAACCATGACACCGGCCAGCCCGCCGTCGGCACGGGCACCCAGCGCCAGCACCGTCACCGCGACCGTCGTCACGCCCTGCACCAGCATCGCGGCGGCGCCGCCGAGCGCCGTCGTCAGCGCGGTCCGCCGCTCCAGCCGGGCCAGCCGCTCACTGGCCCGCTCCGCCTCATCCAGCGCCGTCGCCGTGGCGCCGAACACCGCGAGGTCGGCGCTGCCCTGCAGCAGGTCCGTGTGGTGCGCGGCCAGCTCGGCCCGGGCCGGGGCCAGCCGCCGCGCGGTGCGCCGCGCCGCCGCCACCATGAGCAGCGGCACCACCAGCCCGGCCAGCGCCAGCCCGGCCGCCAGCACCACGGCCGCGGACGGCAGCACGAGGGCGGAGAACCCGACCGCGACGCCGGCCACCACGACCGCCGTGCTCACCGGCACCAGCACCCGCACGACGAGGTCCTGCACGGCCTCGACGTCGGAGACCATGCGGCTGAGCAGATCGGAGCTGCGGTAGGCGGGCAGACCGGACGGCGCCAGCGGCACCAGCGCGTCGTAGACCCGGCCACGCAGCGTCGCCAGCGCCCGGAGTGCGGCGTCGTGGCTGGCCAGCCGCTCGGCGTAGCGGAAGACGCCGCGGCCGGTCGCGAACGCCCGCACACCGACGATCGCCAGGGACAACGCGGCCAGCGGCGGCTGCTCGGCGGCCCGGGCCAGCAGCCAGGCGGCGGTTCCCATCAGGGCCAGCGCCGCCAGCTCGGTGGCCACCGACGCGGACACCGCGACGAGCAGCCGGCCCAGGTGGGCGCGGAGCAGACCCGCGATCCGCCGCACCATCAGCCCACCTCCGCGCGTGCCGGCCCGGCGATGCGGCCGTGGTCCAGCGTCACGACCCGGCCGGCGTCGAGCACCATGGCCGGCCGGTGCGCCACCACCAGCACCGTCCGGCCCGCCATCAGCCGCGCGGTCGCCTCGACGACGACGGCCTCGCTGCCGGCGTCGAGCCCGGCCGTGGGCTCGTCGAGCAGCAGCAGCGGGGCGTCGCGCAGGAACGCCCGGGCCAGCGCGATGCGCTGGCGCTGGCCCGCGGACAGCCCGGCGCCGCGCTCGCCCAGCGGGGTCTCGTACCCGCGCGGCAGCCGGGCGACGAACTCGTCGGCGTGCGCCAGGGTCGCCGCCCGCACGACCTCGTCGTCGGTGGCGTCAGGGCGTCCGAGCCGGATGTTCTCGGCGACGGTGCGGGCGAACAGGTGCGGCCGCTGCGGCACCCAGGCCAGCTGCCGCCGCCAGCTCTCGGCTTCGGCCGAGGCGACGTCGGCGCCGCCGGCGAGAACCCGTCCGGACGTCGGCGTCACCAGCCCGAGCAGGACGTTGACCAGCGTGCTCTTGCCGGCGCCGCTCGGCCCGACCAGCGCGACGCGCTCTCCCGGCGCGATGGCGAGCGAGACGTCGTCGAGCGCCGCCTCGTCGCGGCCGGGATAGCGCACGGTGACGTTCTCGAACCGGATGCCCGCGGCTGCGTCGGGCACCGCGTCCACCTCGGCGGCCGCGACGCGCGCGGCCGGCCCGCCGTCCGCGTCGACCACCGTGAAGCACCGCTCCGCAACCGCGAGGCCCTCGGTGCTCGCGTGGAACTGCGACCCGAGCGCCCGCAGCGGCAGGTATGCCTCCGGCGCGAGCAGCAGCACCAGCAGCGCCGTCTCCAGACCCATCCCGCCGTTCAGCGTCCGCAGGCCGATGGGGACCGCGACCAGCGCGACGGACAGCGTCGCGACCAGCTCCAGGACCAGCGCGGACAGGAACGCGATGCGCAGCGTGCGCATGGTGGCCGAGCGGTGCTCGTCGGCGATGCGCCGCACCTGCTCGGCCTGCGCCTTCGCCCGCCCGAACGCACGCAGCGTCGGCAGCCCGGCCACGACGTCGAGGAAGTGCCCGCCCAGCCGCTCCAGCGCCCGCCACTGCCGCTCGGTGGCCCGCTTGGTCGACATGCCGACCAGCACACCGAAGATCGGGATCAACGGCAGCGTGACGAGGATGATCACCGCCGACGCGAGGTCGGCGGCGGCGATGCGCACCAGCACCGCGAGCGGGATCACGGCGGCCAGGAACAGCTGCGGGAAGTAGCCGGTGAACCAGGGGTCCAAGGCGTCCAGGCCGCGGCCGAGCGTCGTCGTCAGCCCGCCGGTGTGCTGACCGGACAGCCAGCCCGGGCCCAGCTCCTGGGTGCGACGCAGCACCTGCCGCCGCAACGACGCCTTCGCCGACGCGGCGGCCCGCTGGGCCAGCGCCTGCTGCGCCCACGACAGCCCGGCCCGGACGGCGAACACGCCGGCCAGCAGCGCCAGCAGCCCGGCGACGGAGCCCGCGGACGGCCCGTCGAGTACGCCGTCGGCGAGCAGCCGGGCCAGCAGCTCGGCCTGGACCAGGATGGCGACGGCCGCGGCCACCGCCAGCAGCGTGAAGGCCAGGGTGATGACGCGGAAGGCGGGCAGTCCGGCGAGCAGCCGGCGGGCGAGCCGATTCAGAAGAACACCGCCGATCCGGCCCCGACGCGGTGCCGGAAGGTCCACCACATCCAGGCCTGGACGGCGAGCAGGATCGGCAGCACCGGCACGACGAACGCGCCCAGCAGGTCCAGCGTTGCGGACGCGGCGAGGCCGTCGAGCAGCCGCGGCGCCGACGCGAGCCCGGCGGCCAGCACCGGCGCGGCCGCGGCCACCGCCGTGCAGCCGAAGGCCCAGCCGTCGCGCTCGCGATCGAACAGCCGCGTCGCCATCGTGACCGCCACGGCTGCGGCGACGCCCAGCACGGCGGCCGGCACCGGCCGGGCCAGGTCGACGCTGAACGCGGGGGTGACGACGCCGACGGCGGCCAGCAGCGCCAGCGCGGCGGCGCCGGCGCGACGGACGGTC
>NZ_QUAL01000096.1 GCF_003579925.1 Jiangella rhizosphaerae | reverse complement strand
CGGCGCCGACCCCGGAGCCGGAGCCGCAGCCCGCGACGGTCGCCGACGCGGGCGGCCCGGCCTGGGTGCCCGGCGAGCGCAGCCTCGGCGAGCGGCTGCGCCGCGACACGTCGACGCGCAAGCGGGCGACGAGTGCACCCGACCCGGTCGCGCCCGAGGCGGCCGACCCGCTGACCGACCCCGGCTTCGCCGAACCGGCACGACCGCCCGCGGAGCAGTCACCGCACGCCGTCGGCGACTGGGACCCGTTCGCCCGGGCCGGCGTCGACCAGGACGCGCCCCGGGCATCCATCGCCGACGCCTACAAGGGCCGCCGGGCCGGCCGGGCGGCCGACGAGACGTCCGAGACGAGCGGCACCGACGCCGGTGGCCGTACCCGCCGCGCGCCCGGCAAGCGGGCCGCGGGCAAGCGGGCGAAGGGCCGGCGGCAGGAGGACGACCAGTGATCAGCGCACGATGGGCCGGCCTCGCGGCCGGCGCCGGGGTGGCCGTCGTCGTCGGCGGGGCGACGCTCATCGGCCCGCCCGACTCGATCGTCGACGACCACCCCGAGGTCCGCGAGCCGGTGGTCCGGTCGTCGCTGGTGTGCCCGTACGCCGACGGCGAAGAGGCCGGCAGCGCCGAGCTCGGCGTGCTGGCGCTTCCCGGCGTCGAGGTCGCAGACGCGGGCGGCGGCGAGCAGCCGCCGATCACCGTCCAGGCGCTGGCGCTGCCGCCGGACCCGGAGAACCCCGAGGCCACCGGCGACCCCGCCGAGGAGGCCGCGACCGAGCCGCTGGTGACCATCGCCGACCGCGGCGTCCCGACGATCACGCCGGTCGAGACCGCGGCCGGCACGTCGTACGCCGTCACCGGCCAGGGTGCGCTGGCGCCCGGGCTGGCGGCCGAGCAGTCGCTGATCCTCCAGGAGGTCGACCTCCGCGGCATCAGCACGGCGGCCTGCACCGCACCGCGCCGCGAGCACTGGTTCGTCGGGGCGTCGGCCGAGGTGGGCCGGCGCGGCCGGCTGGTCCTGTCCAACCCGACGGACGTGCCCGCCGTCGTCGACGTGGAGCTGTGGGACGAGGCCGGCGCCATCGACGCGCCCGGCACGCAGGACATCGGCGTGCCGGCCCGCAGCCAGCGGATCCTGCTGCTCGACGCGCTGGCGGCCGGCTCGGTGACCACCGCCGTGCACGTGCAGTCCAGCCAGGGCCGGGTCACCGCCGCGCTCGAGGTGCGCGAGACCGACGAGATCACGCCGCAGGGCATGACGTACGTCCCGGCCGCCGTCGCGCCGCGCCGCGACCTGTGGATCCCGGGCGTGCCGGGGTCGGGTCAGCGCAGCCTGCGCCTCGTCGCACCCGGCGACACCGACGCGATCGTGTCGCTGCAGATCCTCGGCGTCGACGGCGCGTACAGCCCGGTCGACCAGGACGTCATCACCGTCACCGCGGGCACCGTCACCGACATCCCGCTGGACAGCGGCACCGACCCGGCCGGCATCCGGCTGCAGAGCGACGAGCCCATCACCGGGTCGATCCGGGTCGTGCAGGCGACCGACGGCGGCCTGCCCGACGTCGCCTACACGTCGGCCTCGGAGCCGCTGACCGGCCCGACGCCGGCGCTGCTCAGCCGCGCCGCCTCCGGTGTCGCCAGCACCCTGCTGATCAGCTCGGCCGTCGCGACGACCGCTCGGGTCACCGTACAGACCCTCGCCGCCGACGGCAGCGTCGCCGCGGAGGAGCCGCTGGAGCTGCCGGCCGGCGCGACCGTCCCGGTGCCGCTCACCGCCGTGGGCGACGTCCCCAACGCCACCGTCGTGGTGGTGCCGGAGGCGCCGGGCTCGGTGGTGGCGGCCCGGCAGATCAGCGCCACCGACGACGACGGCGCGCTGCTGGACCTGATGCCGCTGATCTCGCCGACGGTCGAGGTCGACGTCCCCGAGGTGGTCGGCGAGCTGCCCGACGTCCCCGAACCGGCCGAGTCTCCCTGACGGTCGTTCGCTGAGTTTGTGGGGTGGGCTCCCCGTCCCCCTGCTGCCCCATTCTCTTGCCGCGCAACCGCGCCTCAAGTCCGCGCGCGTTGTGGTGGGGCTTTNCCTCAAGTCCGCGCGCGTTGTGGTGGGGCTTTGCTGTGGTCGGGGCGCTTGGACTTGACCCGCGGTTGCGCGGCCAAGAACGGGCAGCTATCAGGGGGACGGGGGCAGAGCGGGCACGACTCGGCGTTGACGTGCCCGTTTCGCCCTGTTCGCCCGGCTGTGGACTGCGATGATCATCGGCGATCGTGTACATCACGAGGATTTCGCGAGCTTCACCATGCCTGTACGCGTGTTGACGCTGGGGTAATCCTCGTGATGGCTCTCGAATCACGGTGAAATCTCACCAGATGGACGCCCAACGACACCAACGCCACACCGAAACGGGGGCCGACGCCCCCGTGGGCCCGTCGCCGCTCTTCCCCCGTCCCCCTGATAGCTGCCCGTTCTTCGCCGCGGGCGCGCGGGTCAAGCGGTCCGCATCGGCGCGAAGCGCCTCTCTCGGTCCGCTTGAGGCGCGCGCACGCGGCCAAGACAATCGGGCAGCAGGGGGACGGGCCCAACGCCGAGCTCAGGGAAGGTCGTGGCCGCCGTATGCGGGGTCGATCTCTTCCGGCTCGACGCCGAACAGCTCGGCGACCTGCTCGGTGACCACGTCGCCGACCAGGGCGCGCAGCTTGGCGGGATCGGTGGCGCGGGTCTCGACCGGGCGGCGGAACACCACGACGCGGGCCGGCAGCGCGCCGGTGGCGGCGTAGGCGCGGGCCAGTGGCACCCAGCTGCGGTCCCAGTCGTCCAGGGCGGGGACGTCCTCGACGGCGAACTCGACCTTGGCCAGCTGGTCCTGCCAGCGGCGGTCCAGCCGCTCGACGGCGGCGATGACGAGGTCGTCGAAGCGCTGCGCCCGCGACACCGCCAGGGGCGAGCCGGCCGGGGCCAGTGGGCCGCGCATGCCGCGTCCGTGCCGGTCGCGGCGGACCCGCGGCAGAGCCACCCCGGACGGGGTGTCGGGACCGGAAACGCGACGGCTCACCTTGGGCAGACTAGTCGTGTTTGGCGTGCCGTGCCCGGACGACACCGCCCAGACGTTAGCCTTCCTCTGTGAGTCCGATGCGTCGCTGTTCTCGATCAGCCTGTCCGCGGACTGCTGTGGCGACGCTGACGTACGTCTACGCCGATTCGACCGCCGTGCTGGGCCCGCTCGCGACGTACGCCGAGCCGCACAGCTACGACCTCTGCGCCGAGCACTCCGAGCGGCTGGTCGCACCGCGCGGCTGGGAGGTCATCCGGCTGGCGCCTGACCCCGCCGCGCTCGGGCCCAGCAACGACGACCTGCTCGCGCTCGCCGACGCCGTCCGCGAGGCCGGCCGCCGTCCCGAGCCCGCACCCGCGCCGCCGGTCGCCGGCGAGGGTGGCGCCCGCCGCGGGCACCTG
>NZ_QUAL01000088.1 GCF_003579925.1 Jiangella rhizosphaerae | reverse complement strand
CGCCCGGCCGGTCGGACCGGCCGCCGGCGGTCGCGCTGCTGCGGCGGCTGGCCGGGGTGCTGCCGGCCGACGTGCGGGTGCACGGCGTCGCGGAGGCGCCGCCCGGCTTCGACGCCCGCTTCTCCGCCGTCTGGCGCCGTTACCGCTACCGCGTCGCCGACACCGCCTACGGCGCCGACCCGCTGCTGCGCTCGTTCGTGCTCTGGCACGACCGCCCGCTCGACGTCGACGCCATGAACGCCGCGGCCGCCGGGCTGCTCGGCGAGCACGACTTCGCGGCCTACTGCCGGCCGCGCGAGGGCGCCACGACGATCCGCGAGCTGCGGGTGCTGACGTGGGAGCGCACGGCGGACGGCCTGGCCGTCGCCACCGTCGAGGCCGACGCGTTCTGCCACAACCAGGTACGGGCGATGATCGGCGCGCTGCTGCTGGTCGGCGACGGCCGGCGCCCGGTCGACTGGCCGGCGACGGTGCTCGCGGCGGGCGTGCGCGACCCGGGCGTCGTCGTCATCCCGCCGCACGGCCTGACGCTGGAGGCCGTCGGATACCCGCCCGACGACGAGCTGGCCGCCCGCGCCCGCGCGGCCCGCAACGTCCGCACCCTTCGCTGACGCGTGTCCCGCGGTTCGGCTGCTCTGGCCGTGTCGACCATGGCACGCTGAAGGTGACCAATCGTGTCGGAAATGTCCCGTTTGTGGAGCGCGTCAGCGTGCCAAGCCCGGCGCCGGCCGACGTCCGGCGCCGGGCCGCGCCAAAGGTCAGGGTGATCCCTGAGGGCAAACGCGGCCCGGACGCGTAGCCTGGAGGAGTGTTCACCGATGCGATCGAGATTGCCGTAGCCGCACTGGGGCTCGGACTTGTCGTGCTGTCCGTACGACAGGCACGGGCCAAGGGCTGGGCGGCCTCGCTGCAGATGGCGGCGGGCGGGTTCCTGCTCATGGGCGCTTCCGCCATCGGCATCGTCGGCTTCGTCGTGGGTCTGGTGCTCTCGCCGATGGCCTGGGTCGGCGTGGGCATGCTCGCGGCGGCCGGCCTGTTGTTCGCCGCTGGACAGAAGCTCGAGGTCCCGAAGGCCTCGGCCACGGCCGATGCTGTCGGCGAGGCCGGCCCGGCGCCGAAGGGCGCCGTCGACGCCGGCCCGAGGCGGGGCCGCAAGCAGCAGCAGTCGTCGACCGGCGACCCCGAGCTCGACGACATCGAGGCCATCCTCCGCCGCCACGGCATCCAGTAGGTCCTGCCGCGAGGCGAGGAACGGTAGCGTCAACCGTTCGGCACATCACGAGGAATACCCGAGCCCCAACACGATTGCAGGCGTAGTACGACACGAAATCCCGTGGTGACAGCCCCCGGATCACGGGCGAATCGCAGGCCGGTGCGTCGGTGACGACGCTGGACCCGACCTCGGCGCGCCGCCGGTCGCCTGGCGCTCGGGCGCCGGCCACCCGCAGACCACCCTGGGTGGACCGACGCCCCGGACCCCGTCGCCGCACTACCCCCGTCTCCGTCATCGCTGCCCGTTCTTCGGCCGGGCGACCTGCCCGACGGCGGTGTGATCGCCACAGGGAGGCGGCGTACCGGCGCCCGGACGAGATCGCCGTCATCCCGCGGCTCTCCTCGGGCCCTGATGGTCAGCTCACAGCTCCAGCACGTCGCCCTCGCGGCCGACGGTGACGGGGAGGGGCGCGGCCGCCGCGTGCTTGGCGGCCAGCTCGTCGACGTCGTCGTCCGGACGGGCGGGGGCGTGGTGGATCAGCACCAGCCGCCCGACCCGGGCCCGCACGGCCAGCGCGATCGCGTCGCCGATGGTCGAATGCCCGTACGCGCAGGCCCAGTAGCGCTCGGCGTCGGAGAACTGCGCGTCGTGCAGCAGGAGATCGACGCCGCGGACGAGGTCGGCGGCGGGGCCGTCGCCGGCGGCCGCGGCGTGGTCGGGCAGGTAGGCGAACGACGCGCCGTCGGCCTCCACCCGGATCCCGAACGTCCGGCCGCCCTTGTGCGGGATGTCGGCCAGCCGCACGCTCGCTCCACCGGCCGACGCCCAGCCGGCGTCGTGGGCCGAGAACCGCCACCGCCCGGCCAGCCCATCCGGCCCGATCGGGAAGTGCGGCGGCGACATCGCCCGGCGCAGCAGCGTCGCCGCGGACCCCGGGACGTCCGGCGCGGCGCCGTCCTGGGCGGGCAGCCACAGCCGTACGTCGGCGCCGTCGACGTCGCCGGACCGGAAGAACGGCAGCCCCTGCACGTGGTCCCAGTGCAGGTGGCTCAGTACCAGGTCGCCGCGGTACGGCGCACCCCGGAGCAGCTCCGTCACCCCGGCCAGCCCGGTGCCGGCGTCGAGCACCAGCCGCGGGGCCGGCTCGCCCCGCACGGTGACCGAGACGCACGACGTGTGCCCGCCGGTCCGCACGAACGCGGCACCCGGCGCGGGCGTCGAGCCCCGGACTCCGTGGAGGACGATCCTCACGCCGGCACGTCCTCCCGCCGGTGCGACCCGGCCAGCTCGGCCAGCCGCTCGCGGTCGATCGCCGCGCCGGGGCACACGGCCACCCGGATCGGCGTCGCGGCGATCAGCGTGGACGTGCGCCGTCCGCCCTCCAGGACGGCGCGCTCGCCCAGCACCGCGCCCGGCCCGACCTCGGCCAGCCGCCGGCCGCCGACCTCGACCCGGAGCACGCCGTCGAGCAGCAGGTACAGCTCGTCGCCGGGCTCGCCCTGCAGGGTGAGCATCTCCTCGGCGGCGAGCGTGCGGATGCGCGGCTTCTGGCCGCCGCTCATCAGCAGCCGCGACAGCGTGCGTTCGGTGGCGCTCTCCACCTCGACGGCCAGCGCCGGCGAGTCCTCGTCGCCCCACGGCGTCCGCGCGCCGAACGAGTGCGCCGCCCACGCCGAGTAGTCGGTCAGGCCGGACTTCAGCACCAGCGCGCCGGCGTCGTCGTAGACCCAGTGCCGCGGGAACGCGCTGGCGCCCGGCAGGCCCGGCTCGGACCGGCCGTCCGGGTACAGCGTCAGCGACAGCGTCGTCCACACCAGCGGCGACTGCAGCTTGACGAACGGCGGGTGCGGGACGGCGCGCGGCGCGGGCAGCGCGGTCCGGCCGCCGCAGGTCTGCGTCAGCCTGACGCCGCCGTCGGGCCGGAACTCCGGCTCGTGACGCAGCACCGGCAGCGCGACCGCGGCGAACGTGGCGCCCAGCCGGCCGACGCGCACCGTCGTCGAGCCCATCAGGACGCCCGAGGTGTCGTCGTAGCCGGCCCGGACGATCCGCCCGTCCTCGACCTCCGCCCACCCGGCCAGCACGTTCGCGTACCGGAACCGATCGGCCGCGCGCAGCCCGTCGAGGTCGTCGACGACGTCGGGCGGCGGCGGGTCGTAGTGGGTGAAGCCGGTCTCGAAGGCGGCCTTGGTGAGTCCCGTGACGGCCTCGGACGGGATCCACGACAGCGTGGTGGCGGTGGCCTCGATGCGGGTGGTCATGGTGTCCCCCTTGGACGGACGTGTCGAGCCTGCTCACCACGGTAGGAACCGGCCGAGGCGCGGGGCAGGGTGCAGGCTGGCCGATCCTGAGGGGTGCTGGCACGCCCCGTGTGACGTAGATCGTTCGGGGTATTCGTCCTGGTATGGGAGTCTTGACGCGGTATCGGACGACGACCGCCGCGGGCGTGATCGCGGCGTTCGTTCTGGTCCTCGTGTTCGGCAGTCCGCCGTATGGCGACTGGGCCCGTGACAACGCGAACGGGACAGGCGCCCTCGACTGGTTCCTCACCCTCCTCAGCTGGCCGTCATGGGACTTCGACGCCGACCTTCCGGTCCGGGACATCTTCGCGATCATGCTGCGCGCGATCCTCGTGGTCGTGCTGACCGCGGTGTTCCTGACCCTGCTCACCGGCCCGCGCCTCTCGCGCGAGCGCAGCGGCGCCGCCCAGTTCCTCACCGGCTGGTCGGCGTACATCTTCGCCGGCGCCGTCGCCGGCCTGCTGGCGGCGATCTTCGTCAGCGACCCGTCGACGCTGGGCGCCTTCCAGGCGGCCGCCGGCGGGGCGACCTACGGTCTGTTCACCGGCTGGGTGGTCGGCCTGGCCACCTTCCGCGGTCCCGGCCGCATGACGTAACGGCGGCCGGCCGGGGCGGCGGGGTGTCATCTCACCGGGGGCGGTGATGCTGGCACCCCGCCGCATTCGGGTGGCTGCCGCACTGGTGCGAACGCGCCGGTAGGAGTGTCATATCCGCATGACCTCGGCCGGCGCACGCATCACCGTGCTCCTCGCGGACGACAACCTGCTCGTCCGCGAGGGCGTGCGGGCCCTGCTGCGCGTCGCCGGTGACATCGACGTCGTCGCGATGGCCGAGGACTACGACAGCCTCGTGGCCCGAGCCGACGAGCACCGCCCGCAGGTCGTCGTCACCGACATCCGGATGCCGCCGCGGTTCGCCGACGAGGGCATCGAGGCGGCCAAGGAGGTCCGCAAGCGGCTGCCGGGCACCGGCATCGTCGTGCTCTCGCAGTACGACGACCCCGAGTACGCCGTCGCACTGCTGGCCCAGGGGGCGGCCGGCTACGCATACTTGCTCAAGGAGCGGGTGGCGGACGGCGACCGGCTGGCCCGGGCGGTCCGCGAGGTCGCGGCGGGGGGTTCCATGCTCGACCCTGAGATCGTCCAGGCACTCGTGACACCGGCACGCAGCGGCACCGGGTTGTCCGCCGACGAGGAACGGCTGCTCACCATGGTGGCCGAGGGGCGGGCCGTCAAGGCCATCGCCGCGACCCTGCAGAGCACGCCCGAGGCGGTCGACCACGCCGTCGAGGAGCTGTTCCTGCACCTCGCCCGCGACGCCAGCTCCGGCGTGCGCGGTGCGCTCGAGCGCCTGCGCAAGCTGCACACCGCGATCCTGGAGCGCGAGGAGCAGGGCGAGACGCTCACCCGGCTGCTGCCGTCCGGGCTGGCGGACAAGCTGCGCGACGACCCCGGCGCGGTCGCGCGCACCGAGCGGCTGGTCGTCACCGTGCTGATGTCGGACGTGCGCGGCTACTCCGGCATCGCCGAGCGGTCCGACCCGTCCACGCTGGCACGTCAGCTGAACGCCCACCGCAGAGCCATGAACGGTGCCATCCTCGACCAAGGGGGCACCGTGATGCAGTACGTGGGTGACGCCGTGATGGCGGTCTTCGGAGCACCGTTCCCGCAGCCGGACCATGCCGAGCGGGCGCTGCGGGCCGCCCTCGACATGCACCGGCGGCAGGCCGTCGTCGACGCCGAGTGGGCGGCCGAGGGCCTGGAGCCGTTCGGCATGGGCATCGGCCTGTCCACCGGCGAGGTGGCCGCCGCGCTGCTCGGCAGCGACGAGCGGCTGGAATACACGCTGGTCGGCGACACCGTGAACATGGCGCAACGCCTGCAGGACCTCGCCCGCCCGGCCGGCACGACGGTGGCCAGCGAGGCCACCGCGGCGGCCGCGCCGGCGTGGACGTTCCAGCGGCTGGACCCCGTGCGGGTCAAGGGCCGCGACGCTGCCGTGACGGCGTGCCGGGTGGTCGCGCCCGCGCACCACGAGGTGGAGGAGTACAGCCGATGACCGCACTGCTGGCTCAGGGGGTCCGCCGGACGTTCGAGGCGGAGCTGGCGCCCGTCCGCGCGCTGCGCGGCGTCGACCTGCGGGTGGACCGCGGCGAGTTCGTCGCGCTGATGGGACCGTCAGGCTGTGGCAAGTCGACCCTGCTGAACATCTTCGCCGGGCTCGACCAGGCCGACGAGGGCGAGGTGGTCGTCGACGACCTCGTGGTGAGCGGCCGCGACGAGAACTGGCTGGCGAAGTTCCGCCGGCACCACGTCGGCATCGTCTTCCAGTTCTTCAACCTGCTCGAGGGGGTCTCGGCGCTGGACAACATCGCGCTGCCGGCGATCCTGGGCGGGCTGCGCCGCAGGGCCGCGGAGTCGCGCGCCCGCGACCTGCTCGACCTGCTGGGACTGGGCGACCGCACCGAGCAGCTGCCGTCGGTGCTCTCCGGCGGTCAGCGGCAGCGGCTGGCGATCGCCCGCGCGCTGGTCAACGAGCCGGCCGTGCTGCTGGCCGACGAGCCGACCGGCGCGCTGGACAGCGAGGGCGGCGCGGAGATCCTGGAGCTGTTCCGCCGGCTGCACGGCGACGGCCAGACGATCCTCATGGTCACGCACTCCGCCGACGTCGCGGCCGGTGCGTCGCGGGTGGTGCGGATGCGCGACGGCCGCATCGACGGCGACGACGGCGTCCGGGTCACCGTGGACGCCTGGCCGGTCGACGCCGTCGCCGTGGAGGAGCGCGCCCCATGACGGCGGTCGCCGCCTGGCTCCGTCTCGACGCGCGGCGCCGGTGGCGGTCGCTGCTGGTCATGGCGGTGCTGGTGGCGCTGGCGGCCGGGACGGTGATGACGGCGATGGCCGGCGCCCGCCGCGGCGCGACGGCCGTCGACCGGCTGCTGGACCGGACGCTGCCGGCCACGGTCGCCGTCCTGCCCAACCAGCCGGGGTTCGACTGGGACGCCGTCCGGGAGCTGCCCGAGGTGGAGGCGCTGACGACGTTCGTCCTCACCGCGTCGTACGTGGTCGACGGCGTGCCGCCGGGCGGCTTCGCGCTGGCGTTCCCGCCGGGCGACGACGAGGTGTTCCGCACCATCGAGCGCCCGGTGGTGCTGGAGGGTCGCTTGCCCGATCCCACGCGCGCGGACGAGGTCGTGGTCAGCCCGAACTTCCGGGAGACCTACGGCCTCGACGTCGGCGACAGCGTCACGCTGCGGCTGTTCGCGCCGGAGACGCAGGACCTGCTCGGCTCCGCCGCGACGTCGGCGCCGGAGCCCGACGGCCCGGTGATCGACGCCCGGGTCGTGGGGGTGGTCCGCTCGCCGTGGTTCAGCGACAAGCTCGGCGACTCCGAGGGCGGGCTGTCACCGTCGCCGGGGCTGGCCGCGCGGTACCGGGAGAACCTGTTCGGCGCCTCGGGCCAGGGGGTGGCGAACGCGCTGGTCCGGCTGCGCGGCGGCGAGGCCGACATCCCGGCGTTCAAGGCCGGCCTGGAAGAGGTCAGCGGGCGCAGCGACATCGACTTCATGGACCTGGCGGGGGAGGGCCGCCATGCCGCCGACGTCGCCGACTTCGAGGCCGAGGCGCTGACGGTGTTCGCCGTCGTGGCGGGCGTGGCCGCGGTCTTCCTGGTCGGTCAGGCGGTCGCCCGCTACGCGGCGTCGTCCGCCGCCGACCTGCAGGTGCTGCGCGCGGTCGGGATGACGGTGGGCCAGTCCGCACTGGCCGCGGCCGCCGCACCGGTGGCGGCGGCCGTCGCCGGGTCGGTCGCCGGAGCCGCCGCGTCGGTCGTGGCGTCACGCTGGTTCCCGATCGGCACGGCCGCGCTGTACGAGCCGGCGCCGGGGTTCGACGTCGACCTCCCGGTCGTCCTGGCGGTCGGCCTGCTCACGTCCGGGCTCGCGGCGTTGGGCGCCGTCACCGCGGCCCGGCTGGCGCTGCGGTCGGCGCGGTCGGCCCGCAGCCGCCCGTCGGCGCTGGCCACGGTGGCACGGCGGCTGGGCGCACCGGTGCCGGTGGTGGTCGGCACCCGGTTCGCGCTCGAGCCGGGACGCGGCCGGCAGGCCGTTCCCGTACGGCCGGCGCTGCTGGGCGCCGTCGTGGGCGTTCTGGGCGTGGTCGCGACGTTCACGTTCTCCGACGGGGTCGACGACGCCGTCGCGAACCCGTCGCGATTCGGCCAGGTGCACCAGATCGAGGGCTACCTGGGCCTGGACGGCCACGATCTGGTCCCGCCGTCCGACGTGCTGCCGGTGCTGGCCGCCGACCCCGACGTCGTCGCCGTGAACGACGCCCGTGTCGCGGTGGCCGAGGTGGGTCACCGGCCGGTCACGCTGTTCACCCTGGACCCGGTCGGCGCCCCGCTGCGGCCGGTGCTGGCCGAGGGGCGGCCACCGGAGAGTCCGGCCGAGGTGGCGCTGGCTCCGGACAGCGCGGCGGCGATGGGCGTGTCGGTGGGCGACGTCGTGTCCGTCACCGGCACGGCCGGCGTCCGGGAGATGGCGGTCACCGGCCTGGCGTTCGTGCCGGAGGGCGCGCACAACAACTACGTCACCGGCGGGTGGGTCACCGCGGACGGCTACGACACGCTGTTCGACACCGTCAGCGCGGTCTCGCCGGCGTTCAAGTACCACATCGTCATGGTGGCGCTGCGGCCGGGAGCCGACCCCGCCGAGGTGACCGGCCGGCTGATCACGGCCGTGACGCCGATCGCCGCGGCCGCCGCCGAGGCCGCCGGGATGGACCCGGCACAGCTGGACCCGGCGAACCTGCTCTACCCGGCTCCGGAGCCCAGCCGGTTGGCTGAGATCCGCCAGGTGCGCACGCTGCCGGTGCTCCTGGCCGGCTTCCTGGCGGTGCTGGCGCTCGGGGCGGTGGGCCACGCGCTGGCCACCGCCGTCCGCCGGCGCCGGCACGAGGTGGCGGTGCTGCGGGCGCTGGGCATGACCCGTCACCAGTCCCGCGGCGTGGTCGTGACGCAGGCGAGCCTGCTCGCGCTGATCGGCCTCGCGGCCGGGCTGCCGCTGGGCCTGGCGCTGGGCCGCACCGTGTGGCGCTACGTCGCGGAGACGACGCCGCTGCTCTACGTCGCCCCGATCGCCGCGCTCGCGCTCCTGCTGGTGGTGCCGCTGGCGCTGGTCGCCGCCAACCTGCTGGCCGCGTGGCCGTCGCACCGGGCGGCGTCGATGCGGGTCGGGTCCGTGCTGAGGGCCGAGTGATGACGGCGGCGTGGCTGCGGGCGGACCTGCGCCGGCGGTGGCGCTCGCTGCTGGTGCTGGCGTTGCTGGTGGCCGTGGCCGCCGGGACCGTCATGACGGCGCTCGCGGGGGCCGGCCGCGGCGAGAGCGCCGTCGACCGGCTGCTGGAGCGGACGCTGCCAGCGACGGCCGTGGTGCTGCCGAACACCGCCGGGTTCGACTGGGAGCCGGTGCGGCGGCTGCCCTCGGTCGAGGAGCTGGCGGTCTGGCCGCTGGGGGTGGTCGAGGTCGACGGCGCCACCGGCGAGCCGGACACCTGGGTCATGGACGAGGTCGCGTTGCGCGACGTCGAGCGGCCGGTCGTGCTCGACGGCCGGCTGCCCGATCCCGGCCGCGTCGACGAGGCGGTCGTCACCGCGGCCTGGAAGGAGGCCCAGGGCAGCGGCGTCGGCGACCGGATCCGGGTGCGGCTGCACGCGCCGGAGGCCGTCGACCTCTACAACCTCGCGCAGGTCGAGCCGGAGGCCGCCACCGGGCCGCGGCTGGACGTGACGATCGTCGGCGTGGTGCGCTCGCCGTGGTTCGGCGACGCTCCCGGCGTCCCGGGCGGGCTGGTGCTGTCGCCGGCCGTGCTGGCCGCCTATCCCGGCAGCTTCTACGGCGCGCAGGGCACCGCGCGCAGCAACGCGCTGGTGCGGCTGACGCCGGAGCCGGGAGCGATCGAGCGGTTCTCCGCCGAGCTGGCCGCCGCGACCGGCCGGTCCGACATCGACGTCTGGGACCTGCGCGAGGTCGTCCACGCCCGCCACCGTGACCTCGCCGCGTTCGAGGCGGCCGGGTTGCGGGTGTTCGCTCTGGTCGCGGCCGCGGCGGCGGTCGTTCTGGTGGGTCAGGCCGTGGCGCGGAACACCGCCGCGACGGTGAACGACCTGCGGGTGCTCCAGGCGCTCGGGCTGGCCCCCGGGCAGGCGCTGCGGGTGGCGGTGGCCGGTCCGGCGCTTGCCGCCGTGGCCGGAGCGCTGCTGGCCGTGGCCGGTGCCGTCGTGGCCTCGCGCTGGTTCCCCATCGGGGCCGCGGCCGCGGCCGAGCCGGCCCCCGGGTTCGACGCCGATCCGCTCGTGCTCGTCGCCGGGCTCGTCGTCACCCCGGTGCTGGTGACGCTGGGCGCCGTCCTGTCCGCGGCGGTGGCGCTGCGCCTGGCCGACGGCGCCGCCCCGGCCCGCCGGTCCGTCGTC
>NZ_QUAL01000086.1 GCF_003579925.1 Jiangella rhizosphaerae | reverse complement strand
CCCGCCACGACACTCGTCGTGGCGGGCGCGCCCACGTGCTAGGCGTCACCGCGGGCCGGCGGCGCCTCCCCGGCCGACGCCGGACTCGGCGGCGGCCCGGCGGATCATGCCGGCCTCCCGGGCGTCGACGACGCCGTCGGCGACCAGCCGGTCCAGCACCTCACCGACGTGACGGAGGAAGGCGCCGCTGGTGCCCCAGTCGCGGTCCTCCTCGATGAGGTCGTTGATCGTGCAGCCGTCGGCGTCCGCCCGGTTCGGTACGCCGCTGTCCACCGTGCCGACCACGACCGTCGCCCGCGGGTCGGGCAGCGGGCAGGTGGCGTCGACCGGGGCGATCCACACGTCGCGGAACTCGACGTCGGAGCCGTCGTGGTGGTTCTGGAACCCGATGTGCCCCTCGAGCGCCCGGCTGCCGTCGCCGGTGTAGGTGTTCACCAGCTGCCCGTTCAGCCAGACGGTGTAGGTCTGCCCGACGGCGCGGATCTCGTAGGTGTTCCACTCGCCGATCGGGTTGGCCAGGACGTCGGTGATGGTGGCGAAGTTGTAGATCGAGCCGGTCTTCTGCGGGTCACCGCCGCCCGGGTCGTCGTGGATCTGCGCCTCGTACCCCCGCACGCTGTCGTCGGGCTGGCGGACCCACGGGCCCTCCCAGTCCAGCGGCGCCGGGAAGCGCATGAACACCCCGGAGTTGTCGCCGGCGTTGTTCATCCGGTACTGCAGCCGCAGGTGGAAGTCGCCGAAGGCCCGGGGCGTGTACCACAGCAGGCCGCCGGAGCCGCGGCTGAGCAGGGTGCAGTCCGACGTGACGGTGAACGAGCCGTTGCCCACCATCTCCCAGCCGTCCAGCGTCTTCCCATCCCAGAGGGCGGTGAAGCCGTCGGCCGGCTCGGGGTCCGGGCAGACCTGCGGCTCGGTCTCGGCGAGCTCGAAGCGGTCGAACGCCACGTCGACGACGGGGATGCTCGGGTCGCCGTCGCCGCCGGACAGCGCGACCACGCCGACGCTCCACGACGACGCCGCGCCCAGGCCGTACGGGCGGCCCAGCGGCGTCCATGCCTCGCCGTCGGCCGAGTACTCCGCGGTCACCTGCAGCCCGTCGCTGACCAGCCGCAGCTGGAAGGTGTCGGGGAAGTCGGCCGGCAGCGCGACGTAGTCGTCGGTGGTGTTGCGTTCCTGCCCGCCGGCGACGGTGAAGAACGACATCCGCCGGGTGCCGTCCGGCCGCGCCATCACGACGGCCTTGGCGAAGTCGGCGTCACCGGCGTGCAGCACGAGGCCGGCCTGCTGGAACGCCGTGTTCACATCGGCGGTGACCCTCGTGGTGGCGGTCCAGCCGCCGTCCGGCGCCGGCCGCATGACCAGGTTCGTCGCGTCGGCCCGGGCGGCGGTCAGCTCGCCGTGTGCCGTCGGCAGCACCAGCTGCCCGCCGGTCACGTGGTAGCCGTCCGGGTCGTGGCGGACGATCGAGGTCCAGCAGGACAGGTCCAGCGCGTCACCGTCGAACTCGTCGACGCCGCCGTCCTCGCACGGCGGGGGCGGCACGCTGACGCCGTCGCCGTTGAACCGCACCCAGTCCAGCGCCAGCAGATCCGCGGTGACACCCTCGTTGCGGAAGACCAGGTAGACGTCGAACGTCTCCCCCGGGTCGGCGAGCTCGGTGGTCCGCTCGACGACGGTGTCGACGCCGCCGGTGACCGGCACGTCCACCGAGCCCAGCAGCTCGCCGTCGGGAGCGTCGCGGCGCACCTCGACGGTGCCGCCGTGCGCGGCCGACGACGCCCCGACGGTGAGCGACTCGATGTTCGTCAGGTTCACCGTGTCGAACCTGATCCAGTCGCCGTGCGAGATGCTGCCCACCCGGGCCCGCGCGCTGGCCAGCGGCCGCTCGAACACCTGGACGCCCTGGCCGGCGGCGAAGTGCTCGGCCTCGCGCCGCTTCGGGTTGAGCCGGACCGCGTCGCCGCCGGTCAGCGGCTCGACGCCCGGAGCGCCGGCATCGGTGAAGCCGGCCTCGAGGACGTAGTAGAGGTTGGTCTCCTGCCCGTGCCCGCCGTCGGTGATGGTCGGGATCGTCCCGGTGCAGTTCGGGTAGTTGTCCAGCGGGTGCGCGTGCTGGTCGTGGCCGAGCAGGGCCCCGACGGTGACGGCACCGCACTCGATCTCGCCGCCGGCGATGCTGCCGTCCTCGGCGTCGTCGACCGCCACGTCGTAGGCGACCTCGTCGCCCCAGTCGAAGAACCCGCCGTGCGGCGGCCAGCTGAACCCGACCTCGGGTCGGGTGTTGCCGGCGGAGATCCGCACCGCGCTCACCGAGCTGCGGTCCCGGCTGTCGGTGACGGTGAGCAGCGCGGTGTAGTTGCCCGCCTCGGTGTAGGTGTGCGACGGGTTCGGCTCGTCGGAGGTGGCGCCGTCGCCGAAGGACCAGTGGTAGGTCATCGGCAGGCCGGCCGGGTGCTCGGTGCCCTCGCTGGAGAACTGGACGGTGAGCGGCAGCTGTCCCGACGTCGGGGTCCCCGACGCCTTCGGGACCGGCGGCCGGTCGCCGCCCACGTAGTCGATGCGGTAGATGCCGGCGCCCTCGTTGACGTCGCCGCGCCCGGCCCCGCTGCCGGAGCCGAAGTCGATGACGTACAGCGAGCCGTCCGGGCCGAACGTCGCGTCGAACGGGCCCCGGAACGTGGTGGAGCCGAGCACCGGGTTGATCGACAGCAGGTCGCCCGTCTCCTCGACCCGGGTGAACGTCTTGTACCAGTTGCGGGCGTACTCGAAGACGAACCACTTGCCGTCGTAGTACTCGGGGAACTTGGTGTCGGACTCCAGGTCCGGGTCGTAGTCGTAGACCGGGCCGCTCATCGGCGCCGCGCCGCCGCTGCCCAGCTCCGGGAAGTCGGGCGACGTGCCGTAGCCGTACCAGACGTAGGCCTCCCGCACCGGCGGCAGCTGCTGCAGCCCGGTGTTGTGCGGTGAGTCGTTGACCGGTCCGCCGGCGCAGTCGAACGGCTCGCCGGACTCCCCCGTGGCGAAGTCGTAGTCGATGTAGGGGATGTTGTTCCCGACGCAGTGCGGCCAGCCGTAGTTGCCCGCCTCGCTGACGACGTTCCACTCCACCAGGCCTTCCGGACCGCGCTCCGGGTCCGGCTGCGTCGCGTCCGGCCCGTAGTCGGCGACCAGCAGGTCGCCGGTCTGCTGGTCGACGGTGATCCGGAACGGGTTGCGGAACCCCATCGCGTAGATCTCCGGCCGGGTCTTGTCGTCGGTGTCCTCCGACTCGGGGAACAGGTTGCCCTCGGGGATGGTGTAGCCGCCGTCGTCGGTCGGGACGATCCGGATCACCTTGCCGCGCAGGTCGTTGGTGTTGGCCGAGGTGGCCTGCGCGTCCCAGGCCGCGCGGCCGGGCCGCTCGTCGATCGGCGCGTAGTTGTTCGACTGCGAGAAGTCGGTGTTGTCGCCCATCGAGGCGTAGAAGCTGCCGTCCGGGCCGAACTCCACCGCACCGCCCATGTGCACGTTCGCCAGGCCGATGTCGCGCCAGGTCGGGAAGCTCAGCAGCCGGCTCTCGGACTCCATGTCCAGCAGCGACGTCTCGAAGTCGAAGGTGAACCGGGAGATGTTGATCTGCGCGACGTCGGGGTCGGAGTACATCGCGTACACCCAGCCGTTCTCGGCGAAGTCCGGGTCCAGCGCGAAGCCGGTCAGCCCGTCGGAGTGCCGCGCCGTGCTGAGCCCCAGCTGCAGGTCGCCGGCCGTCGTGACCTCCAGCGTCTGCTGGTCGATCAGCTTGAACTGCCCGGTGCGCTGGATGTACATGACCCGGCGGTCCGGCAGCACCTCCAGCTCGAACGGGTCGGCGAGGTCGTCGGTGAGCTGCGTGACGGCGAAGCTCTCGGCGTCCGTGGCGCCGCAGTCGCCCGGCACCGCGCCGGCCGCCCAGGTGATGCCGCCGAGCAGGTGGCCGGCGAACTCGGGCTCGTCGAACGCGGCGGCGTCGTGGCCTCCGGCGGTGTACCAGGACCGGCCGCCGTCGTAGACCTGACACCACGAGAACGGGTGGTTCAGGCCGGAGGCCAGGCCGGGGATGCCGTCGCGCAGCTTGACCTCGGCCAGCACGTGCACGCTGCCGGTCGGGTCGGCGTCCAGGTTGACCCAGCCCTCCGAACGCTCCCACAGCTGCGGCAGGTGGCTGGTCGACGGGTGCACGCGGTCCAGCACCTCGATGCGTCCCGGCAGCGTCCCGCCGGCCGTGCCGAGGTCCGGGTGGCCGCTGATCCGCGCGCCGACCAGGCCGCCGTACCATGCCCAGTCCGGCTCGGACTCGGCCGCCGAGTGCAGCCCGACGTAGCCGCCGCCGTTCTGGATGTAGCGGGTGAACGCGGCCCGCTCCTCCGCCGACAGCAGCGCGCCGCTGTCCGCCGTGGAGTGGGTGTTGTTGAAGACGACGACGTCGAAGCCGGCCAGGTCCGCATCGGTGAACAGCGCGGTGGAGTCGTCGACCACCACCTCGAAGTCGTGCTCGGCCCCCAGCTCCTGGATGAGCTGCGCACCGGCCGCGACCGACTCGTGCGGCTGCCCGGTCACCTTGGAGAACACGAGGGCGCGGAACTGCGGCTCCGCCTCGGCGGCCGCGGCGGGTGGATCGGGGGCGGCGGCCGTCGGCGGGGCGCCCGCGAGAGCGGCCGCCAGGACACCGGCGGACAGGGCTGAGAGCAGGCTGGATCGGCGCATTCGGGACTCCGTCCACGCGGGGGTCAGGACGATCGGAAAGCGCTTACCGTCGACCACTCTGTCGGTGATCACTCGTCGCTGTCAAGACCCCCGTCGGCGCGTGGGGTTGATCGCGAGCGTTGGGCCCGTCCCCCTGCTGCCCGATTGTCTTGGCCGCGCACGCGCGCCTCAAGCGGACTATTGGGCGCTTCGCGCGGCGATGACCGCTTGACGCGCCCGTCCGCGGCTAAGAACGGGCAGCTATCAGGGGGACGGGGGAAGAGCGGCGACGACGCCGCGTTTGTTCGGCCGCTTCTGCGTGGCGTTGGTGTCGTTGAGCGTCCACCTGGTGAGATTTCGCCGTGATTCGGGGGCCATCACGAGGATTACCCCAGCGTCAACACCCCTACTGCCATGGTGAAGCTCACGAAATCCTCGTGATGTAGACGATCCTGGATGATCATCGCCGTCCACGACCCGACAAAGCACGCGAAACGGGCACGCCAAACGCCGAGGCGTGCCCACATCCTCCCCGTCCCCCTGATAGCTGCCCGTTCTTGGCCGCGCAACCGCGGGTCAAGCGGATCCTCGTCGGCGCGAAGCGCCCAAAATGGTCCGCTTGAGGCGCGGTTGCGCGGCCAAGAAAATGGGCAGCAGGGGGACGGGGAGCCCACCCCGACGTCAGAGCGAGCTGAGCCCCGGGACGAGGTGGAGGAGCCCGTAGCTGAGCGCCGCCGCGAGGCCGGCCATCGGGATGGTGAGCACCCAGGCGCCGACGATGTTGCCGGCGACGCCCCAGCGGACCGCCGACAGCCGCTTGGTGGCGCCGACGCCGATGACGGCGGACGTGATGGTCTGGGTGGTGGAGATGGGCGCGTGGTAGGCGAACGCCGTCGTGTAGAGGACGCCGGCGGCCACGGACTCCGCCGCGAAGCCCATCGGCGGGTCGAGGTGCACGATGCGCCGGCCCAGCGTCCGCATGATCCGCCAGCCGCCGGCGTACGTGCCCGCCGCGAGCGCCGTCGCCGCCAGGACGATGACCCACCACTGGACCTCGAAGCCGGTCTGGTAGTTGCCGACCACGAGCGCCAGCGTGATGACGCCCATGGTCTTCTGCGCGTCCTGCAGTCCGTGGCCGAGCGCCATGGCGGCCGCGCTCAACGTCTGCGCCATCCGGAATCCCCGGTTGACCCGGCCGGGATGCGCCCGGCGGAAGATCCACTGGATCGCCGTCATCACCAGGAACGCCAGCAGGAACCCGACGAACGGCGAGACCACCATCGGGATGACGACCTTCTCGAAGATGCCGGTCCACTTGACGGTGTTGGCCGAGGCGAGCGCTGCGCCGACCAGGCCGCCGATGAGCGCGTGCGACGAGGACGACGGCAGGCCGAACCACCACGTGACGAGGTTCCAGACGATGGCGCCGACGAGCGCCGCCAGCACCACCAGCAGTCCGCTGTCGCCCGTGGGCGCCTCGATGATGCCGGACCCGACGGTCTCGGCGACGCCGGTGCCGAGGAAGGCGCCGATGAGGTTCATCGACGCGGCCATGAGCAGCGCGGCCCGCGGTGTCAGCGCGCGCGTCGAGACCGACGTCGCGATGGCGTTCGCGGCGTCGTGGAACCCGTTGGTGTAGTCGAACGACAGCGCGACGACGATCACCGTCAGGATGAGCGCGAGCTCCACCCGCTCACGACTCCTTGAGAGCGATCTGCTCGACGATGTTGGCCACCGTCTCGAAGCCGTCGACCGCCGACTCCAGCGTGTCGACGACGTCCTTGAGCTTGTGCACCGTCAGGGCGTCGTACTCGCCGGAGAAGATCCGGGCCAGCAACCGCCGGTAGTCCTGGTCGGCCTGGTTCTCCAGCCGGTTGACCTCGATCCAGTAGTCGGTGAGCTCGGACGGCGTCTGCAGCCGCGGCATCGCCGCGGCGGTCAGCTCGGCCGCGCGGTCCAGGACGTCGACGAGGTCGCCGACGCCGGACGGCAGGTCGCCCACCCGGTAGAGCACCATGAGGTCCAGAGCGGCCTCGACGTCGTCGAGCACGTCGTCGAGCGCGCCGGACAGCCGGTAGATGTCCTCGCGGTCGAACGGCGTGACGAACGTGGAGTTGACCCGCCGGATGATGTCGTGGGTGTGTTCGTCGCCCTGGTGCTCGACCTCCTTCAGCCGGACCGCGATGTCGGCCCGGTCGGAGTCGGTCGCGAGCGCCTCGGACAGCAGCCGCACGCCCTCGCGCAGGTTGCGCGCCGAGGCGGCGAACAGATCGAAGAAGGCGTTGTCTCGCGGAGAAAAGCGCACGAAACTCCTCTGTCGGACGTAGGCGAACGGTGGAATGCTAGACGGTGAACAGTGTGTGACGCGGCACACGCGCCCTCGGTTCACCAGTGGATCTTCAGCCGCGCCACCCGTCGAGGTCGGTCAGCGAGAGGTCGGCGGGCCACCAGCCGGCGCCGAACGAGTCGAAAATCAGCACCGCACCGCAGGCCATGACGAACAGGGCGCCGAGCACCACCCACCCCACCTCGCGCGAGCGGTCGAGCGGGGCCAGGATGGCCCGGATGCCGTGCCGGCTGCGCACGGTGCCGGGACCACGCCAGACCAGCCATGTCGCCACGATGGCCGCCCCGATCGACGGCGTGCGCGCGCCGCCCGCGTCGAGCAGGTCCAGCATGCCGCCGACCAGCAGCGCGCCGGCCGCGGCCACCAGCAGCTGGGCCAGGCACGGCACCGCCGCGGCCACGACGTCCCAGGGCGCGGCCAGCGCCGCCACGACGGAGTCGTTGCGCTGAGCGCCGCGCGCCTCGCGACGCTCGAACAGCCGCCGCTGGATGCGCCAGACGATGCGGCCGGTCAGCAGGATCAGGAGGGCGGCGACGGCGCCGGCGTACGGCATACCGGCGATGAGGAACACCAGCAGCAGCCCGCCCAGGCCGATGGCCAGCCGGGACCGCCAGCTGCGCGACGCCGGCGCCTCGCCGCCCGGCCGCGGCGGCGGCACCGCCAGCGGAGACGGCTTCGGCGGCGGCTGCTCTCGCGCGCGGTGGTCGCGGACGCG
>NZ_QUAL01000085.1 GCF_003579925.1 Jiangella rhizosphaerae | reverse complement strand
CCGCGGCCCGCAGCGCGGCCAGGTGCGCCGCCGCGAACCGGTCGCCCGCGTGGCCGGCCGACGCCGCCTCGGCCAGGCACAGGCGGGCGTGCTCGATGAGATCGAGGGCGGCGTGACCCATGGGCGCCCGCGTCCGCCGCGCCGGCAGACCGTGGCCGCCCGCCACCCTGCTGTAGTCCTGCATCTCGACCGTCATGGCCGCCTCCGCATCATGTTCGAACGACTGTTCGACCTCACTGAGAAATGTACACCCCGGCACCGACAACGTCACGAGCGCGACGGCGAAGGCGGTAGGGTCGACCCCTGTGACCAGCTCTGACAGTGCCGACAAGGTCCTCGCCCACCCGAACGTCCAGCGCGTGCGAGCAGCGCTCGCCGAGGCGGGCGCCCACCCTGAGATCGTGGCCCTCGGCGACTCCGCGCCGACCGCCGCCGCGGCGGCGGAGCAGCTCGGCTGCGAGGTCGGCGCCATCGCCAACTCGCTGATCTTCGACTGCGACGGTGCGCCCCTGCTCGTCCTCACCAGCGGCGCGCACCGGGCCGACGTCGCCGCGCTGGCGCGCGCGGCCGGAGCAGCCTCGGTCGGGCGGGCCGACCCGACGTTCGTCCGCACCCACACCGGCCAGCCCATCGGCGGCGTCGCGCCGGTCGGCCACCCGGCACCGGTGCGCACGCTGGTCGACGTCTGGCTGGCCAAGTACGACCAGGTCTGGGCCGCGGCCGGCCACCCGCACACCGTCTTCGCGACGACGTTCGACGAGCTGGTCCGCGTCACCGGCGGCACCCCCGTCGACGTCACCGCCTGACGCCCCCATGGCGCGCGTCGCCGTCGTGGGCGCCGGCCTCGCCGGGCTCTGCTCCGCCCTCGCCCTCGCCGACTTCGGCCACGACGTGACGGTGCTCGAGTCCGGCCCCGCGCCGGGCGGCCAGCTGGCCTTCGGCCCGCAGCCGTTCACGCTGCCGGCGGTGCTGCGCGACCTGTTCCGCAAGACCGGCCGGCCGCTGGAGCGCGAGCTGGACGTCGTCCCCGTCGAGCCCGCGGTCCGCTGGGTGTTCGCCGACGGCATCGAGGTCGCCGTGCCGAACGCCAGCCCGTCCGGGGCTCGGCGCGCCCTGGACGATGCGTTCGGCCCCGGCACCGGCGCACAGTGGGACGCCGTCGTCGCGCACGGCGACCGGTCCTGGCGGGAGCTGCGGCCGCTCGTGCTCGGGCACGCCGGCGCCAAACCCGCCCGCTCCGCCGGCACCCTGCGCGACGTCGCGGCGTCACTGCGCGAACCGCGACTGCGGGCCGTCCTGGAGTCGTACGCGACCCGTCACGGCGCGGACCCGGCGACGGCGCCCGCCGCGCTCACCGTCCTGCCGTACCTGGAGCAGACATTCGGGGTGTGGACGGTGTCGGAGGGCCTGGCGGGGCTGGTCGGCGTGCTGGCCGCGAGGGCGGCCGAGCGCGGCGCGACGTTCCGGTATGACATGCCGGCGGCGGGGCCGGCGCTGGACGGCAGGCGGGTCGCCGGCGTGACGCTGGCCGGCGGCGACACGGTACCCGCCGACACCGTCGTGTGGACGGCGCCGGCGCGGCTGCTGCCGGACGGCATCGCCGTCGATCGCCGCGGCCTGTTCGCACGCCGGCGGGACCACGACGACGCCCCGCCCGCCGCCGTCCGCACCGTCGTCACCCAGGAGCAGGCGCAGCCCACCGCGACCCCGTCGATCCGGTTCCCCGCGGACGCGGGCCCGGCCACCGTCACCTACGACACGCCGGAGGGCCGGGTGGAACACCTCGCGCCGAGCGCCGTCCACGGCGCCGCCGCCGGCCGCGTCACCGCGATCTTCCGCCGTCCGGGCAACGTCACCCGGATCCGCGGCCTCTACCTGGCCGGCGCCGGCGCGCACCCGGGACCGGGCATCCCGCTGGTCGCGCAGTCCGCGGCGATCGTCACCGACCTGATCGGCCGGGCCTGACTCAGGACAGCGCCCCGACCCCGAGGTTCTGGTAGACCTCGCGCGTCGCCGTCGACTTGTTCAGCGTGTAGAAGTGCAGGCCGGGGACGCCCTCGGCGAGCAGCCGCTCGCACAGCTCCGTCGCCACCTCGACGCCGACGGCCCGCACGGCCTCGGGGTCGTCCTCGACGGCGAGCAGCCGCTGCGCCAGCGGGGCGGGGAAGGCGGCGTCGGTGAGCACGGCGAAGCGCTGGATCTGCCGCACGTTCGTCACCGGCATGATGCCCGGGATGATCGGCGCCTCGCCCCCAGCCGCCGCGACGCGGTCGCGCAGCCGCAGGTAGTCGTCGGCGTGGAAGAACATCTGGGTGATCGCGTAGTCGGCGCCGGCCTGGAACTTGCGGGCCAGGAAGCGGGCGTCGGTGTCGAGGTCGGGCGAGCGCGGATGCTTGTCGGGGAAGGCCGCGACGCCGACGCAGAAGTCGCCGTGGGCGCGGATGAGCCGCACCAGCTCCTCGGCGTACTCCAGACCCTCGGGGTGCTTGACCCATTCGCCGTGCGGGCCCTCCGGCGGGTCGCCGCGCAGCCCGAGGAAGTTGCGCACCCCGGCGTCGGCGTACTGACCGATGACGTTGCGCAGCTCCGCGACCGAGTGGTTGACGGCGGTCAGGTGCCCGACCACGGTCAGCGTGGTGTCGCGGGCGATGCCCTCGGTGATCCGGACCGTCTTGTCGCGGGTGGTGCCGCCGGCGCCGTACGTGACGGACACGAAGGTCGGCTGCAGCCGCTCGAGCTCGCGCATGGTCTGCCAGAAGGCGGCCTCGCCCTGCTCGGTCTTCGGGGGGAAGAACTCGAACGAGAACGACCTTCCGCCGGCGGCCAGCAGCTCCCGGATGGTGCGCGCACCACCGGGCATCGTCGACGGAAGTCCCAGAGCCATCCGGCAAGCGTACCGGCCGCGTCCGCCTTTCGGACAGATCGTCTCAACGAGCAAGATCGCTCGCCCGCTGCTCGCGAGACGACGGCGACCGCCTAGCCTGGGCGCGTGGACTCCACGGCAACCCTCGCGAGCCCCGACGACCCGGTCGGCCACTTGCGGCCGCGCATCCAGGGCGCGCTCGACGCGTTCCTCGACGCCCAGCGCGAGCTGCTCGGCGCGGCCAGCGAGCAGACGCTGCCACTGGTCGACGCCGCGGCGGCGTTCCTGTCCGGCGGCAAGCGGCTGCGCCCGACGTTCTGCTACTGGGGCTGGCGGGCGGCCGGGGGCGATCCCGCGGACGACGCGCTGGTGACGATCGGGGCGGCGCTGGAACTGTTCCAGGCGTCCGCGCTGGTCCACGACGACCTCATCGACGCCTCGGACACCCGCCGCGGGCTCCCGTCCGTCCACCGCAGGTTCGCGGCGCTGCACCGCGACTCCGGCTGGCAGGGCGACCCGGACGCGTTCGGCGCGGCGGCCGCGATCCTGCTCGGCGACATGCTGCTGGCGTGGAGCGCCGAGGTGTTCGACCACGCCGCCGTCGACGGCGACCGGCTGCGGGCCGCGCGGACGGTGTTCGACCGCATGCGCACCGAAGTGGGCGGCGGCCAGTACCTCGACATGCTCGAGCAGGTCAGCGGCGGCAGCCTGCCGGGTGGCCAGGCCGACCGGGCCCGGACGGTCATCCGGTACAAGTCCGCGCGCTACTCCGTCGAGCACCCGCTGGTCATCGGCGGGGCGCTGGCCGGCGCGCCGGAGCCGCTGCTGGCGTCGTACCGTCGGTTCGGCACGGCACTCGGCGAGGCCTTCCAGCTGCGCGACGACGTGCTCGGCGTGTTCGGCGACCCCGCCCAGACCGGCAAGCCCACCGGCGACGACCTGCGCGAGGGCAAGCGGACGCTGCTCATCGCGTACGCGCTGGAGCGGGCGTCGGCGGACGAGGCGGCGCTGGTCGGGTCGCTGCTCGGCGACCCCGCGCTCGACCTCGACGGGGTGACGGCGCTGCGCCGGGTGCTGGTCGGGACGGGCGCGCTGGCCCGGGTGGAGGCGCTGGTCACCGACCTGGTGGCGGACGCCCGCTCCACCCTCGATGCCGCCGACGTCACCGACGACGGCCGCAAGGCGCTGTCGCAGCTGATCGAACTGACGACGGAGCGGACGCACTGACCGTTCCCGGTCGTCACAGCTCGCGGTGTCGAGCGCCGTCACTGAGACGTGTACATCGTGGTCGGAGACCGGCCGGCTCCGTTGATCATGCGCCCGCGCCGGTGACGGGGCCGGGGTTCGTTGGTTAGGCTCCCCGTCCCCCTGCTGCCCCATTCTCTTGCCGCGAACGGGCGCGTCAAGCGGACTATTGGCGCTTCGCGCGACGATGACCGCTTGACCCGCCCGCCCGCGGCCAAGAACGGGCAGCTATCAGGGGACGGGGAGGATGTGGGCACGCCTCATGCTTGGCGTGCCCGTTTCGCGCCGTTTGCCGGGCTGTGGACAGCCATGATCATCGGCGATCGCCTACATCACGAGGATTGCGTGGGCTTCAACATGGCTGTAGGGGTGTTGATGCTGGGGTAATCCTCGTGATGGCCCCGGAATCACGGTGAAATCTCACCATGTGGACGCTCCACGACAGCAAACTCACACCGAAGCCGGCCGCCGCCCCAGGCACCTGTCGCTGCTCGTCCACCGTCCCCTGATAGCCGCATGTGCGCGGGTCGAGTCCAAGACCCCCCGACCACAGCGGAGCGCGGCCACAACGTGCTCGGACTTGAGGCGCGCGCCCGCGGCCACGACGATCCCGGGGTTCTGGGCCCCTCAGCCGCGGACCGCGGCCTGGACGGCGTCGAGCCACTCGTCGACGGCCGGCATGTCGTAGCCGAGCCGCAGCCGCACGGTCGTGAACTGGACGTTCCGGACCTCGTCGGCGGTCAGGGTGGTTCCCAGCGTCGCCCGGACGTGATCGACGAACGCGTCGACGTCGCCGATGTCGTAGCCCTCGCGCAGCCGCACGCCTCGGAACCGCTCCCCTGCGGGCCGGTCGGCGATCTTCAGCAGTTCGTACCGCTCGGTCAGCGACTCCTGCCACCGCGTCGCACCCGGCTCGACGTCAGCAGGAGCCGGACCCGGCGCGGGAGGCTTCGGCGCGACGGACAGCCGGGCGACGACGTCGTCGAGATACTCGTCGACGGCCCGCATGTCGTAGCCGGCCCGCAGGCGCACGGTCGTGAACTGCACGTTCCGGACCTCGTCGTCCGTCAGGGTGGTCCCCAGCGTGTCGCGGATCCGGTCGACGAACGCGTCGACCTCGTCGATGTCGTAGCCCTCGGCCAGCCGCACGACGGGGAACCGCTCCCCGGCCGGCAGGTCCCCGACCGTCACAACTCGCCTCGGTTCATTCTGATCAGCCGGTCGACGACGTCCTCGGTCTCGCGCAGGCCGTCGTGCTCGTGGGCGTTGGTCTCCCAGGCGCGCAGGCCGAGCACCCGTGAGACCGTGTCGCGGGACAGGCCGGCATCGACGTACATGTCCTCGGTGTAGAGAGCGGCGGCGACGGGAACCTCGTTGGCCGCCAGCCGGTCGAGGTCGTACAACGGCCCCCACGAGCGCTCGGCCAGCAGCTGGGCCGTCTCGCGCAACGGCACCAGCGCGGGGTCGTGCTCGAACATCCAGGGGTAGATCATCTCGCCGGTGAGCAGCAGCGGGTCGGCGTCGGGCGCGAACTGCGGCAATCCCGCGCCCACCCGCTGCGCCGACCAGCGGGTCGAGGCCTCGTGCGCATAGCAGGCCTCGTGCAGGACGGCGTACAGCGGCTGGCTCGCGAACGACAGCGCCTGCCACGCCCCGACGAGGAAGGTGTCGGACAGCACGCCGTCGGCGGCGAACGCCTCCTCCAGCAGGTAGGCGAGCCCGGGGATCGCCGAGTTCGCGCCCAGCCCGTGTCCCAGCGCCTGCAGCCGCGGGACCGTGAGCCGCGACCCGTCCGGCAGCACCACATCGTTGGCGCGGACGAACGCGGCCACCTCCTCCAGCCGCGAGCGCGCCCACGGGAACGCGGCGTGGAACTGCTCGTTCTTCCGCTCGACCGTGCGGTAGGTGGCGGCGTAGACGTCGTCGGCGCCGACGGCGACAGGCGCGAGGCCGCCGGTCAGCATCACCGACGCCAGCCCCTCCGGCGCGAAGGACAGGTACGTCAGCGAGCAGAAGCCGCCGTAGGACTGTCCGAGCACGTGCCATCGCCCGTCGTCGCCGACCAGCCGGCGGCGGATCAGCTCGGCGTCGGCCACGATCGCGTCGGCGCGGAAGTGCGCCAGGTACTCCGCCTGCGCGGCGGCGTCGCCCCGCCGGGCCAGCGTCGCCGCCGTGGCGGGCGTCGACCGGCCGGTGCCGCGCTGGTCGAGCAGCAGCACGCGGAAGTCCTTGACCGCCCGGCCCACCCAGCCCGACGCGCCGGCCGGACGGGTCGCCTTCCCGCCCGGCCCGCCCTGGAGGAACAGCAGCCACGGCCGGTCGCGGTCGGGATCGGCCGCCGACACCACCTCGCGCGCGTACAGCCGGATCGTCTCACCGCCCGGCCCGGCGGCGTGGTCCAGCGGCGCGTCGAACCAGTGGTCGCGCAGGACCAGCCCGCCCAGCCGGACCGAGCCGTCGCGGCCGGCCGGGATCACGCGCCCACCGCGTGCACACCACCGTCGACGTGGATGACCTCGCCGGTCGTCTTCGGGAACCAGTCGGACAGCAGCGCGACGACGCCGCGCGCGCCCGGCTCGGGGTCGGAGAGGTCCCAGCCCAGCGGCGCGCGCTCGTTCCACACGCCCTCGAAGTCGGAGAACCCGGGGATCGACCGGGCCGCCATCGTCTTCACGGGCCCGGCGGAGATGAGGTTGACCCGGATGTTCTTCTCCCCGAGGTACTTGGCGAGGTAGCGGGCCGTCGCCTCCATGCCGGCCTTCGCCACGCCCATCCAGTCGTAGCCGGGCCAGGCCACCTGGGCGTCGAAGTCGAGGCCGACGACGGAGCCGCCGTCGGGCATCAGCGGCAGCGTGGCCATCGTCAACGCCTTCAGCGAGTACGTCGACACGTGGACGGCGGTCGAGACGTCCTCGAACGGCGTCTCCAGGAAGCTCCCGCCGAGCGCCGTCGCCGGGGCGAAGCCGATCGAGTGGACGACGCCGTCGAGGCCGTCGACGTGGTCTTTGACTCGGTCGGCCAGGGTGTCGAGGTGCTCGGTGTTCTGCACGTCCAGCTCGATGACCGGCGGCGGCGACGGCAGCCGCTTGGCGATGCGCTCGACCAGGCTCATCCGGCCGAACCCAGTGAGCACGACGGTGGCGCCCTCCTGCTGCGCGAGCCGCGCCACGTGGAACGCGAACGACGCCTCCGTCAGGACCCCGGTGACCAGGATCCGCTTGCCCTCGAGAATGCCCATCAGTGACCCATCCCCAATCCGCCGTCCACCGGAATGACGGCTCCCGTCACGTACGCCGCGTCGTCGCTGGCCACCCAGCGCACCACTCGCGCCACCTCGTCGGCGCTGGCGTAGCGGCCCAGCGGGATGCCGTCGAGGATCTCCTTGCGCCGCTCGTCGGTGAGCTCGGCGGTCATGTCCGACTCGACGAACCCCGGCGCGACGACGTTGGCGGTGATGTTGCGGCTGCCCAGCTCGCGCGCCATCGACCGCGCCAGGCCGACCAGGCCGGCCTTGCTGGCGGCGTAGTTCATCTGTCCCGGCGAGCCGAGCAGGCCGACGACGCTGGAGATGAACACGACGCGGCCCTTGCGGGCCCGCAGCATGCCCTTGGCGGCGCGCTTGGCGACGCGGAACGCGCCGGTCAGGTTGGTGTCGAGGACGTCGGTGAAGTCGGACTCGCTCATCCGCAGCAGCAGCGTGTCGCGGGTGATGCCGGCGTTGGCGACCAGCACCTCGACCGGCCCTTGCGCCGCCTCGACCTCGGTGAACGCCGCCTCGACCGACTCCATGTCGGTGACGTCGCAGCGCACCCCGGCCAGCCCCTCGGGCGGCTCGCCGCTGCGGTAGGTGATGGTGACGTCGTCACCGGCCTGCGCGAACGAGCGCGCGATGGCCAGGCCGATGCCGCGATTGCCACCGGTCACCAGTACGGACCGACCCACGTCTGTGTCTCCTCCTGCTCGGGCTTGCGAACGTCCGCGCCGACGCTACCGTCAGGCGTCCTCGAGCCGGAAGCCGACCTTCATGCCGACCTGGAAATGCTGGACCTCGCCGTCGACGATCTGGCCGCGGACCTCCGTCACCTCGAACCAGTCGAGGTGACGCAGCGTCTGCGCGGCGCGGCCGATGCCGTTGCGCACCGCCTCGTCGATCCCCTCGGTGGACGTCCCGACGATCTCGGTCACGCGGTAGGTGCGGTTCATGACGATCCCCTCTTTCCGTCGCGGGCCCGTTGGACGGCCCGGCTGCGCTGATCGCACGATTCTGACCTACCGTGGAGGGATGAACGGCCACGGCGCGCGTCGCAGCGATCCTGTGCCGTCGGTCACGACGGCCGCGGCGCCGCGCAGCGACGACCTCGCCAGCAGGCAGCGCCGGTACCTCGTGATGATGGGCATCCGGATCGCCTGTCTGCCGCTGGCGGTCATCAGCCAGGGCTGGCTGCGCATCGTGTTCATCCTGGGTGCGGTCGTGCTCCCGTACATCGCGGTCGTCATCGCCAACGCCACCCGCCAGCCCCGCCACAGCGCCCTCTCACCGGTGGTCCCGCCGCCGCGGCTTGAGCTGCCGGAGGCACCGGTGGCCAAAGATCGACTCGAACATTGACAGGGCCTTCCGAAGTCGTCGAGGAACGTGCAATACTCCCCAGGCGCACGTTCCGTATTCCCCCGTCGGTGCGTTGCGTACCGGCGACGTCGGGCGGCTTCCCCCGTGGCTGCCCGGCGTCGTCCTCATCTTCTGGCCGAGTCGCCGCCTCTACCTGCTGATCAACGGCCGATCGCCGTGTTCACCGCTATTTCGACGGAAAATCAGCCGCCGATCGCGGACATCGGCCGCGACGGCTGGAGAAACCCGGGGTCATCGATGCCGTGACCGGCAGCCTTGCCGGCCATCGCGACCTCCCAGCGACGGGCCAGCTCGGCGTCGTCGGCGCCGGAACGCATGGCGCCGCGCAGGTCGGACTCCTCGCGGGCGAACAGGCAGTTGCGGACCTGGCCCTCGGCGGTGAGCCGGGTGCGGTCGCAGCTGCCGCAGAACGGGCGGGTCACCGACGCGATGACGCCGACGCGGGCCGGGCCGCCACCGACCAGCCAGGTCTCGGCCGGCGCGCTGCCGCGCTCGACGTCGCCCAGCGGGGTGAGCGAGAACACCGTCTGCAGCGACGCGAGGATCTCCTCGGCCGTCACCATGGTGGCGCGGTCCCAGCCGTGCTGCGCGTCGAGCGGCATCTGCTCGATGAACCGCAGCTCGTAGCCGTGCTCGAGCGCCCAGGCGAGCAGCTCAGGCGCCTCGTCGTCGTTGACGCCGCGCATGAGCACGGCGTTGATCTTGATGGGGTCGAGCCCGGCCTCGCGCGCCGCGGCCAGCCCGGCCAGCACGTCGTCGAGGCGCCGCCGGTGGGTCAGCGTCTCGAACCGGTCGGGCCGCAGGGTGTCGAGGGAGCCGTTGACGCGGTCGAGTCCGGCGTCGGCGAGCGCGCCGGCCACCCGGGCCAGCCCGACGGCATTCGTCGTCAGCGACAGCTCCGGCCGCGGCTCCAGGCGGGCGCAGGCGGCGACGATGTCGACCAGGCCGCGGCGCAGCAGCGGCTCGCCGCCGGTGAACCGGACCTCGCGCACGCCGAGGCGCTCGACGGCGATGCGGACCAGCCGCACGACCTCGTCGTCGGTGAGCACGTCCTGGCGCGGCAGCCAGGCCAGCCCCTCTTCGGGCATGCAGTAGGTGCAGCGCAGGTTGCACCGGTCGGTCAGCGAGACCCGCAGGTCGGTGGCCACGCGTCCATATCGGTCAACCAGCACCGTTCAAGCCTAAGCCTCGATGCGCCCCAGTGCCGCCGCCGTCCACCGTCCGGCGTACCGTCGTGGGCGTGTACAGGTTCCTGGCGTCGCGGCGCTGGCTGGTGCGCACGCTCGCCGGAGTGCTGCTGGTGCTGCTGTGCGTCCGGCTCGGGCTCTGGCAGCTCGACCGCAACGAGCAGCGGCAGGACAACAACGCCGTCATCGAGGCCAACGTCGGCGGCGACCCGGTCCCGGCCGCGCAGCTCGCGCCGCCCGGGCAGCCGCTGGCCGACGACGACAAGTGGCGCACCGTCGAGGTGACCGGGCACTGGGACGTCGGCAACGAGCTGCGGCTGCGGCTGCGTCCGGTCGACGGCACCCGCGGCGTCCACGCGCTGACCCCGCTGGTCGGCGACGACGGCACGGCGCTGCTGGTCGACCGCGGGTTCGTCGCCGCCGACGGCCGCGACGACGACGACATCGAGCTGCCGCCACCGCCGGACGGTGAAGTGACCGTCACCGCGCGGGTCCGGCCCAGCGAGACCGGCCACGACGTCGACCCGTCGTCGGGGTCGGTACGGTTCGTCGACGTCGAGGCGATCGCCGCCGGCCTCCCCTACCCGCTCTACGGCGCCTGGGGCGAGCTCATCACCCAGGATCCGGAGCCGTCGACGTCGCTGCAGCTGATCGAGCCGCCCGCGACGGAGTCGGGGCCGCACCTGTCGTACGCCATCCAGTGGTTCCTGTTCGCCGTCGTCGGTGTGGGCGGGTTCGTGCTGCTCATCCGCGCGGAGGCGCGCGGGCGTGACGAGTCACACGAGCAGGACACGCCCGAGTCGCCAGCACATACGGGCGGCGTTGGGTAGAAAGGACAGATGACGGGTCGGATCGAGGACCACGGCATCATCGGCGACCTCCACACCGCGGCGCTCGTCGACCGCGACGGCACCATCGACTGGCTCTGCCTGCCCAGGTTCGACTCCGCCGCCTGCTTCGCGTCGCTGCTCGGAACGGCCAAGCACGGGTTCTGGCGCATCGCGCCCATCGGCGCCGGCCAGGCCGACCGGCGCTGGTACCGCGGCGACACGCTGATCCTCGAGCACGTCTGGGACACCCCGGACGGCAGCGTCAAGGTCATCGACTTCATGCCGCCGAGCAGCGGCCAGCACGACGTCGTCCGCGTCGTGGAAGGGCTGTCCGGGCGGGTCCCCATGCACAGCGAACTGCGCCTGCGGTTCGACTACGGCCGCTCGGTGCCGTGGGTGCACCGCGAGAACGGCCTCATCGTCGGCGTCGCCGGACCCGACTCCGTCGCACTGCACTGCGAGGTCCCGACGTACGGGCGGGCGCTGACGACGCACTCCGACTTCATCGTCGGCGAGGGCGACCGCGTCAGCTTCGTGCTGGCCTGGGGACCGTCGCACGACCCGCCCGAGGCGCCCGTCGACGCTTTCGAGGCGCTGGAGTCGACGGAGAAGTTCTGGACCGACTGGGCGGCCCAGTGCACCTACGACGGCCCGTACCGCGACGCCGTCATGCGCTCGCTCGTCACCCTCAAGGCGTTGACGTACGAGCCCACCGGCGGCATCGTCGCCGCGCCGACCACCTCCCTGCCCGAGGGCATCGGCGGCGTGCGCAACTGGGACTACCGGTACTGCTGGCTGCGCGACTCCGCGTTCACCCTCGACGCGCTGATCCGCAGCGGGTACGTCGACGAGGCGCGGGCGTGGCGCGACTGGCTGATCCGCGCCATCGGCGGCGACCCCGGCGACCTGCAGATCATGTACGGCATCAGCGGCGAGCGGCGGCTGCAGGAGTACGAGATCGACTGGCTGCCCGGCTACGAGGGGTCCAGCCCGGTGCGGGTGGGCAACGCCGCGGCCGAGCAGCTGCAGATCGACGTCTACGGCGAGGTCATCGACACGCTGGCCCGCGCCCGGCAGCACGGCCTGCCGCTCGAGCGGCACGTGTGGGCGCTGCAGGAGAAGCTCCTGCAGCATCTCGAGCGCGCGTGGACCGAGCCCGACGAGGGCATCTGGGAGATCCGCGGGCCGCGCCGGCACTTCGTCCACTCCAAGGTCATGGCGTGGGTGGCCGCCGACCGCGCCGTCGCCGCGCTGCAGGGCGACGGCGCCGGCGGGCAGCCCGACCGGTGGAAGGCGCTGCGGGCGACCATCATGGACGACGTCCTCAAGCACGGCTACGACGCCGACCGCAATACGTTCACCCAGTCCTACGGCCATCCGGCGCTCGACGCCGCGCTGCTGCAGATCCCCATCGTCGGCTTCCTGCCGCCCGACGACCCCCGCGTCGTCGGCACCGTCGACGCCGTCGAGAAGGAACTGTGCACCGACTCCGGGCTGGTGCTGCGCTACCGCACCGAGCACGACGTCGACGGCCTGCCCGGCGACGAGGGCGCGTTCCTCGCCTGCTCGTTCTGGCTGGTCGAGGCGCTGCACCTGACCGGCCGGACGGAGCGGGCCCGCGAGCTGTTCGAGCACCTGCTCGGCCTGCGCAACGACCTCGGGCTGCTGGCCGAGGAGTTCGACCCGCGCATCAACCGCATGGTCGGCAACTTCCCGCAGGCGCTGAGCCACATCCCGCTGGTGACGGCCGCCTACCTGCTGTCGGAGCTGCCCGGTCCGGCCACCGGCCACGCCTGAGGGCTAAGATCACGCGCCATGGACCTCGGCCTCTCCGATCGCGTCTACATCGTCACCGGCGGCACCCGCGGGCTCGGCCGCGCCGGGGCGGAGGCCCTGGTCGCCGAGGGCGCCCGGCTCGTCGTCACGTCCCGCTCGCAGGGGTCGGTCGACGCGGCCGTCGAGGAGCTCGGCCGCGCCTCGGTCGTCGGTGTGGCGGCCGACAACGCCGACCCCGGCACGCCGGACCGGCTGGTGGCAGCGGCACTGGACCGCTTCGGCCGGCTCGACGGCGCGCTGGTCAGCGTCGGCGGCCCGCCCGGCGGCAAGGTCACCGACATCACCGACGATCAATGGCGGGCGGCGTTCGACAGCGTCTTCCTCGGCGCGGTCCGGCTGGCCCGCGTGGTCGCCGCCCAGCTGTCCGGCGGAGGGGCGCTGGCGTTCGTGCTCTCCAGCTCCGTGAAGGCGCCGATTCCCGGCCTCGCCGCGTCGAACGGGCTGCGGCCGGGTCTGGCGATGGTGATCAAGCAGCTGGCCGACGATCTCGGACCGTCCGGCGTGCGCGCCGTGGGCCTGCTGCCCGGCAGCATCGAGACCGAGCGGCTGCGCGAACTGGCGGAGATGTCCGGACGCGACCCCGACGAGGTCAAGGCGGCCGCGGAGAAGACCATCCCGCTGCGGCGCTACGGCCGGCCCGAGGAGTTCGGCCGAGTGGCCGCGTTCGTCCTCTCCCCCGCCGCGTCGTACCTCACCGGCTCCATGATCGCCGTCGACGGCGGTTCGATCCGCTCCCTCTGACGTTGGCCGTCCCCCTGCTGCCCCATTCTCTTGCCGCGAACGTGCGCGTCAAGCGGACTATGGGGCGCTTCGCGCGACGATGACCGCTTGACTCACCCGTCCGCGGCCAAGAACGGGCAGCTATCAGGGGACGAGGAGGATCTGGGCACGCCTCACGCTGGGCGTGCCCGTTTCGCCCTGCTTTGTCGGACTGTGGACAGCGATGATCATCAACGATCGCCGACATCACGAGGATTACCTGAGCTTCAACATGACTGTAGGGGTGTTGATGCTGGGGCAATCCTCGTGATGGCTCCCGAATCACGGCGAAATCTCACCACGTGGACACTCAACGACACCAACGCCACACCGTAACGGGGCCAACGCCGCGGCAGCCGTCGCCACACTCCCCCCGTCCCCCTGATAGCTGCCCGTTCTGAGCCGCGTGCGCGCGGGTCAAGTCCAAGCGCCCCAACCACAGCAGAGCCCGACCACCACGCGCGCGGACTTGAGGCGCGCGCCCGCGGCCAAGACAATCAGGCAGCAGGGGGACGGGGCAACGCAGCAGGAGGACGACGTCAGGCCGTGCGGGTGGACACGTCCTGCAGGGCGAACTGGGTGCGGTACAGCTCGGCGTAGTGGCCGCCGGCGGCCAGCAGTTCCGCGTGGGTGCCGCGCTCGACGATGCGGCCGCCGTCGACCACGAGGATCTGGTCGGCGCCGCGGATGGTCGACAGGCGGTGCGCGATGACCAGCGAGGTGCGGCCGGCCAGCGCGATCTCGAGCGCGCGCTGGACCGCGACCTCGGACTCGGAGTCCAGGTGCGCCGTCGCCTCGTCGAGCACCACCACCCGGGGTGCCTTGAGCAGCAGCCGGGCGATGGCCAGCCGCTGCTTCTCTCCGCCGGACAAGCGGTAGCCGCGGTCGCCGACGACGGTGTCGAGGCCCTCGGGCAGCGAGCGGACCAGCGGAGCGATCTGCGCCGCCTCGAGTGCCGCCCACAGCTCCTCGTCGGTGGCGCCCTGGCGGGCGTAGGCGAGGTTGTAGCGGATGGTCTCGTGGAACATGTGGGCGTCCTGCGTGACCACGCCGACGGCTTCGTGCAGCGACTCGAGAGTGACGTCGCGGACGTCACGGCCGCCGACCAGGACGGTGCCGGCCGTGGGGTCGTAGAGCCGGGACACCAGGTGCGTGATGGTCGACTTGCCGGCGCCGGACGGGCCCACGAGCGCGACCAGCTGCCCCGGCGCCACCTCGAACGAGACGCCGTTGAGGACCGGTTCCGGCGCCGCGGGCGTGGGCCGGGCGACCGCCTCGAGCGAGGCCAGCGAGACGTCGTCGGCGCCCGGGTAGGCGAACTCGACGTCGCGGAACTCGACCGACAGCTGCTCGTCGCCGGCCGGCAGGGGGGTCGCGCCCGGGGTGTCGCGGACCATGGGCGGCAGGTCGAGCACCTCGAAGACCCGCTCGAAGCTGACCAGCGCCGTCATGATGTCGACCTGGACGTTCGAGAGCGCCGTCAGCGGTCCGTAGAGGCGCGTCAGCAGGGCGGCCAGCGCGACCAGCGTGCCGACCTCGAGCGTCCCGCTGATGGCGAACCAGCCGCCGACGCCGTAGACCAGCGCCGTGGCGG
This sequence comes from Jiangella rhizosphaerae, assembly GCF_003579925.1. Taxonomy (GTDB): domain Bacteria; phylum Actinomycetota; class Actinomycetes; order Jiangellales; family Jiangellaceae; genus Jiangella; species Jiangella rhizosphaerae. The sequence goes on along the minus strand of NZ_QUAL01000085.1, from coordinate 6,675 downwards.
CCGAGGCGAGGAACGTCAGGCCCAGGAAGAAGTAGCGGGCATAGAGCGCCTGGACGATGCCGATGTCGCGGACCCGGCCGGCGGCGCCGCTGAACTCGGCGGTCTCGTCCTGGTAGCGGCCGAAGATCTTGACCAGCAGCGCCCCTGAGACGTTGAACCGCTCGGTCATGGTCTGGCTCATGGCGGCGTTGAGCTGCATGGCCTCGCGGCTGATGTCGGCCAGCTTGCGGCCGATGAAGCGGGCCGGCAGCAGGAACAGCGGCACCAGCACCAGCACGATGAGCGTGATCTGCCACGACAGCACGATCATGGCGCCCAGCGCCAGCACCAGCGTCACGACGTTGCTGACCACCTGCGAGAGCGTGCCCGTGAACGCCTGCTGGGCGCCGATGACGTCGCTGTTGAGCCGCGACACCAGTGATCCGGTCTGCGTCCGGGTGAAGAACGCGACCGGCTGACGCTGGACGTGGTCGAAGACCTGGCGGCGCAGGTCGAAGATGAGGCCCTCGCCGACGCGCGCCGACATCCAGCGCCCGAGCAGCCCGAGCGCGGCGTCGACGACGGCGAGCCCGGCGACCGCCACGGCGGCCCAGACCACGACCGCGCGGTCACCCGCACTGACACCGTCGTCGATGAGCACCTTCAGCAGCAGCGGGACGGCGGCCGCGGACGCCGCAGCGGCGACGGTGGTGCCGAGGAAGACGGCCAGCTGGAACCGGTACGCCCGGCCGTAGCCGGCGACGCGCCTGACCGTGCCCCGGGCCAGCCGCTTGTGCGTGACCGACTGGTCGCTGGAGAACGACCGGGAGGCCCGCCAGGCATGGCCCATTCCCATCGACACCGGCGTCGACCTCCTCTGCGTGCGTTGCGGTCCATCATGCGGCTCGCCGCCGACAACGTCGGCCGCGCACTCGCTTCTTCCCGCGTTCGCTCACAGCGTGCGCCATCCGAATGGTCACCCTCGGTGACCGAATGGACCCGGGCGAGGACCCGAATGCCGTACCACGAGTCGTCACGCACCGTGACAGAACGATCTCCCGGCAGCACACCGGCGCGCCGGGACCGTAATGGCGTCCGGCCCGCCTCCGGGCTGCATCGGAGAGGTTCCGGGCACGATGAAGCGCGCCTTCGGCCCGTTCGCGTAAAGAACGCGAACGGGCATCGACGCTGCCTTCACGTCACTCTCCGTGAAAGCACACCGATAACTCGGGCTATGATGTGAACCAAGATCAACAGTGCGGAGGGCGACCGTTTAGCGCCGCCCGATATGCCGGGCTTGTCACGGTCGGGGTCTGCCGCCGCCGATCAAGATCATCTGTGGAAAGAAGAGCCCCTCGGGTTCGAGTACGACGACTCGAATATCCGCCGAACGATTCACCGGTCACAGGACTCGGTGATCGCCGCCGCAACGCCAGTCGAGGCGTGCGCGCCGGGGACCGCGCAGTGGGTGACGAAGCGTTTGTCGGGGTGATCGAGCTGCTGGAGGCCACCCTCCTCCGGCATCTCGACCAACTAGGGGCTGGTTCAGGCCTGCTTCTTCGCCTTGCCTCGTGTGGCCCCTCCACGACCTCGTAGGTTGACCCCGGACTCGGACAGAACCCGGTGGACGAACCCGTAGGAACGCCCGGTTTCGGTGGCGAGCTCGCGGATGCTGCGACCACCTTCGTACTTCTTCTTCAGGTCAGAGGCGAGCTTGTCACGCTGCCCCCCACTGATCCGCGCGCCTTTTACCAACTTCTCGGCCACGCGTCCTCCCGTTTCGTTGTCCTGCATGACAGAGGACAATGATCCGCTTCATTACGCATTTTCGCCACTCGAAGGCTGGATCGTCCCGCCGAGGAACGAAAATGCGCAGGGTGGATCGACCTCTCTATGCGAGTGAGACGAGCTCCGCATAGTCGGGGTTCCACAGATCTTCGACTCCGTCCGGGAGCAGCACGACACGCTCGGGGCTCAGCGCCTCGACGGCGCCCTCGTCGTGGGTCACCAAGACGATCGCGCCGGCGAACGAGCGCAGCGCGGCCAGCACCTCCTCGCGGGAGGCGGGGTCGAGGTTGTTGGTCGGCTCGTCGAGCAGCAGCACGTTGGCGCTGGACACGACGAGCGCCGCCAGCGCCAGCCGGGTCTTCTCGCCGCCGGAGAGCACGCCGGCCGGCTTGTCGACGGCGTCGCCGGAGAACAGGAACGAGCCCAGGACCCGGCGCGCCTCGAGCTCCGGGAGGTCGGGGGCGGAGCTGCGCAGGTTCTCGAGCACCGTCCGCGACGTGTCGAGCGTCTCGTGCTCCTGGGCGTAGTAGCCCAGTCGCAGCCCGTGTCCGGGCTCCACGACGCCGGTGTCGGCCGGCTCGATGCCGGCCAGCAAGCGCAGCAGCGTCGTCTTGCCGGCACCGTTGAGGCCCAGGATGACGACCCGGCTGCCGCGGTCGATGGCGAGGTCGACGTCGGTGAACACCTCGAGCGAGCCGTACGACTTGGACAGCCCGGACGCGGTGAGCGGCGTCTTGCCGCACGGCGCGGGGTCGGGGAAGCGGAGCTTGGCCACCTTGTCCGAGCGCCGCTGCTCCTCCAGGCCGGACAGCAGCCGCTGCGCCCGGCGGTCCATGTTCTGCGCCGCCGTGGCCTTGGTGGCCTTGTAGCGCATGCGGTCGGCCTGCGCCTTCAGGGCGGCGGCCTTCTTCTCGGCGTTCGCCCGCTCACGGTGCCGCCGTCGTTCGTCGGTCTCGCGCTGGGCGAGGTAGGCCGTCCAGCCGATGTTGTAGACGTCGAGGGCGGCGCGGTTGGCGTCGAGGTGGAAGACGCGGTTCACCGTCTTGTCGAGCAGAGCGACATCGTGGCTGATGACCACCAGGCCGCCCTTGTAGGCGCGCAGGAAGTCGCGCAGCCACACGACGGAGTCGGCGTCGAGGTGGTTGGTCGGCTCGTCCAGCAGCAGCGTCTCGGCGTCGGAGAACAGGATGCGGGCCAGCTCGACCCGGCGCCGCTGCCCGCCCGAGAGCGTCTTCAGCGGCTGCGCGAGCACGCGGTCGGGAAGCCCGAGGCTGGCCGCGATGGTGGCGGCCTCGCTCTCGACGGCGTACCCGCCGGCGGCCAGGAACTCGGCCTCGAGGCGGGCGTACCGGCGCATGCCGCGCTCGTGCTCGGCCTCGTCGCTTGAGGCCATCTCCTTCTCGGCCCGGCGCATGCCGGCGACGACGACGTCGAGCCCGCGGGCGCCCAGGATGCGGTCGCGGGCGATGACCTCGGGATCGCCGGCGCGCGGGTCCTGCGGCAGGTAGCCGATGGGACCGGTGCGGACCACGGTGCCCGCGGCCGGCTGGCCCTCGTCGGCGAGGATGCGGGTCAGCGTGGTCTTGCCGGCGCCGTTGCGGCCCACCAGGCCGACCTTGTCGCCCGGGCCGATGCGGAAGCTGGCATCCTCGAGCAGAACCTGCGCGCCTGCACGCACTTCGAGCTGATGAGCGGTGATCATGTCAGGGTGAACTCTCCGTGGCCTCGTGTGGGGTGGGCGATCGGTCCAGCACGATCAGTCCGCCACGGGCATCATGGTGAGCAGTCTACGCGGGAGGCGAATCGGCCATGAAGTTCAACCGGCGGGCCCGCCTGGATCCTTCCCAGGTGTCCGACCAGCGTGGCCGGCGCCCGGCCGGCCGCACGGCGGCGGCCGGCGGGGGCATCGGCGCGGTCATCGTCGCGTTGATCGCCCTGCTCACGGGCACCAACCCGGCCGACCTCCTCGGCGGCGGTGCGCCCGCCGTCCAGGCCGAGCCCGGTTCCGAGGGCGAGCTGGAGCGCGAGTGCCAGGTGGTCGCCGACATCGACGAGAACCCCGACTGCCGCTTCGTGCTCTACGTCAACTCCGCCCAGGCGTTCTGGGAGGAGTACTTCGCCGCGGCCGGCGAGCAGTACACGCCCGCGCAGACGACGTTCTTCACCTCGTCCGTCACTACTCGCTGCGGCACGGCGTCGTCGCAGGTCGGGCCGTTCTACTGCCCCGGCGACCAGAACGTCTACCTCGACCTCGGGTTCTTCGACCAGCTGCGCACCACGTACGGCGGCCCCAGCGGCCAGTTCGCCGAGGCGTACGTGCTGGCCCACGAGTACGGTCACCACGTGCAGAACCTCACCGGCCAGATGCAGCGCGTGCGCACGCAGTCCGGCCCCGACTCCGACGCCGTCCGCCTGGAGCTGCAGGCCGACTGCTACGCCGGCATGTGGGCGCACCACGCCACCACCGCCGAGGACGAGTCCGGCCAGCCGCTCATCACCGAGCTGACCGACCAGGACATCGCCGACGCGCTGGCCGCCGCGAACACCGTCGGCGACGACTACATCCAGGAGCGGTTCCAGGGCACGGTGACCCCGGAGTCGTGGACCCACGGCTCCAGCGAGCAGCGGCAGCGCTGGTTCACGACGGGGCTACAGTCCGGCGACATCGCCGCGTGCGACACCTTCGCCGCCTCGTCGCTGTGATCGAGGTCGACGCCGTCACGCACCGGTACGGCGACCGCACCGTGCTGCGCGACGTCAGCGTGACGCTGACCGAGCAGCGGGTCGGGGTCATCGGGGCCAACGGGTCGGGCAAGTCGACGTTCGCGCGGCTGCTCAACGGGCTGGTGCTGCCGTCGGCGGGGACGGTGACGGTCGACGGGCTGTCGACGCGGCGCGACGGGGCCGCCGTCCGGCGGTCGGTGGGCTTCGTGTTCACCGACCCCGACGCGCAGATCCTCATGCCGACGGTCGCCGAGGACGTCGCCTTCGGGCTGCGCGGACTGCCGGCCGCGGCGGTCGCGGAGCGGGTGGCCGAGGCCCTGGCGTCGTTCGGGCTGGCCGGGCACGCCGACCACCCGGCGCATCTGCTGTCCGGCGGGCAGAAGCAGCTGCTGGCGCTCTGCTCGGTGCTGGTCACCGAGCCGAAGGTCCTCGTGTGCGACGAGCCGACGACGCTGCTGGACCTGCGGAACACCCGCAAGGTGCTGGCGTTGCTGGCGGAACTGCCGCAGAGAGTGGTCCTGGTGACGCACGACCTCGACGCGGTGCTGGCCATGGACCGCGTCCTCGTCTTCGACGACGGCCGGATCGTGTTCGACGGGTTGCCCGCGGACGCCGTGTCCTTCTACGTGGACCTGAGCTCGTGAGGGTGAGCCGTGCACTCGGGGGTCGCCGCGTGAGCTGGGGCTCCCCGTCCCCCTGCTGCCCATTCTCTTGGCCGCGCACCTGCGCCTCAAGTCCGCGCCCTCTGTGGTTGTTTCGGGGTTGTGGTTGGGGGGCTTGGACTTGACCCGCAGGCCCGCGGCCTAAGAACGGGCAGCTATCAGGGGGACGGGGAGGGAGTGGGCACGCCTCGCGCGTCGTGCGTGCCCGTTTCGTCCCGTTTGCCGGGCCGTGGATAGCGAAGATCATCGACGATCGCTCACATCACGAGGTCTTCTCCCGCATCACCAGGCCTGCAGCCCTCGTGATGCCCGAGAAGTCCTCGTGACGGCCCGCCAAACGCGGCCAAATCTCACCCCGTGGACACCACACCGTCGTCGCCGCCGACCCCGTTGATCATGGAGAAGTGCAGGTTCCCAGCGACGCGGAACCTGCACTTCTCCATAATCAACATCGCGCTGGGATGGTGAGCCGGCCGCCGAACCGCTACCCGGCGCCAGACTCCCCCCGTCCCCCTGACAGCTGCCCGTTCTCAGGGCGCGCGGGTGCGGTCTAGTCCAAGCGCCCCCACCACAGCCCCACGCAACCACGACCGCGCGCGGACTTGAGGGCACCCGCGCGGCGCAAGAGCATGGGCAGCAGGGGGACGGGGGACCAACCTCAGCCGAAGTCCACGGGATCGATCCGGACCCGCACGGACCCCCCGGTGCGCCGCGCCGACCGCACCCCCGCCGCCGACCGGAGGGCCGCGGCAAGCGCCGTCCCCGCGGCCCGCGGGGCCCGGATCATCGCCCGAGCGCCGTCGTCGTCGACCGGGACCGGCCCGATGACCTCGGCGTCGGGCGGCAGGTCGGCGTGCATCAGCAGGTCGTCGACGTCGGCGGCGGCGCCGGTGAGTTCGGCGACGCGGGCGGCGGGCGGCAGGTGCAGTGCGGAGCGTTCGGCCAGCTCGCGGGCGGCGAACCCGGCCGGGTCCCAGCGGACCAGCGCCTGCACCGCCGGCGCCGAGGAATCGGCGACGACCACGATCTCGCCGCCCATGGTCCCCGGCCGGACCAGCGCGGCCGCGCGCAGCCAGCGGCGCAGCGCCTCCTCGGCCGCGCGCAGGTTCGGCCGGGCCAGCAGCGCCGTCCCGTCGAGCAGCAGTGCGGCCGTGTACCCGCCGGAGGCGACCGGCTCGGCCCCCGGCGTGGCGACCACGAGCGCCGGCTCGGCGCCCACGGAATCGCGGACCGCGTCGCCGCGGGAGAGCAGCACCGGGACCCCGGGGAACGCGCGGCCCAGTTCCTCGGCCGTCCGCCGCACGCCCACCACCGTCGCGCGCAGCGTCCCGTGCCCGCACGACCCGCACCGCCAGGACGGGTACGCCGTGGCGCACCAGGCGCAGCGCGGCGGCTGGTCGGCCTGGCCGAGCACGAGCGGCCCGGAGCAGGCACCGCACCGGGCCGGCGTGCGGCAGCGCGCGCAGGCGACGCCGGGGAGGTAGCCGGCCCGCGGCACCTGCACCAGCACCGGCCCGCGGCC
>NZ_QUAL01000091.1 GCF_003579925.1 Jiangella rhizosphaerae | reverse complement strand
GCCCGCCGCGTTCGCCGTCCCCGGCCTGGTCGGTGGCGCGAGCGCCGGCAGCGCCGCCGCCGCGCCCGTCGTCCCGCCCGCGCCGACGGGGTTCGACCCCGGCAGCCCGCGGTTCTCGCTCGCCGTCCTGCCGGACACGCAGTACCTCTTCGACGAGGACCGTTCCGACCCCGAGCCGCTGGCCACGACGTTCCGCTACCTCACCGAGCAGCGCGGCCTCGCCAACGTCGCGTTCATGACGCACCTCGGCGACATCACCGAGCACGGCACGCAGGACGAGATCGACCTCGCCGGCCGGACGTTCGAGGCGCTCGACGGCGTCGTGCCGTTCAGCGTGCTGGCCGGCAACCACGACATCCCCGGAGGCAACGACCAGCGCGGCGACACGCCCTACCTGCGCGCCTTCGGCCCGTCGCGGTTCGCCCGCAGCGAGACGTTCGGCGGCTCGTCGCCCGACGGCTACAACAGCTTCCACGTCATCCCTGCCGCGGGCCGCGAGTGGCTGGTGCTGGCGCTGGACTGGCGCGTCTCCGACGCCGGCCTGGCCTGGGCCCGCGGCGTCGTCGACGCGCACCCGCAGCTGCCCGCGATCGTCACCACCCACGACCTCGCCTACGCCGGCGACGACGGCGCCGCCTACCTGTCCGGCAACGGGCAGCGGCTGTGGGACGGGCTGATCCGCGGCAAGGACCAGATCTTCCTCGCCCTCGGCGGGCACTACTGGCCGCCCGGCCGCACCGTCCTCACCAACGACGCCGGTCACGACGTGCACGTCCACATCACCAACTACCAGGACCGCTACTACGGCGGCGCCGGCATGATCCGCCTCTACCAGTTCGACCTGGTGCGCAACACCATCGACGTCGAGACCTTCGCGCCGTGGTTCCTCATGCGCGAGGCGGGGGAGCGGCCGCCGCTGGGGTCGGAGGTCATCGAGCTCACCGACGACGTCGACCGGTTCAGCCTGCCGGTCGACTTCTCCGCCCGGTTCGCCGGCTTCGCGCCGGACACCCGGCCGCCGTCCCGCCCGCCGACCCGCGTGATCGGACGCGACACCGTCGCCTACTGGCGCTTCGACACGCTCGGCCTGCGCGGCCGGGTGGCCGACGGCGTGACGGTCGCCGACGGCGCGGTCGCCCAGGACCTCACCCGCAAGGGCAACGACCTCGTCGTGCGGCGCCTGCACTCGTCGGCACCGGGCCTGCTCACGCGGTCGCTGGACCACCACGACGGCGCGCCGGCCCACGCCAGCCTGCGCTTCGACGGCGGCCAGTCGCCCGACCGCGGCGCGATCCTCGAAGCCGTGGCCGACGCGCCGATCAACTCCGAGAAGTTCCTCGGCGGCTTCACGATCGAGCTCTTCGTCAAGCTGCCCGAGCCGTTCGAGGGCAACCACGCCTGGATGGGCATCCTCAGCTGGCAGGGCCGCGCCGGCGACGCCGGCAAGACCAACGGCTACTCGCCGCTGGAGTCCACCTGCAGCCTCAACGTGTCGCCCGAGCGGTTCCTGCAGTTCGTGCTCTACCCCCACGTCGAGGACGCCTCGCCGACGCACTGGAGCCACGCGCTGCCGGTGGGGCGCTGGTTCCACGTCGCCGTCGTCAACGACGGGTCCCAGACGGTCGTGTGGGTCGAGGGCTCGCCGATCTCCCGCAACCCGAAGCAGCCGGCGCACGGCATCGCGACGCTCGGCCGACCGTTCACGCTCGGCGCCAACGGCTGGGACCTCGGCTTCGGGCAGGGCTTCTACGGCTTCCTCGGCGACGTCCGCATCAGCCGGCGAGCGCTGGACCCGTCGGAGTTCATGACACCGTTCGAGTGAGGGCCGGAAGAATTTTCCGTGTCAAGTGCGCAGGTGGGAAGGCAGATCGACGCCAGTTGTACGCCTTCGCTACAGACTGTGGACGTTTCTGTCCGTCACCATAGGGGTGTGGCGATCGAGGACAGGACCACCACACGGGCCCGGCGGCGTGCGATGTTCGGCAGCACTCGCCGGGTCGTCGGTCTGCTGGCCGTGCTCGCGATCCTGGTGGTCGTGGGCGTCGTCATCGTGCCGTCGGTGCTGCCCAACCTGATCTCGGCCATGCGCAGCAACCCGCACGTCCCGCTGCTCGTCGCGCTGTTCTGGGTGCTGGCGACGACGGCGTCCGTCGCCGGCAAGCGGGCCATCGCCGCCGGCCACCTCACCTGGTCCGGCGCCGCCACCGCGCACGTCGGCGGCACGGTGGCCAACCGGGTCGTCCCGGCGGGCGTCGGCGCGGCCGGCGTGTTCGTCGCGGCGCTGTGCCGGGGCGGCGCCTCGCACACGGTGGCCGCGGGCGTCGTCGCGCTCTGGGCGGTGGCCGGCGGGCTGGCACACGCCTGCGGACTGCTGATCGGTTTCGTCTGGCTGCGCGAGGGATGGAGCGGGCTGCTCACCGTCGCCGTGGTGGCGGCGGTGCTGGTCGTGGCGGTGCGGCTGCTGGTCCGGCGGCTGGCCGCCCGGCGCAGCGCCCGGCCGGTGACCGAGCCCGTGCCGGCGCCGGTGACGGTCCTCCCGGCGCGGCAGACCAAGCTCCAGCGGCTGCGCGCGACGGTGCGCGACGTCGTCGCCGCGGTGCGGGCCCGGCCGGTGCTGGCGCTGGCCGCGCTGGCCGCCCAGCTGGCCGCCGCGACCTGCCTGGCCACGGGGTTCGCGCTGACCGCCGTCGGCTTCGGCGTCGAGATCAGCATCGGCGTCGGCATGGCCGCCTACCTCGCCGGCACCGCGCTGTCCGCCGCCACCCCGACCCCGGCCGGCATCGGCTCGGCCGAGACCGCGCTGATCGGCGCCCTCATGCTGGCCGGCGCCGGCCTCGGCGAGGCGCTGCCGGTCGTGTTCCTGTTCCGCGCCGTCATCCTCGTCGCGCCGGTCCTCGCGGCGGCCGTCATGGCGGCGTCCTGGGTGGTCGTCCGGCTGGTGAACGCCGCCCGCGCCCGGCGGCGCGCCCCGCGGACGCCCCACGCCCTGCTGCCGGCGGTCGTCCTGGCCATCGAGCCCGACGCGGCTCCCGACGCCGCCTCGTCCTGAGCCACGCCGGCTCCGGACATGCCCGCGAACAGAGCGAGCGCCCGCCGGCCTCCCGCCCGCGGTTGCCGACGCCTACCTGGAGCTCAAGGCCACCGGCCGCCTCTGACGGCGTGGAGGTTCGCCGGGGTGGGCTCCCCGTCCCCCTGCTGCCCGATTCTCTTGCCGCGAACGGGCGCGTCAAGCGGACTATGAGGCGCTTCGCGCGGCGATGACCGCTTGACCCGCCCGTCCGCGGCGAAGAACGGGCAGCTATCAGGGGGACGGGGAGGATGTGGGCACGCCTCGGCGTTGGCGTGCCCGTTTCGTCCGACTTTGTCGGGCTGTGGACAGCGATGATCATCGGCGATCGTGTACATCACGAGGATTACGTGAGCTTCAACATGGCTGTAAGGGTGTTGAGGCTGGGGTAATCCTCGTGATGGCCCGCGAATCACGGTGAAATCTCACCACGTGGACGCCCAACGACAGCAAACTCACACCGTAACGGGGCCGACGCCCGGGCCCGGTCGCCGCTCTTCCCCCGTCCCCCTGATAGCTGCCCGCGGCCAGGACAATCGGGCAGCAGGGGGTCGGGGCCAACGCGGCAAGGACGGCCAACGCGGCACCACGAGCCGCATCGCCGGCGCACAGTCAGTCGCGCACCGGCAGGGGAAGCTCGGCGGAGACGGTCGTGCCGGCGCCGGGCGGGCTGGCGACGTCGAGCGTGCCGTCGACGCCGGCCAGCCGGTCGGCCAGCCCGGCGAGGCCGTGGCCCTTGCCCAGATGGGCCCCGCCCCGGCCGTCGTCGCTCACCTGGACGTGCAGCGCGTCGCCGACCCGCAGCACCGACACCGCGCACGTCGACGCCCCGGCGTGCTTGGCCACGTTCGTCAGCGACTCCGTCACCACGAAGTACGCCGCGTTCTCGATCGACGCCGGCAGCCGCTCGCCGTCGGCGAGGTCGACGTCGAGCGTCGTCGGCACCGGGCAGCGGGCCGTCGCTGCGGCCAGGGCCGCGGGCAGGCCGCGGTCGGTGAGGATGGGCGGGGCGATGCCGCGCGAGACCGCGCGCAACTCGGCCAGCGCCTCCTTGGTCTGCAGCACCGCCTCCTCGACCAGCGGCCGCGCGGCCTGCGGGTCGTCGTCGAAGCGGCGCTGGGCCGACTCGAGGTCCATGGTGAGGCGGACGAGGCGCTGCTGCGGGCCGTCGTGGATGTCGCGCTCGACCCGGCGCAGCATCTCGGCCTCGGCGGCCACGACGGACTGACGGCTGCGGCTCAGCTCCTCGGTCCGCGCTCGCAGCGCCGCCGTCTCGTTCGTGAGCAGCCCCCACGCCAGCGACGACTCCAGCACCGCGACGCCGCGCAGGATGTGCGCCAGCGCCAGCGGCAGCCCGCGGAACCCGCCGCCACCGGCGATGGCCCAGGCCAGCAGGATCAGTGGGGACAGGCCGATGGTCAGCGCCAGCCAGATGACCGTGACCGTCCAGGTGAAGATCCGCACCGGCAGGATCAGCACGCTGAACAGCCAGTCGCGCCACGACTGCCGGTCGCGCAGGACCTCCAGCACGCGGGACAGGCCGCGCTCGCGGGCCGGCGCGTAGTACACCGGCCCGACCTCGCGCCGCTCCATCGCCCCGACCCGCGCCCGCTCGACCCGGGCGAACCCGCGCGCCGTCAGCAGCGTCGCCATCAGGATGAACAGACCGACGAAGGCCAGCACCACCAGGCCGAGGCCGAGGACGAAGCCGACGACCATCACGGTGAACGAGGCGACGGCGATGGGCAGACCCGGCAGCAGATAGCCGAGGTCACGGCCGATCTGCCGCCAGGTCACCCGGGGCCGGGTGGCGTCGTCGCTCATCGGGCGGTGCTCGCGGCCGGGATGGGCAGCTCGGCGGTGACGGTGGTGCCGCCGGCGGGCGGGCTGACGACGTCGAGCCGGCCGTCGACGCCGGCCAGCCGGTCGGCCAGCCCGGCGAGGCCGTGGCCCTTGCCCAGGTGCGCCCCGCCGCGGCCGTCGTCGGCGACCTGGACGTGCAGGACGTCGCCGACCCGGACCACGGACACCGCGCACTGCGACGCCTGCGAGTGCTTGGCGACGTTGGTCAGCGACTCGGTGACGACGAAGTAGGCCGCGTTCTCGATGGCCGACGGCAGCCGCTCGGCGAGGTCGGGGCCGATGTCGAGCGTGGTGGGGACGGGGCAGCGGGCCGTCGCGGCGGCCAGGGCCGCGGGCAGGCCGCGGTCGGTGAGGATGGGCGGGGCGATGCCGCGGGAGACGGCACGCAGCTCGGCCAGCGCCTCCTTGGTCTGCGTGACGGCGCCCTCGAGNGTCGCGCTCGACCCGGCGCAGCGTGTCGGCCTCGGCCTGCACGACCGCCTCGCGGCTGCGGCTCAGCTCGTCGGCGCGGGCCCGCAGCGCCGCGTTCTCGTTCGTCAGCATGGCCCAGACCAGCGACGACTCGGTCAGCGCGAACGCACGCAGCAGGTAGGGGAGGGTCGCCAGGAAGACCAGCCCGATGGCGGTGTTCAGCGCGACGTCGGCGCCGCGGCCGTCGCCGAGGCCGATCAGCTCGGCGAGGGTGTCGTTGTCAGGACCGCGGTCGGGCAGTGACCACTCCCACAGCGCGTACGTGCTGCCGCCCAGTGCGGCGGCGGTCCACGCGATGGTCATGCTCCAGGTGAAGCAGCGGATCGGCAGGATGAGGATGCCGAAGCCCCACTCGCGCCACGCCAGCGGGTCGCGCAGGAAGCTGAACAGCCGGCCCAGGCCCTTGCCGGAGGCGGGACGGTGGTAGGCCGGGCCGACCGGGCGGTCCTCCATCACGGCGACCCGGGCCCGCTCGGCGACGGCGAAGCCCCGGGCGGCGCCGAGCATGGCGATCCACACGATCAGGCCGAGGAAGGCCAGCACGAACAGACCGGCGCCGAGGGCGAACCCCGTCACCATGATCGTGAAGGAGGCGATGGCGATGGGCAGCCCCGGCAGCAGGTAGCCGAGGTCGCGGGGGACCTGCCGCCAGCCGGCTCGCGGCCGGTCGGTGATCTGCGTGTTCATGCCTCTAGCCTTCCGTGTGCTTGCAGGGTAGACGAGCCGGTCACCCGGTGAGTCCGAGGTGGGGCTGTCCCCACCCGGCCGATGAGGTGCACCGCAACCGCCAGCGCGGCGGCCGAGCAGAGCAGCCACCAGGGCAGATCCGAGCGCCACCGTTCGTCGAACGCCGTGGGCGGCACGTACCCGGCGACCCGGACGGCGACGGCGGCCACCAGCGCCACCGCGGGCAGCTGCCACAGGTAGACGGTGACGAGCCGCGGCGCCAGCCAGGCCAGCCCGCCGGCCACCGGAGCGCCCGCCGTCCACCGGTCGGCCAGCGGGCGGGCGGCCAGCGCCAGCCCCAGCTGCGCGGCGGTCGACCCGAGCAGCACCGTCGCGGACGGGACCGGGCCGGCCTCGGCGTCGGGCAACGCCGACAGCACCAGGCCGCACGCGCCCACTGTCGCGCCCGCCGCGGCCACCATCAGCGCGTGACGGGGACGCAGCCGGCCCAGCGTGCCGGCGCGGATCATGACGCCGGTCTGGTAGTCGGCCAGCCACACCGCCGCGACCACCGCCACCGCCGATCCCGCGAGGTCGGCCAGCATCGCGGCCGCGGCCGCCGCCGCCAGCTCGGCGCCGCGCCAGCGCGCGTGCAGCCGGAACAGCGTCCGCCGGGCCGCCGTCAGGATCACCAGCGCCGCCGGCAGCCACAGCAGCCGCGCCGCGCCGTCGATCAGCGGCACCGCGACGACGGCGAACGGCAGCGCCGCCCGGGCGACGACCGGCAGCCCGCCGAGCCCCGCGATCCCGGCCGCGAGCAGCGCCAACGGTGCCGCGAGCACGACGGCCGCCGCAGCTGCCGTCGTCACCCGGCCGGTCTGCGGGTCGGTCACCGGCAGCACCCAGTGCAGGGCGACGACGAGCGCCACCGCGGCCAGGCCGAGCACGGCGGCGAACCGGGCCGGCGGGGCGGTGGAGGGCACGGTTCCACCCTGGCCGCCGGCGGGCTCCGGCGCAGCGCGGCCTGCTCCAGTCCCGGGGGTGGGGACAGCCCCACCCCCTTGGCACGCCGGCGGTGACCTCGCACGCCCGATTCGTCCCGGTTCGTGGAACCATCCAGCGTGCCAAGGTCGGGCCTGTGGACAGCGATCGGCACGGATTCCCGAACTCGGGCAGGCTGGGCCGACGTGACCGTGCGGAACGTCGAGGCCGGGGTGTGCACCACCGCGGAGCTGCGGGCCCGTGGCATGAGCGCGGGCGCGCTGCGGCATGCCGTCGCGACCGGCCGGCTGGTCCGGCTGCGCCGCGGCGTCTACTGCGACGGCGGCCTGTGGCGGGCGAGCGCCCGGCAACCGGCTGCTCGGCACATCCTCGAGGCGCGCGCCGCCTGGCTCGCATTGGGCCGGCGCGGCTGGGCGACCGGCTACTCGGCGGCGGTGATCGCCGGGCTGCCCGTGCCCCATGGCGAGCCGCGGCAGCTGCGGTTCTCGCTGCCGCAGCGCGGTCACGGCCGGCGGGCGTACCACGGCCTGCGCCTGCGCACCGCCGGGATCGACCAGGCGGACGTCCTGCTGCTCCACGGGGTGCCGGTGACCGCTCCCGCCCGCACGGCGCTGGACGTGGCACGCGAGCACGGGTTCGGCGTCGGTCTGGTGCTCGCCGACGCCGCGCTGCGGCTGGGGATCGCGTCGGCCGACGAGCTGCGGCGCGTCGCCGACCGGCTGGCTCGCTGGCCGGGCGGCCGGCAGTCCCTGCTGGTGGCCACGCACGCCGACGGTGCGCGGGAGTCGCCCGCGGAGTCCATCTCGTACGCCGCCGTCGTCGACGCCGGCCTGCCGCTGCCCCGATGCAACGTCTGGGTGGTCGGTCACGGCGCCGGCGGTGTGCGGACCGACTTCGTCTGGCGGGAGCACCGGCTGGTGCGGGAGGTCGATGGCGGCGTGAAGTACACCGACCCGCGCCGGCCCGACCGTGAGTTAGTGCTGGTCGACGAGAAGCGCCGGCAGCTGCGGATCGAGGAGGCCGGCTTCGTCGTCGTCCGCTGGACCGGGGCGGAGGCGATCGGCCGGCCCGAGGCGGTGCGGGAACGCATCCTGCGGCACTCGAGGATCGCGGCGGAGATGTACGGTGTCGCGCCGCTGGACCACGAGGCCTTGGCACGCTGAAGCGCACGCCTTGGCTCGCCGACGATGACCTCCCGCGCCCGATTCGTCCTGGTTCGTGGAGCGCGCCGGCGTGCCAAGCGTCCAACATCGAACCTGGCAAGCGCGAGCGTGCGTCCTCGCCATAGGATCGGGTGCGTTCCCCGACCATGGAGTTCGCCATGCCCTCGATCAGTCGCGAGGAGGTCGCGCACCTGGCGCACCTCGCTCGCCTCGACCTCGCCCCCGACGAGCTGGACCATCTGGCCGGCCAGCTCGACCAGATCCTCGGTGCGGTCGCGCAGGTCACCGAGGTCGCGGCCGACGACATTCCGCCGACGTCGCACGCGCTGCCGCTGACCAACGTGTTCCGCGAGGACGAGCAGCGCGCCTGCCTGCCCGCCGAGTCCGTCCTGGCCGCCGCGCCCGCCGCCGAGGACGGCCGGTTCCGCGTGCCGCAGATCCTGGGGGACGAGCAGTGAGCGGCCTGACCCGCAGGACGGCGGCCGAACTGGCCGCCGCCATCAAGCAGGGCGAGGTCAGCGCCGTCGAGGTCACCCGGGCGCACCTCGACCGCATCGCCGAGGTCGACGGCACCGCCGAGGCCGGCGTGCACGCGTTCCTGCACGTCGACGCCGACGGCGCGCTGGCCGCGGCCGCCGTCGTCGACCAGAAGCGGGCGGCCGGCGAAGAGCTGGGCCCGCTGGCCGGCGTCCCGCTGGCGCTGAAGGACGTCATCACCACCGCCGACATGCCGACCACCGCCGGCTCGAAGATTCTCGAGGGCTGGCGGCCGCCGTACGACGCCACCATCGCCCAGCGCATGCGCGAGGCCGGCATCGTCATCCTCGGCAAGACCAACCTCGACGAGTTCGCCATGGGCTCGTCGACGGAGAACTCCGCGTTCGGCCCGACCCGCAACCCGTGGGATCTCACCCGCATCCCGGGCGGCTCCGGCGGCGGGTCCGCGGCCGCGCTGGCCGCGTACGAGGCGCCGCTGGCCATCGGCACCGACACCGGCGGCTCGATCCGCCAGCCGGCCGCCGTCACCGGCACCGTCGGCGTCAAGCCCACCTACGGCGGCGTCAGCCGCTACGGCCTCATCGCCTGCGCGTCGAGCCTCGACCAGGCCGGCCCGTGCGCCCGGACGGTGCTCGACGCCGCGTTGCTGCACACCGTCATCGCCGGTCACGACCCGCTCGACTCCACCAGCATCGCCCAGCCCGTGCCCGACGTCGTCGCGGCGGCCCGGCGCGGTGCCGAGGGCGACCTCACCGGCCTGCGCGTCGGCGTGGTCAAGGAGCTCGGCGGCGAGGGCTACCAGGCCGGCGTCGAGGCGCGGTTCAACGACACCGTCGCGCTGCTGTCGAAGCTGGGCGCCGAGGTCGTCGAGGTGTCCTGCCCGCACTTCACGTACGGCCTCGCGGCGTACTACCTCATCCTGCCCAGCGAGGTGTCGTCCAACCTGGCCCGGTTCGACGCCATGCGCTACGGCCTGCGCGTGGGTGACGACGGCACCCGCAGCGCCGAGGAGGTCATGAGCCTCACCCGCGGCCGGGGCTTCGGCGCCGAGGCGAAGCGGCGCATCATGCTCGGCACGTACGCGCTCTCGTCGGGCTACTACGACGCCTACTACGGCCAGGCGCAGAAGGTCCGCACGCTCATCGCGCGCGACT
This sequence comes from Jiangella rhizosphaerae, assembly GCF_003579925.1. GTDB lineage: Bacteria > Actinomycetota > Actinomycetes > Jiangellales > Jiangellaceae > Jiangella > Jiangella rhizosphaerae. The sequence continues at coordinate 3,972 of NZ_QUAL01000091.1, read as the reverse complement.
TCGAGGCCGCGTTCGCGCAGGTCGACGTGCTGGTCTCGCCGACGACGCCGACGACGGCGTTCCCCATCGGCGAGAAGGTCGACGACCCGCTGGCCATGTACATGAACGACCTGTGCACCATCCCGAGCAACCTCGCCGGCAACGCGTCGGCGTCGTTCCCCGCCGGGCTGGCCGACGAGGACGGCCTGCCGGTCGGCCTGCACGTCATGGCGCCGGTCATGGCCGACGACCGCCTCTACCTCGTCGGGGCCGCGGTCGAGAGCGCATACGCCGCGCAGTGGGGGGGAACGTTGCTGGAACAGGCACCGGCTCTGGAGGGGATCGGACAGTGAACGTCAAGTACCTGGCCAAGTTCGGCGGATCGGCCCTGAGCGCGGGCACCGCGGTGCGCAGCCTCAACAAGGCCCGCCGCGACAAGGACGGGCTGCGGATGATCGACGCCGTCCTCAGCATCCTGTCCGTCGCCATCACCATCGCGATCGTCGTGCGTGAGCTCCGCGAGTCGCAGGACGAGAACAAGCCGCTGGTCGAGCTGAAGGACGGCGAATGACGGTCACCACGGCGCTGCCCTCGTTCGACGAGGCCATCGCGACGTACGAGCCCGTCATGGGCATGGAGGTGCACGTCGAGCTCGGCACCGCCACGAAGATGTTCTGCGGCTGCTCGACGGCGTTCGGCGCCGAGCCGAACTCGCAGACCTGCCCGACGTGCCTGGGCCTGCCGGGGTCGCTGCCGGTGGTCAACAAGATCGCCGTCGAGTCGGCCATCCGCATCGGCCTGGCGCTGAACTGCAGCATCGCCGAGTGGTGCCGGTTCGCCCGGAAGAACTACTTCTATCCGGACATGCCGAAGAACTTCCAGACGTCGCAGTACGACGAGCCCATCGCCTTCGACGGCTGGCTCGACGTCACGGTCGACGGCCAGACGTACCGCATCGGCATCGAGCGGGCGCACATGGAGGAGGACACCGGCAAGTCGCTGCACGTCGGCGGCGCCACCGGCCGCATCCACGGCGCCAGCCACTCGCTGCTCGACTACAACCGCTCCGGCATCCCGCTGATCGAGATCGTCACCAAGCCGATCGAGGTGCCGGCCGAGGTGGCGCCGGCGGTCGCGCGGGCGTACGTCACCGAGCTGCGCGAGCTCATCCGTGCCCTCGGCGTCTCCGAGGCGCGCATGGAGCTCGGCCAGATGCGCTGCGACGCCAACGTGTCGCTGCGGCTGCCCGGCGACCCGTACGGCACCCGCACCGAGACGAAGAACGTCAACTCGCTGCGGTCGGTCGAGCGGGCCGTCACGTACGAGATCCGCCGCCAGGCCTCGGTGCTGTCGTCCGGCGGGACGATCGTGCAGGAGACCCGGCACTGGCACGAGGACACCGGCGAGACCACCGCCGGCCGCGTCAAGGAGGAGGCCGAGGACTACCGGTACTTCCCCGAGCCCGACCTCGTGCCCATCGCCCCGTCCCGCGAGTGGGTCGAGGAGCTGCGGGCCACGCTGCCGGAGCCGCCGTCGGTGCGACGTGCGCGGCTGCAGGAGGCGTGGGGCTTCACCGACCTCGAGATGCGCGACGTCGTCAACGCCGGCGCGCTGTCGCTGGTGTTCGACACCGTCGCGGAGGGTGCGACCGCGGGCGGCGCCAAGAAGTGGTGGCTCGGCGAGGTCGCCCGGGTCGCCAACGAACGCGGCGTCGCGCTCGACGACGCCGGCATCACCCCCGCCCAGGTCGCGCGGGTCGAGGCGCTCGTCGCCGAGGGCGCGCTGAACGACAAGCTGGCCCGCCAGGTGGTCGAGGGCGTGCTGGCCGGCGAGGGCACGCCCGACGAGGTCGTGGCGGCGCGCGGACTGGTGCTGGTGTCGGACGATGCGGCGCTGGGTGCCGCCGTCGACGACGCCATCGCCGCCCAGCCCGACGTCGCGGAGAAGATCCGCGGCGGCAACCTCGGCGCGGTCGGTGCGCTGATCGGCGCGATCATGAAAGCGACCAAGGGCCAGGCCGACGCCAAGCGGGCCCGCGAGCTCATCCTGGAGCGCCTGCAGGGCTGACGCCGTCGCTCCTGCGACTCGTGCGGCCGGCCGCGCGCCTTGCAATGAGCACGCCTGATGCCGGGACGGTGGCGTCGGGCGTCCCCCTGTTGCGTCGGGGGAAGAGCGGCGACGGCTGCCTCGGGCGTTGGCCCCGTTACTGTGTGGCGTTGGTGTCGTGGAGCGTCCACCTGGTGAGATTTCGCCGTGATTCAGGGGCCATCACGAGGATTACCCCAGCGTCAACACCCCTACAGCCGTGTTGAGGCTCGCGGAATCCTCGTGATGTAGGCGATCGCCGATGATCATCGCGCGCCGCAGCCCGACAACGCAGCCCGCTCTGCCCGCGGCGGAGCCGGCGACGCGTCAGGTGGTGGGCCGGCTGACGTGCATCTGGATGGCGTAGCGGTCGCCGCGGTAGAGGGACCGGCCGAATTCGACGACGTTGCCCATGGTGTCGACGGAGACGCGCTCGATGAGGAACGCGGCATCGTCCTCGGCGACCTCCAGCCGCTTGGCCTCTGCCGGGCGCAGGCGCGCGATGGACACCGTCTGCTCGGCCGACTCCAGCCGGACGCCGAACTCCCTGGCCAGCACGGCGTACAGCGACTCGTCGCGGTTCATCACGGTGAGCAGGTTCGCGAACCGGTCGGCGGAGAGGTTGGTCCGCTCCAGCGCCATCGGGATGCCGTCGGCGGTGCGGATGCGCTCGATCGAGTGCACCGGCGCGCCCGGCTCGACGCCGAGGCGGCCGGCGACGTCGCGCGTGGCCGGGCGGGTACGGGCGCGGTAGCCGCGCGCACCGGGGCTCAGGCCGCGGTGGCGCATGTCCTCGCTGAACGACCGGAAGATCTCCGAGTGGGTCAGGGCCGGGTGCTGCACGAACGTCCCACGCCCGGAGACGCGGCGGACCAGGCCACGCGCCTCGAGGTCGTCGATGGCGCCGCGGACGGTCATGCGGGCGACGCCGAACCGCTCGGCCAGCACCCGCTCGGACGGCAGCAGCGCGCCGTCGCGGGACCGCTGCACCAGCGAGGCCAGCACGTCCTTGATGTGCGCGCCCTTCGCGCGGTCTCCGGTCGTGAACACGTCAGGCGCGACGTCGTGCGGCTCGTGTCGCGGCCTCGGCACGGTGGGACTCCCTCGCTCGACCAGGTGCACACCATCCTAAGGCCACGTTGACACCGGTATAGACCGGTATTACGGTCGGGGGTCGTGGCGACGCCGGACACCTTCATCAGCATCGACGGGGGAAAGTCGGCGCTGCGGCTGCTGGTCGCGACCGGTGACCGGCGGCAGACGGGGGCGGGGCCGGGCATGAGCTACCGGCCGGGCGAGGACGGCGTCGAGCGCATCGCCGACGCCGTCCGGACGGCGGCCGCCGGGGTCGAGCTGCCGGACCGCGTGGCCGGGGTGATCGCCGGGCTGACGGGGGTGCCCGGCGACCCCGGACCGCGGCGGGCGCTGGCCCGGCGGCTCGGCGAGGTCCTGGGCGGGCCGGCGCTGGTCGCCGAGGACGTCCACCTCGCCCACGCCGGGGCGCTGAACGGCCCGGGCACGGTGCTGTGCGTCGGCACCGGCACGAACGTCCTGGCCATGGGGGCCGGCGGGGAGTACACCACGGTCGAGGGCTGGGGTCCGGCGCTGGGCGACCGCGGCAGCGGTTACGCGATCGGCCTCGCCGGCCTGCGCGCGGCGACGGCGGCGCTCGACGGCGTCGGCCCGGCCACCGCGCTGACCGAGCCGTTCCGGGACGCCGTCGGCGGCGGCGACCTGGGCGGGCTGCAGCGGTTCTACCGCGACCCGGACCTGGTCGCGCGGATCGCCGGCTTCGCGCCGGTCGTCCTCGCGGCGGCCGCCGACGACGCCGTCGCGCTGGCGATCTGCGACGCGGCGGTGGCCGACCTCGTCGCTCTCGCGGCGGCGGCCGCCGCCCGGCAGCCCGAC
>NZ_QUAL01000084.1 GCF_003579925.1 Jiangella rhizosphaerae | reverse complement strand
GGGCCCGGCAGATCGCCGCCCGGCTGGCGGTGCCGCGGCCGCGCCGCGACGTGACGGCCCGCCGCGGCGCCGGCGAGCTGGCCAGCGTCCGCTACCGCGGCGGCTCCGACGACATCGACCTGGACCGGACGCTGGAGCAGCTGGTCGAGCACCCGGTGCCGGAGGACGACGACGTCATCGTGCGCGAGCGGGTGCGGGCCCGGCGGTCGGTCGCGCTGCTGGTGGACGTGTCCGGGTCGATGCGCGGCGAGCGCGTGCGGACGGCGGCGGCCGCCCTGGGTGCCCTGGCCGCGGAGCTGTCGTCGGACGACGTCGCCGCCATCGCGTTCTGGTCCGACGCCGCCGTGCTGGCCCACCTGGGCGAGCGCGTCTCGCCGCAGCGGCTGCTCGACACCCTGTTGCGGATCCCCGCCAAGGGCCTCACCAACGTCGCGTTCCCGCTGCAGGTGGCCGCCCGCGAGCTCGCCCGGGTGCCGGCCCGCGACGCCCGGGTGCTGCTGCTGTCGGACTGCGTGCACAACGCCGGGCCGGACCCGCGTCCGTTCGCCGCCCGCCTGCCCCGGCTGGACGTGCTGCTCGACACCTCCGGCGAGCACGACGCCGACCTCGGCCGCGATCTCGCCCGGCTCGGCCGCGGGCGGCTGTTCCGGATCGGCGGCTATCGTGAGGTCGCACCGGCGCTCGGGGAGGTGTTCGTCTAGGTGACGGCGTTGGGTGACCTCGCGTGGCCGTCCGTCCCGGCCAACCGGATTCTCGCGCTGCCGCTGGGGTCCACCGAGCAGCACGGGCCGCACCTGCCGCTGTCGACGGACGCCGACGTGGCGGCGGCGCTGTGTGCCGCGCTGGCGTCCGTGCGGTCCGACGTCGTCGTGGCGCCCTTGCTGCCCTACGGCGCGAGCGGCGAGCACCAGGACTTCCCCGGCACCGTCTCCATCGGCACCGAGGCGCTGACCCACGTGCTCGTCGAGCTGGGCCGGTCGGCGTCGGCGACGTTCCCGCGGCTGCTGGTCGTGTCCGGCCACGGCGGCAACCTGGCGGCCGTACGGGCGGCGCTGGCCACCCTGACCGCGGAGTCGCGCGACGTCATGGCCTGGTTCCCGCGCTGGGACGGCGACGCGCACGCCGGCTTCGTCGAGACCTCGCTGCAGCTCCATCTGGACGCCTCGCGGGTGTCGCTGGAGGCGGCCGCCGCCGGGGCGGTGGAGCCGCTGAGCGAGCTGATGCCCGCATTGCGGGCCGGCGGTGTCCGGGCGGTCAGCCCCAACGGCGTGCTCGGCGACCCGGCCGGCGCGACGGCGCAGGGCGGCCGGACGATCTTCGACGGCCTGGTCGCCGACCTCGTCACGGCGGTGGCGGCCTGGGTGAGCGGCCCGTGAGCCTGGCGTTGCCCAGCGGGTTCGGGGTGGTACTGGACCGGCACACCCGCGTCCTCGACGGCGGTCGCGTGCTGCTCGGCGGGTCGCCGCGGAGGGCGCTGAAGCTGTCGCCGTCCGGCGTGGCGGCGTTCGGGCGGCTGCGCGCCGACGGGTTCGTGACGGACGAGCGCACCGGCCGGCTGGCGCGTCGGCTGGTCGACGCCGGGGTGGCGCACCCGCGCCCGCCAGTGGTGGCCGGCGCCGTTGCCGGTGTCACGGTGATCGTGCCGGTCCGCGACCGGGCGGCGGCGCTGTCGCGCTGCCTGGCGGCACTGGCGGAGGCCGACGTGCTGGTGGTGGACGACGGATCGACGGACTCCGCGGCGGTCGCGGCCGTCGCCGCCCGTCACGGCGCCCGCCTGCTCCGGCGGCCGTCGCCGGGTGGACCCGCGGCCGCCCGCAACACCGGCCTGGCCGCGCTGGGCGACGCCGGCCTCGTCGCGTTCGTCGACAGCGACTGCGTTCCGTCTCCCGGGTGGCTGGAGCGGCTGGCCGGGCACTTCGCCGACCCCGCCGTCGTCGCCGTCGCCCCGCGGATCGTGCCGGTGGTGGCGTCCGGCGCCGGCCGCGTGCTGGGCGCCTTCGCGGCCGCGCGGTCGCCGCTGGACCTGGGGCCCGACGAGGCGCTGGTGCGGCCGGGCGGGCGGGTCTCCTACGTGCCGACGGCGGCGGTGGTAATCCGGCGCTCGGCGCTGGATCGGTTCGACGAGGCGCTGCGCTATGGCGAGGACGTCGACGCGGTGTGGCGGCTGGTCGCGGCCGGCGGGCGGGTCCGCTACGACCCGTCGGTCACCGTCGCCCACGCCGAGCCGGCGAGCTGGCCGGCCTGGCTGCGTCGCCGCCACCACTACGGCACGTCGGCCGGCCCTCTGGCCCGCCGGCACCCGGACCGGCTGGCTCCGCTGGTGCTGGCGCCCTGGCCGGCGGCGGTGACGGCGCTGCTGCTGGCCCGCCGCCCGCTCCTGGCGACGGCGGCCGGTGCCGTCGCGACCGCCCGGCTCGCGTCGACATTGCGTGCCGACGGCCTCCCGCCGTCGATCGCCGCGCCGATGATCGCCGAGTCCACCGCCGCGACGCTGACCGCCACCGGCCGGGCCGTCACCCAGCTGGCGCTGCCGGCCGTGGTCGCGCTGACCGCGCGCCGTCCCCGCCGGCTGGCGACGTTGGCGGCCCTGGTAGCCGCGCCGGCCGTCCGCGACTGGCTCCGGCTGCGCCCGTCGCTCGATCCGGTCCGCTGGACGCTCGCCAGCACCGCCGACGACCTCGCCTACGGCTCGGGCGTCTGGCGCGGAGCCCTCCGTGCCCGGACCGTACGCCCACTCCTCCCGCGCCGCGGGGGTGGTGTCAGGCGCCGAAGGTGCGGTGGAAGTCGTGCGGGATGACGAGGTCCTCGATGGTGAGGTCGCGAACGGACGACTTGCCGAGGCCGCGCAGCGCGGAGTCGATGCCGCCGCTGAGGATGTCGAGCACGTTCTCGACGCCGGCCTGGCCGTTCGCAGCCAGCCCCCAGAGGTAGGCCCGGCCGATCATGACCGCCTTCGCGCCCAGCGCCAGCGACTTCACGACGTCGCTGCCGCGCCGGATGCCACCGTCCTGGACGACGTCGACCTGGGAGCCGACCGCCTCGACGACGGAGCGGAGCGCCCGGACGGCGGCCGGCGTGCCGTCGAGGTTGTTGCCGCCGTGGTTGGAGACCGAGATGGCGCTGACCCCGGCGTCGACCGCGCGCTTGGCGTCGTCGACCCGCATGACGCCCTTGAGCATGAACGGCCCATCCCACTGCGACCGCAGCCACGCGACGTCGTCCCAGGTGGCGGGCGGGGTCTGCAGCCACTGGCCATAGGCGCCGAAGAAGGTGGGCGCGACGCCGTCGGCGCCCTCGAGGTTGGGCGTGGTGAGGTCGGGCAGCGTGCCGGCGCGCAGGTAGCGCAGCAGCCAGCCCGGATGGGGCAGCACCTGCGGCGCGAACCGCGCCATCGTCTTCAGGTCCAGCCGCTCCGGGATGACCGGGCTGCCCCAGTCGCGGCCGTTGCTGAACGACCAGTCGAGCGTGAGGATGAGCCCGGCGGCGCCGGCGCGGCGGGCGCGGTCGATGACGCGCAGGATCTCGTCGCGGCTGCCCAGCCAGTAGATCTGGAAGAACGCCTTCGGGTTGGCCTCGACGACGTCTTCGATGGAGCGGCTGGCGAACGAGCTCAGCCCCATCGCGGTGCCGCGGTTGGCGGCGGCGCGGGCGACGGCCACCTCGCCGTCGGGGTGCACGGCCTGGACGCCCGTCGGCGACAGGATCACCGGCAGCGCGATGGACTGGCCCATGACCTGCGTGGACAGGTCGCGCTTGTCAGAGGTCGCGGCGACGTGCGGGGCGAAGCCGAGCTCGGTGAACGCGGCGAGGTTGTCGCGCAGCGTGAGGCCCTTCTCGGAACCGGCGACGAGCGCCCCGTACACCGACTTGGGCAGCTGCCGGCGGGCGCGCCGCTGGGCCTCGGCCACGGTCTCGAACCACTTGTTCCTGCCGAACATCGTCACCTCTGACCTCGCTGGTCGGCACGTCGGCGTGCCACTCGTCCCAGAATAATGGCACTGAGGGCCAAAATGAAGCGGGGAGGCGGGCGGCAAACAGACCTGGTACCTTAGGTGAACAGAAGGTGAACACCACCTGACTCAAGAGTGGCCGGAAGGAGCGGACAAGGTGACGATGACACAGGTCCAGCGCCCCACGCTCGTGGCCCGCTGGGTGACGGTGACCGACATCTCCGGCCGCCCGCGGACGGAGCTGCGCTGGGTTCCCGTCCAGGACGAACGCCCCGCACAGGTGAAGGCGGCCTGAGCGGCCTACAGCGCCCCGAGGGGCGCGACCGGCCGGCCGGTCTTCTCGCACACCCACTGTGGATCGGGCCCGAGTTCGGGCTCGATCCGCAGTTCGTGCGGCTCTTCGTCGGCGCACGACTCGCACGACGGCCACCGGCCCACCCCGGCGTCGAGCAGGCGGTCCTGAACGTCCTGGGCCAGCTGGCCGGCCACGAACGCCGCACCCTCGGGCCACTGCTCGACCCACCAGCGCCGTTCGGTCAGCGCCGCGTCCAGGACATCGACGGCGGCGGCGACGTCGAGGCGGCGCGCGCCGAGGTCGCGCAGCACCAGTGCGCGCGCCACGAGCATCACGTCGTCGACCACGATGTCGATCGTGCCATTTCGCTGGCACACTAATCCACGTGCGTCCGCTGCTGGAGGTCATCGCCCTGGGGCCAGGCGACGTGCCGGGCGCCGTCGAGGGCGGCGCCGACCGCCTCGAGGTCGTCGCCGACATGGACGCCGACGGCCTGACCCCGTCCATCGACACCGTCCGCGACCTCAAGCGCGCCTGCGACCTTCCGCTGCGGGTCATGCTGCGGGCCAACGACGGCTTCTCCACCAGCGGCTCCGAGCTGGCCCGCCTGCGCATCGCGGCCCACCAGCTGGTGAACGCCGGCGCCGACGGGTTCGTCCTCGGCTTCCTCGGGCTCAACGCCGAGATCGACGTCGAGGCGACGCTGGCCCTGGCCGACGAGCTCGGCGGCCGGCCGTGGACGTTCCACCGCGCCATCGACCACTGCCTCGACCTCGACGCGGCGTGGGAGGTCGTGCCCGGGCTGCCCGGCCTCGACGCCGTCCTGACGGCCGGCTCCGCCCGCGGCGTCGGGTCCGGCCTGGACGAGCTGTGCACCCGGGCGACCGGCTCGGAGCGGGCGGCCCGCGTCATCATGGCCGGCGGCGGCCTCGAACCCGACCACGTCCCGTGGCTGGCCCGGGCCGGCGTCCGCCAGTTCCACGTCGGCAGCCGGGTACGTCCCGGCGGCTCGTGGAAGGCCTACGTCGACGCCGCGCTGGTGCGGTCGTGGCGCATCCTCATCGACGACGCCGTGGCCGCGGCGCTCTAACCTCATGATCATGATCGATCCGCCGGCGTGGCCGGGGCACGGCCGCCTCTGGTCGCACCTCGCCTCGGACGAGTCGTTCGAGGAGCTGCACGAGTTCGCCGCGAAGCTGGGGCTGCCCGCGCGCGGCTTCGACGGCGACCACTACGACTTGCCGGCCGCGGACTACGAGCGCGCCGTCGAGGCCGGCGCGGTGCCGGTGCGCAGCCGCGACCTGGTCGCGCGTCTGCTGGCAGCCGGCCTGCGCCGGCGCAAGCGTCACTGACCGGACGCGAGCGCCGTCAGCTCGTCGCGGTGCCGGTCGAGGTACTGGTGCACCCGCTCGCGGGAGTCGGTCCAGTCGCCGTGCAGCATCTTGGACGGCTCCTCGGTGACCGTGAGGTCGTAGGTGTCGCGGTCGATCAGCAGGTCGACCGTGAGCTTGCCGCTGGACGTCTCGCGCGCGAGCTCGGCGTGGAAGTCGTCGAGCACGAAGGTCAGGTCGTCGGGGGTGGGGAACTGCACCTGGGTGAGGGTGCCGCCGTCGTCGACGATGACGACGTGCGCCAGCGCGCTGCTGGGCAGGCCGTCGGACTCCAGCTCGCACTCCCACCGGCAGACGATGCGCAACCAGCCGGCCGGCGCGGACCGCCGGTAGACGGCGATGATGTCGTCGAGCGTCTGCTGCTGCTCCGGTGTCACGTCGCGACCCTACCTAACCCGGTCTGTTGGGGAACCGGAACTCGCGCAGCTCACCGTCCACCCAGGTACGGACGGTGAAGAGGTCCGGTCTGGTCGTGAGGTTGTCCGGCCGGTACGACGGGACGATGTCGACCTGCACGTTCTGGTTGTTGCCGAGCGCCTCGCGCAGGTAGCGCTCCATGTCCGCGTACCGGCCCTGGTTGAGGTTGCGCATGCCGTCGCCCAGTGGTTTGCCGTTGCCGGGCACGACGTTGAGCCGGTTCGTCGGGCCGCCCAGGGAGTCGGCGAGGATGTGGAAGCCGACGTCGCCGTCGATGCCCTCGTGCCCGATGCCCTGCTGCAGCCGCCGGTTGCGCCCGGCCGCCGACCCCGACGGCGAACCCTCGACCCGGATCGGCCGGCCCAGCGAGTCGGTCTCCCAGGCGACGCCGTTGAAGACGTAACGGGCGTTCGGGTGCGCGTTGTTGGCCGCCCGGTTGAACGCGCGCAGGTTGCTGAACTCGAACGTCGGCAGCGGGACGCCGTCGGCGCGGGCCACCATGCTGACGCTGTCGAAGCCGGCCGGGAAGGTGTCGAGGCGGCCGAGGATGGTCAGTTCCTCGGCCGTGAGCGCGCGGCGGGTCCACTTGCCGGCGGTGGAGCCCCAGCCCAGGAACGGGATGAGGGCCGCGCCGGACAGGCCGGCGTCGATGACGTTGCCCTCGGCGGCGTACCAGATGGCGTTGATGGCGTCGGCCGGCTCGCCGACGACCGGGATCAGTCCCAGGCCGTCGAGGACCAGGTGCCCGATCTCGGAGAACCAGTTGGTGTCGCTGCGCTCCTCGATCTCCTCGGCCTTCATGGTGACGATGGCCCGGGCGTCCGTCGCGATGTCGGCGCTGATGACGTCGCCGCCCTCGAACGGCGTCATGGCTGCGGCGATCGCCTCGCGCGCGCCGGCGCCGTCGTCGACCGGCCAGCGCCGCCGCGCGATCAGGTACTCCATGAACGCGTTGACGTGGGCGGTCTCGCCGTCGGCCTCGATCTCGACCGTCTCGCCGTGCCCGAACAGCTCGTGCCCGGCCTGAGGACTGCGCCCGATGGCGGCCATGATGCCGGCCAGCGGGTCGTAGTGGACCGAGTAGCCGGTGGGCGCGCCCTCCTCGTCACCGTGGACGGGGTCGATGGCGCCGGTGAGCTCACCGGCGGAGGCCGAGCGGTTGTACCACATGTCCCGCTCGTCGACGTCGCGCTCGTAGTCGTAGACGCCACGGGCGACGGTGGTGAGGAAGTCGGCGGACCAGGTGCCGCGCGAGATGACCAGGCTCAGCGCGCCGGCCTGGCCGACGTTCGCGGGCTCCTCGGTGATGATGGCGTCGAGCCACTGCTCGGCGTACTCGGGATCGAGCGCGAGGTCGCCGGTGTTCTGCGTCGCGAGCCCCAGCGACGTGCCGAGGTCGTTCAGGAACGTCTCGTAGTGCCCGTCGAAGGTGTCGACCTCGCTGACGTCCGAGGTCATGCCGTGGCTCTGCGCCAGCGCCTGCCGGGCATAGGACATGTCGAGGACGACGGCGGCGACGTCGTCGGGGCTGACCTGCTCGGCCAGGCGCTGCGCGAAGTACGGGTCGGTGGCGTTGTCGGCGAGCAGCTCCCGCAGCTCCTCGGGGATCTCGCCGTCGTCGTACTCCTCGATCAGTTCGGCGGCGCGGTCGGCCCGCTCACGTGCCTCTTCAGGCGTCGCGGTGGAGATCGTCGACTCGTCGATCTGGGCGAAGGTCTGCACGCCCGGCGTCTGCGCCTCGACGTGACGGGCCAGCGCCAGCCGCCTGCGCAGCCCCGGCAGCTCCTCGTCGATCCAGCTGAGCACGCCGTTGACGCGGTTCAGGTCGTCGGTGGACAGCCACACGTCGGTCAGGTGCCCGCGGACGCTGCCGACCCGGCTCTCCAGCTCGGTCGACGCGTTCTCCATGGCCCGGATCAGTTCGGCCATCTGCTCCAGGTCGATGGAGGCGACGCTCATCAGAGGTTCCGCCAGTGCGTCTGCCAGGAGTTCGGCGGCACCTGCTCGGGCTGTTCGTCGATGGCGGCGCGGTAGGTCTCCATGACGCCCTCGGCGGCGGTGCCGAGCGTGGTGACGTGGCCGGTGAGCTCGGTGAAGAAGGTGTCGGCGGTGGTGCTGATCCAGGCGCCGGCGTTCATGGCGGCGACGGCGTCGTCGAGCTCGGCGGTGAACTCTTGGGTGAGCGGCCGGGACTGGTCGCGACGGCCGATGATGGCCGCCCGGTACGGGTTGGCGACGGTGGCCTCTTCCTCGGTGGTCACGACGGTTGCTCCTATCGCGGCGGCCGGGGTCCGTGCTGGGCGACCCAGCGGTCGAGGTACGTCTCGAAGCGGCCCATGGACTCCTCGTCGTGGATGCCGCGGGCGCGCTTGGGCGGGTCGTAGCCGAACTCGGCGCGGAACGTGCGGTCGTGGTCGACCTCGAGGTCGAGGACCGTCCAGGCGTGGTCGGGCTCGTCGGCGGCGGCCATGCGGTTCAGCTCGGCGACGAGGTCGTAGAGCGGCTCGTCGTAGCCGACCTGGCCGTACAGCCACCGGTCGCCACCGTCGACCACGGCCAGCGTGAGGTAGTTGAGCGTCAGCTCGCCGGTGGGGCCGGGGAACGCCTCCCAGTTGCCGACCAGACGCACCCAGCCGGCCGGCGCGACCTCGGCGAACCGGCGCGTGATGCGGTCGAGCTGCTCCTGCTGTTCGGCCTTGCCCATGCCGTCCTCTCCGTGCAGGTGCCCGTTCCGCCTCGAGTGGTCAGATGGTAGCCGCCGGACGCGGCCGGCGTCACGAGCCGGAGGCGCGCAGCAGGACGAGCTCGGTCTCGAGGTTGTGCCGGGCGGGGTCCTCCCAGCGGCGGTGGCCGGTCTCGGTGCGGTAGAGCGCCGGCCGGTCCAGCAGGCCCTCGAGCACGGCGGCCCGGCCGGCGGCGAAGTCGGCGTCGGACACGTGCGCGTAGTCGTCGCGGACGGCCGCCGCGTAGGCGGCATAGTCGGACGGCGGGCCGGCCAGCACCGCCAGGTCGGCGTCGCAGAGCACCGCGCCGTTGCCGTCGCCCGGCGCCGGATCGTGGCCGGCGGTCAGCAGCACCAGCCGCTCGACCTCGTCGACCTGGGCCGCCGGCCGGCCGAGCCCCGTCAGCACCTCGCGCGCGAGGCGGGCGCTGGCCGCCTCGTCCTCACCCGGCGTGCCCGCGTAGACGGCGTCGTGGAACCAGGCCGCGAACCGGACGGCGTCAGGGTCGCTCGCGGCGTCGGCCAGCTCGTCGACGGCGTCGAGGACGGCGGCCAGGTGCCCGTCGGAGTGGTAGTGCCGGTGCGGCTCGCGCCAGCGCGCCAGCAGCTGTGCACCGGCCTCCGCCGCCGCGGGCGAGTCGCCGGCCAGCGCGGCCCAGCGCCGCTCGAGGTCCTCCATGCCACCCATTCTCCTCGCGCCATGATCATCACGGGGACGGGGCCGGGCAGCCGGGTCGGCAGGCGCGCGGGGTGCCGGTCCAGCCGCGGGCTTGGAGGACGCGGGCCTGTTCGGCGGCGACGGCGCAGGGGTCGCCGAAGACGTCGGCGTGGCCGTATCTGAGGGTGGCGTGGCCGTCGACGGTGGCGCGGTTGTCGCGGTGGCGGTCGCGGAAGCGTCCTTCGCCGGTGTGGCCGATGCGGCCGTCGAGCTCGACCCGCACGCCGTAGTCGGGGTAGTCGACGTCGATCCAGATGACCCGCTGCCCGGCGACGCGCCGCTGCCGGCAGCCGGTGGGCAGGCCGTGGGCGCGTTCGACGCGGCGCAGGTGCCGCAGTTCCAGGGGTGACTGGGCGCCGTCGGCGACGTCGGCGAGCATCGCCTCGACCATGGGGCGCCAGCGGATCTTCTTCCGCCGCCCGAGCGCGTCGGCGAGTCGTTCGGGGGTGGTGAGGCGGCGTTGGCAGGCCGCGGTCACCCAGGTCTCGGCCTCGCGCGGGTGGGGTGCGACGTCGACGAGGTCGAGCACCGTCTCGTCGAGACGTGTGCGCGGCGGATTCTTCGACGGGTGCCGGGTGAGCGGGAGGCGGTGCGAGTAGTGGATGCGGACGCCGTCGACCTTGCCGCCGACGTAGCGGTCGGCGGGCACCGTCACGTGGATGACCGGGCCGGGATCGTCGCACAGTCCGTCGAGGTAGGCCGCGGTCCGGTGACTGGCGACGGCGCCACGGCCGGCGCGCAGGATCGCCGCCCAGACCTGCGCCACGAACGGCAGCGGACCGGTGAACGTCGCGTAGGTGTGCGCGTGCACCCGCTGCCAGCGCCCGGACGCGACGAGCCACTTGATCCGGTCGGTCGTGCACCCGGCCGCCAGCGCCTGGGCACGGCCGATCACACCGTGCTGCAGGTCCAGGAGGGCGTCGAGATCCACACCTGCCAGCGTGCGTCACCGCAGCCCGTCAGGCCAGACCCGATCGTCGATCTGTGGACGACGCGGATCGTCCAGGATTCGGGGCGTCATAGCGCCCCGTTTCTTTGATGATCATGGGAGCGGGGGCGGGTTTGCTAGACTTGCTGACAGCACAGGGCTTCGTGCGCGACCTGGTGGTGGGGAGGCGCGCCGCTGAAGCGTTCCTCCGGAGTCCTGTCGTGTCCCCTCTCTCCTCGTATCGCCGGCTGCTCTCGCTGGCCGGCGTCGGTTACGTCGTCGTCGCCTTTCTGGGCCGGTTGCCGCTGGCCATGAGCCAGCTCGGCACGCTGTTGCTGGTGTCCGACGCGACCGGCCGGTACGCCGCCGGTGGCCTCGCCGCCGGCGCGCTGGCCGTCGCGAACGCCGTCGGCGCCCCGCTCGCCGGCGGCATCGCCGACCGCGTCGGGCAGCGG